>CAVKEB010000020.1:0-47081 GCA_963655255.1 bacterium
TCGTTTGCTTCACAACCTCATCACAAGCTCAGCCGACTTAAGTCAAGAGCGACAACAAAGGCTGTGAGATCATCCGTGCGAATGATTTCACAGCCTCTTTTTATCCCCCCGGAATGCTATCTGAGAACTTCTCCGAGCATCTTCTCCAGTTTCTTAATATCCACCGGCTTCGACAGATGTCCGTTCATGCCGCTGGCCAGCGACCGTTTCACGTCCTCATCAAACGCATTCGCACTCATCGCGACAATCGGAATCGTTCTGCAGTCCTCCCGCGGAATCCTCCGGATCTCTCTTGTCGCCTCCAGACCGTCCATAACCGGCATCATGATGTCCATCAGAACCAGATCGTAATGGCCAGGCCTTGCCTTCACGGCTTCCACCGCTTCTTTTCCGTTTCTGGCCTCTTCCACCCGCATTCCGTAATCTTCCAGAAGCGTGTGAATGATTTCCATGTTCAGAGCGTTGTCCTCTACGATCAGTACCTTTTTCCCCTTCAGATTGACGGTTCTTCCGGCGCGCGTCTCTTCCGTCTCTTTTTCAATCGGTGCCAGCTCCACCGTGAAGCGGAAGGTACTCCCCTGATCCGGCGCACTCTGCAGCTCAATGCTGGAATCCATCATATGAACCAGACTGCTGCAGATCGCGAGTCCGAGTCCGGTTCCCTGCCTTCTCGCGCTCTCCGAATCATCCGCCTGTTCAAAGCTCTGGAAAATCAGCTGCTGCTTCTCCGCAGGAATTCCGATTCCGTCATCCCTCACCGCAAAGCTGACGCGGGACTTTCCGTTCTCTCCCGGCTCTTCTCTCACCGTAAGCCAGACGTGCCCGCCCGCACTGGTATACTTCACCGCATTGCTGAGAAGATTCACCAGCACCTGATTGATCCGAAGCTCATCGCACAGGAACCAGTCATGTACCAGATCGATTTCCGGAAGATACTGAAGATCCCTCTCAGCCAGTCTGGCCCCCATAATGTTCTCCAGATTCTCCACCGTTTCCCGGAGATTGCAGCTGCTGCAGACCAGCCGCATCTTCCCGCTCTCAATCTTGGACATATCCAGAATATCGTTCAGAAGGCCCAGCAGATAGTTGGAGGAACTCTCGATTTTGCGGAGGCAGTCGGTTCTTCGTTCCTCACTCTGCCCGCTGCGCAGGGCAATTTCCGTCATTCCGATGATCCCGTTCATCGGCGTCCGGATCTCATGCGACATCCGCGCAAGGAAATCCGATTTGGCCTGCGCCAGCAGATCGTGCCGCTGCAGATTGATCCGGTTCTGAATGATCGTGCTGATTTCTTCCAGACGCTTCTGCCGGTTCATATCCCGGAACAGCTCCAGATTCACGCCGAGAAAAACAATGCTCCCCGTGTAATGTCCGTTGTCTTCCATGTGGTAAAGGAATCCTGTCTGCCGGTTCAGAAATGTCCCCAGTGCAGGATCATCCCATTCCTGTCCGGTAATCGGAAGGAGCTTCTGCGTGACCCGTCCCTCCGCATACGTCTGATACTTTGATCCGGTGCAGTGAAGAATCAGATCCTTCTGCCCGTTTTCTCTCTTCCAGCGGTAAGTCACCGAACTGGACAGATAATCGTGATCAAAACGCGTCACAAGCACATTGTCCAGCGGGCCATGCTCCCGCAGCTTCAACACGAGAACATCCATGACCGCATGAATGTCTCCATTCCGGTCGAACAGATTCAATGCAAGAGAAGGGACGCTCATCTGACGGATCCGTGCGAAGGATTCTGTCTCACGGATGCCGCTCCGGACCGGCACTTTCCTCTCGTTCTCAGAAAGCCGCTCGTACAGAACAACATCTTCCTTTCTCCTTGCCGCCGTTTCCAGCGCAAGCTCCGCGCGGTCAATTCCGACCGAGAGCTTCATGCCCTCCGCAAGGCCCGCAGCGCCGCACGACAGGTGCAGCACCAGATAGTTCTCATCCGTAATTTCGGAAAAACTCCGGCCCGCTTTCATCAGAACCGGTCTTACATTCTCCGGTTCCATTCCTGCCAGCCACAGGAGAATCCGGTTCTCTCCCGCCCGCACATACAGAACCTCCGAGGAAAGCGTCTCCCGGCAGCAATCCAGAAGTTTTCTCCCGAGCTGTTCCAGCAGAACCTCTTCAAAAACAAGGCCGTACTGCTCTGCAATGGAGGTCAGACGATCCACACTGACCAGCGCCAGTGCACCGGAAGGGCGGGCCTTTCTGCCTGCCTCAATGGCTTCCCGTCCGTAGGTAAGACGATAGAAGGATGTCACCGGATCCAGAATCTGCTTGTTGCGCTGTGCTTCCTCGAGAAGCTTCTGCTGCTGGATGCTGTGCACGCAGCCGACCATCCGGTTGAATTCTCCATTCTCATCCTGCATCACACTTCCGGACAAATGAACCCAGCCATACGGCTCCTGCGCACTCTCCCGGAGACGGAATTCCGCATCCAGCCGGGTGCCTCCCGAAGAAATTGCCTCATAAAGCGATTTCACATCGTCCGGATGGATGTAAACATTGCCCGGCGCATCCAGAAATTCCGGGTGCTCACTGCAGTTCCAGACACCGTCGTTCTTCTGGCTGTTGACGATCTCCAGCTGCCTGGTTGTCCGGTTGAAAGTGAAGAAAATATCGTCCGTGCTCTCCACGGCAATCCGGTATTTCTCCTTCTCCTCCAGAAGGTGATCCTCTGTCCTCTTCTGCCGATCTGTCAGATTCTCAATGACGTCGTGCAGTTCATCGATTTCCAGAATGTTCGCCGTCCGGAAATTCCGGATTCCCTCTACACCGCCGCGGACACTCTCCATCAGGCGATAGACCGGCTTCGTCACATAACGGCTCAGAATCAGTACGCAGCCGCTCGCCAATACCAGACTGATTACAATCGCAGCCAGCATCCTCCGATACAGGCTGGTCCCGAGACCATAAACCGAATTCTCACTCACAAAACCGCACAGTACCCATTTCGTATCGGAATACGGCACGTGATTGCTGTAAATGTTCAGTTCCATGGGAATGGCGTAAATTCCCTGATTTCCAACCTTCGCTCCCTGTACCCGGTAAAAGGAAGACGATCCGTCCTCACTGGTCAGTGTCAGGCTGTCTCTGCCGCGCATGGCAGCATCGTAGAGCGCTCCCTTTCCGGCCAGTGACTCATACTCACCGTTCCCGTGATCAACCAGAAGAGCGTAACCGGCATTCATGGAACTATCCAGATTCCGGACAGAGAAATAATCATCCAGAAGGTCCATGGAAATTTCAACGCCGAGAACGCCATAGACGGTATCCCTCACCTTCAGCGGAACCGAATAGGTGATCATTCTGTGGCTGTCCATTCCGTAATTCTCCAGAACGAACGGCTTTGCCCAGTAGCCAAGCACAGTCATGCCGGAATCCTTATGCGTCAGCGCCGCCAGATATGGCTTATAGAAGAAATCATCCGCCTCCTGCGTTCCGTTTCCAAGGAAGTGAAAATCCGTCGTCCATGTCGAATCCAGGGAAATGGACAGGCTGTGCGAGAGCTTCTTCGCCCCGCGCTCCATCAGAAGGTCCGTGTTGGTCGCCGTCTTGGTCTGCGGATCCGAGTCGCGGATAAAAAAGCCATGGTAAGCCGCACTCTCATCCGTCGGCTGATCGTTGGCCAGAATCAGGAAAA
This sequence comes from bacterium, assembly GCA_963655255.1. Classification (GTDB taxonomy): domain Bacteria; phylum Bacillota; class Clostridia; order Lachnospirales; family Lachnospiraceae; genus CAG-791. Next base: position 3,638 of record CAVKEB010000020.1, read on the forward strand.
GACCGGAAGTCGTGTTGTACTGCAGATTGTCCACCATCTCCGGAAAAACAACGCTCAGATATTCCTGCTGAACTTCGTCTGAGGAAAGGAATTCTTCCTCAGTCATCCCGTGCTTCTCCAGAACCTTCAGAAGGCTGGCCGAGAGCTCATCGCTGCTGCGATAGACGGAGCGCCATTTTTCCACCATCTCGTTCTCAAGGACAACCTGTGAATTCTCCACCACATGCGTGTCCATGCGGATAATGTTTTCCTCCAGGCTGGATCTGACTCCGCTGAGAACAAGCGTCAGAAACGGCAGTATTCCCTGTACAAATACAACCATCAATATGGGGATCAATACAATCTGGAATAAGGTCTTCTTGCGTTTCACGTCCTGTTCACCCAGCCTTTTTGTTCAGCCTTTTCATTCCCGCCGTCCGGCAGCCGGTGCGTCAGCACCGATGCTGCTGTTTGGAAGTGACATATCGATATCACTTCCAAACTTCCCGCTCCTGCCACGGCAGAAACGGCATCAATCCGATGGTTCTTCCTTACTTTATCCCGCAATGGCCTGGTTCAGCGCATCACAGAAGCCTGCATACCAGTTCTCAAACGCTTCGTCCGAAACGTACGGGCTGACCGCCTCTTCCCGGGACGTGCCGTTTGCAACTGCCTCATCAATGGCTTCCTTATCGGCCTTTGCCTGATCGGACAGATTGTACTCCAGGACCTTGCGTGCACTGTATCCGTTCTCAAAGCTCTTCGTGGTATAGAATTTCGTGGTGTCAAAATTATCCAGGGTGCTCTTCAGGCAGTCGTATGCCTTGGGATTCATATCAATCTGGTTGTCTTCGATCACCTGATCCAGAGCTTCCATGCTGTTGGATTCCTTGCGGACCGGAAGGTATCCGGACTCACATACAAACCGCAGGTTCTGATCCTTCTGGGTGAACCATTTCAGGAACTCGCAGGCCGCATACTCGTGCTGCTCGTCCGACTTCGTCACCGCCATGCCAGCGCCCTGCTGCACCTTGTAGTTCTCGCCGCCCTCGAAAATGGGCGCGTTCTCCACCATGTATTCGATCGGATAGGAAGTCTCTTCCGTCTCCACATTGTCCGGGAAATAGAACGTGGAAGAAGTCGAACCCGTGTAAGCCAGAATATCGCCCGTCTTGATATCATCCGAACGGAACTTCCCGTAGGCTCCAAAGTATCCCTTTACATAAGGAACATAGTAGTTCTCCCAGAGGCGTTTCACCTTGTCCTTGTCCGGCTGCACCGTTCCCTTGCCGTCCTTTACGGAGAAGATGTCCGTTCCCATCTGCTTCATTCCGATCACGAAGTAATTGGCCATCGAATCTCTTCCATAGAAAGCCTTTCCGTCATCCGGAACATCCGGCGTTTTGGCATCGGTCCATTCGTAATACTTCTCCGCCACCTTCACAACGCCCTCGATGGTTGCAAGATCCGCCTCTGTCACACCGGTCTCCTTCGCAAAAGGCTCCCAGTCGGTCTTGTTGATCATCATAATCTCCGTGGACTTTGCAACAGGAAGAAGATACAGGGCTCCATCGTCGTTAAAATATCCCTCCTGCACATAGGCATCCACGTATTCCGACAGTTCATCCTGCGTAAAATACTGGGTGAGATCGGTCAGTTTTCCCTCCTTCTGCACGGCGTAGGCTGTATCTGCGTAGGAAGAGAAAATATCCGGAAGGTCCTCCGCTCCCACTTCCTCATTCAGCGAGCTGTTGACGGCCTGCTCCAGATCCGACACCGAGCCGTAGCTGTAGCCTTCCATATAAATGCCTTCCTTCTGACCGACCGTGGAATTGAATTCTTCCAGCAGCTGATCGAAGGTTGCCTGCTGGGTTCCGTTGTAGTAATGCCAGACAGTAAGAGAGACCGGATTGTTGGGATCCAGCTTCACCTTTTTGCTACCGCCCTCCGACTGCGATCCGCAGCCTGCCACACCTGCTGCCATCGCTATCATCAGCATTGCCGCCGCCAACCTTCGATTCTTCATCCGATTCTCTCCCTCATTCTTTCCACCAGGTTCACATCTGCCTGGTTCATCCGTAATTTCTGCCGGAATACTCCTGCGCAGCCGTCCGACTGCTAATTTTAATCATGACTGCCCGGTAAATTCATTTGCCGGGCAGAATTCTGATTCTGAACATACTTAAGATAAGTGTACTGTCTGCTTACCTGATGCGCAATCGAAAAATAAAAGACGATACTTATATGCCGTGTACGGAAATGGAATTTCACATGTCTATGACAGCAAAAATGCGCCCGGCTCTCACGGACGCAAATATCTTGGTGTAATGATCCGGATGGGTAGCAGAACCCTTTGTGCTGCCTGGGCTGTCAATCATCCGCAGGAATGATATTCTCATTGTTGATTTGATTTTACATTTTCATAAAAACTACGGGAGCACTCCCTGTCCCAGGTACTTCAGTGCCATCTCCTGGAGCTTCTGATATTCTTCCGGCGTGAGCTCCTTCGCGGCCGTCTCTGCAGCTCCCTGCACATTGCCGCTCACCACCTGTCCGGTGATGTCAGCGACCGTGGATCCATCCATATGATTCTCCACGATGCCCGTCAGCGTCTCCTTGTCCTCCGCCGACATCGAATCCAGTCCCTGCTGAATCTGCTGTTTTGCAGCTTCCTCGGAGATTGCTCCTCCCGATGCTGTCGCGATCTGGCTCGCTGCACTGTCCGCCGCGGTTTCCATGATCTGCGTGCTGACCTTCTGCGCCACCTGATGCTTCAACGGACCCGCATACCATAACAGTACGGCTCCTGCTACGAGAACAATCAGAAGCGTGACGATAAAATTCCGGACCGGATGTGATTTCCGGTATCTTTGATACTTTCTTCGTCTCATTTTCATACCCCGCTGAGGCAAAATCCGCGATACCAGAGAGAATTTCGCGAAGGCGAATTCTCTCTGTGTATAGAGTGCCGCCAAGCGACACTCTAAGCAGGAGAAGATGTCATCAAACATCTTCGAGTGCAGCAGTTTTGCCGAATGCTGCAGTTTGAAAGCGACATATCGATGTCACTTTCAAACTTCTCACCTGTATACGGATTCTTTACCCACGGGTCAGATCTTTTACCCACTTGTACCGATAGAAATGATGCAGCACCCACGGCAGCTTTCCGACTTCATCGATGCAGGTGCAGGCATATATGACCACCACGGGCCAGTGAAACAGATAGGTTCCCGCTGCAGCCAGAGGAATCGCGATTCCCCACATGCACACGGCAAGGCTGTACAGGTCGAACATGGTATCGCCCCCCGCGCCGAAAATGCCGTTGATCGTCACCTCATTGACGGACCGGCCGATCATATAGAACGCAATGACCACGAACATTCCCTTCAGATATTCCGCCGCCTGCGGTGTCAATTTTACAAAATGCAGGATCAGCGGAGCCGATGCCGCCATCAGAAGCAGCATGATAACTCCTGTCAGGAAGGATATTTTCATGAGGCGGATTCCATAGGCTTTGCCGCGTTCCAGGTTCCCCGCACCGAGCTCGTTGCCTACCATGATGCCGGCTGCGCCGCCGATGCCGACGCTCAGGCAGCAGATGACGTCACGCACCACCGCCGCAACCGAATTGGCCGCAGCCGCATCCGTCCCAAGGTGCCCCATGAACGAGGAATAAGAAGTAAAGCCGATTCCCCAGAAAAGGCTTGCCCCCAGAAGCGGCAGCATGCATTTGTAAAAATCATGCTCCAGCTCCCTGTTCCGATAAAACAGCCGTCCCGCATCCGGATGAAGATACCCGGGCCGGAAGGAAACCGCGATGGAAGCGGCGAATTCAATGATTCTGGCCGTCAGGGTTGCTGCGGCCGCGCCGCGGACTCCCATCCCTGGGATCCCTGCCGCGCCATAGATGAGCACCGCGTTCAGAACAATATTGATGCATACCGTTGCCGAGCTGACTATCGCAGTCGTCTTCGCGTGATCGCTGATCTTCATGACCACCAGGTAGCACTGTGATACTCCGGTGATCAGGTAGGAAAATGCCGCAATCCGCAGATACTCCGCGCCGTACTCAATCAGAATCTCCTCATTCGTGAAAACGCGCATCAGCATTTCCGGAATGCACAGACACGCCAGGCAGAACACCGCCGAAATCAGGCCGCACAGCCGCAGCGCCAGACAGAAGATGTCATCTACGGTGTGAGCCTCGCCCTTTCCCCAGTACTGGGCGCCCAGTATTCCGAGTCCCGCCGTCGTGGCTCCCAGGAACATATTCTGAATAAACTGGAACTGCGTCGCCAGTGACACCGCCGACATGTAGTTCTGATCCAGACCGCCCAGCATGAATGCATCCGCCACGGCGACCAGCGCCAGCATCAGATTCTGCAGTACGATCGGAACCATCAGACGCCACAATTTTTCGTAAAATATCTCATCTCTTTTCTTCAATTCCCTTTTCCCCATGTGACAGCATTTGGGTTTCTGCTGCATTTCCAGGTAAACGTATCACCGCCGGATCAACGTTCGGCCGGCCCCTGTCCCAGCCTTGCCGCAGCATGCCCGCCGCCGGTCAGTTCTCCCCGTCTTCCAGCTTCAGATCTCCAAAATTAAACACATCTCCCATGGAGAACACCAGCGGATTCTCCTTCTCACTGATGAGTGCCTTCAGTTTGCGGAACATCTGCTCGTCCCGCGACTGACGGTAGAGATTGGCCGTATTGCGGGCATCCACCAGTCCGTCATGCGCCCTTCCGTCAAAATCCAGCCCGCCGAGTCCCACGGCCTCTTCCAGTTTGATCGGATGCTTGATTCCGACCAGGCGGCTGAACTGCTTCTGAAAATCCTGCCAGTGATGCAGCATATAGTTCAGGCTCTCATCCGCCTTGATCCCTTTCAGCCTGCACTCGCCGCGGATCTGGCTGAGGTCCGTTTTGCTCCAGGAATACACCGTGTAGTCCTCCCCGCACCAGTCCACGAAACGCCGGAGCACATTCGGGAACGCATCCGCGTCCGCCAGCATCTGCGTGGTAATGCCTGTCAGCTCTTCATAGCGCGGCAGGACCGTCTCACTGTAGAGCGGTTTTACATATTCGCAGAAAGAAGCGGTCTCCTGACAGTCTTCATCCAGCTTCACCGCCCCGACCTCGATGGTCTCAAACTTGAAAATATTCCGTTCCTGCACATACTCCGGCCCGACCGGGTGCATCTCCAGATCCACAAAAACTCGGTTCATCGTTCTATCCTATATTGCAGTTTTCTTTTTGCAGTCTGACAGAAATCTGCACTGACGCGCGGGCGTTTTTCTGTCAAAGCCCAGCCTCTTCCCCTGCAGTTCTGCTTTTCTGCTGCGGCTATCGCCTCAGCTCCAGAAGTCCTGTCCCAACCGCAATGGCAAGATCCAACTTGCGCTGCATCCCATCATCGAATTGTATCATAATCCGCTTTTTCTTTTCATCCAGCTTCAGAATGTCCCCACTCCCGTAACGCGCATGAATGACGCGCCGGTGTCCCTCGCGGACCTGTTCGCAGAATTCACGGACCACCAGGGGATCCGGCTCCTTCCGGTCCGCTTTTTCTGAGTACCGTGCCAATCCGTATCTGTCGTGCCCGAATCCGTTCTTCTCGGCAGGCGTCCTGTGTCTTCCATGATCTGATGGATTTCTCCCTGTAGCAATTCTCTGTCTAACCGGTTCTTTTGTTTTCCGACCGCGTGAGGAAGCCTGCGGCAGCAGCTCGTTTGCAAATTCCGAACCCTGCGGCAGCTTCAGAATCGTCAGCTCATTTCTCGCCCTTGTAATTCCGACATAGAAAATGCGCCGTTCTTCCTCAAATGCAGAAAGCTCCGCCTGACGTTTTGTGTCTTGCGGAGGCACGGTCCCCGGCATAGAGGAATCTCTGCTTTCTCCGGAATACGGACGGTGTGCATTCCTTCTTCCCGCTGTACTCCCGCTGTTTCCGGCCTGCTCCGGAGGCAGAACTCCAGGGAACACGCCGTCTCCCACATCCATCAGGAACACCCGGTCATACTCGAGGCCCTTGCTGGCGTGGATGGTCGACAGAAGAAACCCGCACTGCGGGTCATACTCCTTCTCGCGAATCGTGGTCTGCAGCGCATCCATTCGGGCAAGGAGGCTCTCTATCGACGGCTCACTCTCAGCCAGAACCTCCAGAAGATCCAGCCTGCCGCGTCCAAGGCCCATTCGCTCCAGATAGGCGCCGTATCCCAGCGGACCATCGATCAGCTGCAGTGCCGTCAGGGCCGGCCCGTGAAGAATCCGGTCCGCATACCGCCGCACCTCCCGAACCGCCTTCCGGACATACTCCGGCGTTCCCGGATCACGCACCAGAGCTGTCAGAATATCCATTTGATCCGGCACTCCGTTCACTGCAGTCTGCACGTTTTTCCTGGACACAGCCCAGGATTTTCCCTGCGTTTTTTCCGTTTCTGCAAGCACTTTGGCTTCTGCTTTCTGCACCTTTTCTGCACGCCCCTGTTCTGCTCTCTGCGCCTCTTCTGTCTTTTGCAGTGCCTTACTTCTTACCCGGCTGCAAACCTCTTCCGCCGCCTTCTTCGAGACATACAGATTCAGCTTGTAATAAATCTGCAGGAACAGACCGGTGTCCCCCGGATTCTGCAGAAAGTGGTAAATTCCGATGACGTCATAAATCACGCGGCTGGTAAAAAAGGACAGATCCGCGCTCCGGACGTTGTAGGGGATCCCTTCCCGCTCCAGGCGGTCAATCAGCGGAACCGCGCTCTCGTTATTGCGATACAGAACCGCTGTTGTTTCCTGCCGTTTCTCTTCCATCTGCCCCGGCACACACTCCCTTGCCTGCTCTGCGAGATAGGCGTACTGATCTTCCCGTTTCTTCACGGAGAAAATCCGCACCCTGCTCTCCTGCTCCCGCACCGGAATCATACGCTTCGGATGCCGCAGGGTGTTCTTCTGAATCAGCTGGTTGGCCGCCTTTACGATCGCGGCATCGGAGCGGAAATTCCGCTCCATCAGAAGGATCTTCGCCCCCGAGTGGTCCTGTTCAAAGGAAAGAAGTGCCTCTGGATAAGCCGCCCGGAATCCGTAAATGCTCTGGTCCTCATCGCCGACCATGAAAAGATTGCCATTTCCCGCGAGGAGCTTCAAAATCCTGTGCTGAATCTTCGATGTGTCCTGTGCCTCATCGACGCACAGATACTGGTACCTTTCGCGATATTCCTGCAAGAGTTCCGGACAGCGGGTCAGGATCGTCAGTGCATAGACCATCTGGTCATCGTAGTCCATGAGTCCCTGCTGTTTCATCGCGCTGCAGTATCTCCGGTAAATCTCCGAAAGCGGGTATCCTGCCTCCTCATCCAGCTCCTCCAGTTCCCTTCCGGAGAACTGCATGTTCTTGATGTAGCTGACGCGGCTCCTTAAATCCGCCGTTTCCGATTCCGTCGGATAAGCCTTTGCCTCTTCGATATAAAGTCCCCGAAGGAGTCTTTGAATTTCCCCCTCATCCGTCTGCAGGGCAAACGGCTCTTTTCCGATTTTCCTTCCGTACTCCGCAATCACGCGGGCACAGATTCCGTTGATGGTCCGAAATTCCAGCCTCTCCGCCCCGGGGCAGATTTCACCGAACATTCTTTCAAATCTCCGGCGCATATCGCGGGTTGCCGCCACCGTATAGGTCACCGTCAGAATTTCTTCCGGCCGGATTCCGCGGCAGAGCAGCATATATCCCAGTCTTGCCACCAGAACCGTGGTCTTTCCGGCTCCCGGAACGGCAAGAACAAGGACAGGACCGTCCACTGCCTGAACGGCCCTGTCCTGCTGATCTGTCAGCTGCAGAGAGTATTTCTTCTTATATTCTTCAAAGGTCATGAATCTGTCCCGCTTTACCTGTTCGCTTTTTTGCCTGTCGGCTATCATTCTACCTCATTTCCGGACTTTGCGGGGCAAAATTCCAAACAAACGTTCTTATTCTCCCGGTCTGAACCGACACCACAGCTCTTCACTCAGAAAGGCCCTCCGGTCAGATTCATTCCCGGTCTACACCGGCAGCGTATTCATTCCAATCAGAACGAGCGCCGGGAGAAGGATCAGGAAAACGACGTCATACCAGTGCACATGAAACTCCCGCGCAAAGGTCCTGCTGCCGTCCCCGTCAAACCCCTTCGATTCCATTGCCATCGCCAGATTCTCCGACCAGCGGATGCAGTTGACCAGGGCGGCAAACACCGGCTTCAGGGAAAGCCTGCCGACGGAAATCCCCTGAACCCGATAGGCAAGCCTTGCCGCCTCCAGCTCCGCGCCGATTTCCGGCATCAGATGGAACGCCGCCAGAATGCCGTAGGAAAACTTCGGCTTCACATGAGCCTGATGCATCAGACTCATAATAAAATCCTCCGGAGGTGTCGTCAGCGCGAACAGAAGTCCGATTCCAATGTAAGCCAGAACCCGGCTTGACAGCTGAAGTCCCGTGTAAACCGGACCGTTCTGCACCACATCCTCCACATGCTTCGTCCCGATCGCATAGTTCATATTCATCGTCTGCGAGGAGTTCAGATACCCCGCCATGAACAGTGCCGATATGACAATCAGCATCGGAACCAGAAATTTCAGAAGCCTCTTTTTCTCCGCCTTGGAGAAGAACAGAATGAGAATCATGCCTCCCGCGAACATCAGGAAATTCAGCATGATCCTGTGATTAAAGGTCAGAAGCACCGCCGCGATCAGAATCGCCAGCATTTTGGTCAGCGGGTTAATCCGTTCCATGATTCTCACACAGTCTCCCTTCCCGGAAAAGATAGCACCGGTCCGCCCATTCCTCCACGAGCCTTCTGTCATGGCTTGTGAACAGGATCGTCATTTTCTCCTTCTCCATCTGCCCGCGAAGGAGCTCCATGATCTCCTTCGTCATGGCATCATCCTGCCCGTAGGTCGGCTCATCCAGAAGAAGGATCTTCCGCTTTCCCGCAAGAATCGACAGGACCGCCAGCCGGCGCTGCTGCCCCTGACTCAGCATGTACGGTGAATACTTCCGGAATTTGTCCAGATGAAAGCTCCGCAGGAGCTCCAGTGCCTCCTGTTCGGCCGCACTCCCCTGAAGCTCCTCGTGCTTTGCCAGCTTCCCGAGAAGACCGCTCTCGATTTCCTCCAGGACATTCTGCGTAATGAACTGATTGGACGGATTCTGAAAAACGATTCCGACCTCCGAAAACAGCTCCTTCCCCGGAATCTTCCGAAGCTCCCTTCCGCCGATCCGGATGCTTCCCGTATAGTCCTGCTGCCCGAGAAGCGTGCGGAACAGAGTGGTTTTCCCGCACCCGGACGGGCCGAGAATCGCCGTCATTTCGTTTTCATAAAAAGAAGCGTCTGCTCCGGCAAGGACCGGATGTCCGGACAGTTTCCTCTTTTTCCCGGCAAAAACACCGGCTCCCTCCATTGTGATGCGGGCTTTCCCCTCAGGGAGTCTCTCCGGATGCTTCTTCTCTTCCAAAGGCCAGCGCAGTCCCTCTTCGCGGAACAGCTCCGCGTAATCCTTCAGATTCTCTTTTCCAATGCCGCGGATCACGCTTCCGTCCTGGCGAAGGACCTGGATCTCATCCAGCACCTCCAGCCAGTAATCCAGCGAGTGATCCACCGCAATGATCGTTGTTCCGTACTCCCGGTTCATGCGGACCAGCATGTCCACAATCCGCTCCGCCCACATCTCATCGATGTTCGCAAAGGGCTCGTCCAGAAGGATCACCTTCGATCCGAGAAGGAAAAGGCAGGCAAGCTCCGCCTTCTGCTTCTCTCCGCCGGACAGCGTCTGAAACGGCCGGTCCAGCATGTCCGTCATCTGCAGCGCACCGGCCGCCTTCTCCACGCGCCCCTGCATTTCTTCCGGGGGACACGAAATGTTCTCCAGACAGAAGAGCATTTCCTTCCGCAGCGTATCCATGCAGAACTGCAGATCCGCGTTCTGGAACATCACGGAGAGCTTCTCTGCCCTCTGCGGAATGGAGTACTCTCCCAGAGGCTTTCCGAACAGCCGGATTTCTCCCGAGGTCAGGACGCCGCCGTTTTCCGGATACAGGCCCGCAAGAAGCGCAAAGAGCGTACTTTTCCCGCAGCCGCTTGCCCCCATCAGAACGGAAATTTTTCCTTCGGGAAAGGAGATGCTGACATGATCCAGCACCTCCTTTTTGTTCTTCTCAATATAGCGGAAGCTGACTCCCTCTGCCTCCAGAGCGGCATTATTCATCGACTTCATAGCTTTCTTCCGCGCGCTGTCCCAGAGGATATGCCTTCAGAACGCCTGCCTTGGCAAGGCCGTTGCCGAGAAGCGTCGCAATGATTCCGGTGAAAATGATCGAGCTGACGAGTCTCGTCAGAACCATGACAATGACAAACTTCGGTGCCAGCAGATAATACTGGGATTCCCAGAAATGGTACGCATAGCTGATCAGGGCAACGGAAATACTGCCGAGAATCATGGTCTTCTGATTGAATCTGCGATACTTCGTCAGGAAGAATGCCAGCTCCACCGCCGCGCCCTGCAGGATGCCGGTCAGGATGACGCCGGGGCCGAACCAGTTCCCCATGAGGACCTCAAGCGTTGCCGCAATCAGCTCCGCGACAATGCCAACGCCGGGCTTCTGAATGATGTACATGGCAAGCGAAGCCGCCATGAAATAAATTCCATAGAGAGGCTCATAGCCGACGGTTCCCCAGCCGACCGGAGTCAGCGCCGTGGAAATGGCAAGTCCCGCGTAGTCCGTTCCCAGATACAGGAAGGAAAACAGGACGCCGATGATGGCAACCATCAGAATGTCTTTCAGTTTCCAGGTAAATGTCTTGTTCTTGTTCATAATCGTCTCCTCATTTTTACTATGTTCCGTTTTATACCTTGCTGAGGCAAAACCCGCGAAGGCGGCAGCCGGTGCGTCAGCACCGATGCTGCAGTTTGAAAGGGACATATCAATGTCACTTTCAGACTTCCTCTTCGGGGAGGTTCACCGCCGCCGACAGCTCCACCACATAGTGGCCGAGATGCTCTTCTCCATAAGCGCACACCCATTCCAGATACGAGAACAGCTCATGAATGTCGCCCTTCAGCACCGTCGCGTAGAACTGTGTGCGCTCCAGAATGCCGCGGTCTCTTGCATGCTGAATGATCACGCCGATGGGTTCCAGATAATTCTCCCTTCCCATCGGATACAGTGCGAATTTCATCACGGCCGGGAAACGAATGTCCTTCATTCCCTCCTCGTTGATCCTGGTATCACTCTCGTTCCACACCGCGTTCTGGTGCTCCTCATCCATCGCCGCATCGCCAGGACACCCTTCACTGATCGTCGCATTCATGGTCATGTGAACCCCGCTCCGATAAGAGTAAAGAAGGCATGCCTTCAGCGCATCCAGCACGTGAATCCTGCGCCCGCGGTAAACCGTGGAGAGCTCATCCGTCATCGACCACACGCGCGAGGTGTCCACCTTCGCAATGGAGGACAGGATGATATCAATAAAGTCATCGCTCATCGGCGCGAGACTGAACCGGCATCCCAGTACCTTTTCCATTGGCATTTCCTTCCGAATGAGTTCCGGATTGTCATAGTGCATTTCAAAAAGCGTAATCACGCCCTGCTGGTAGGCACCCTTCGGAAGTTCCGACAGCTTCTCTTCCGACACGAAGCTCGTTTCCCATACAACGGCAAGATCCTCCGCATGGCCGGCAGCTCTTGCGTGTTCCAGAAGTTTTTTGAAAATTCCGCCAGAAATATGGCACCGGTCCGCATGCAGACAGATCCGAAGGACCTCATCCGCTCCCTTGACCACAATCCTCACCGTTTTCCCAAACCACAGAGCCTGCGTCATCAGGGATCCTGCCGGGCACTTTTCTGCCGACAGCCCAAGATAAAGAATATCGTCCCGGAGCAGAATCTCCGGACAGCGGTAATAGCTCGTTTCCCCGAGCTTTTCGGAGCAGCTGTTCCTGCGATCCTCCGGCCTCACCTCCAGCCAGCAGGACTCTGCATGCATCAGAATTTCCCGGGCATTGTCGTCAAACGGGATTCGCTCAATCTGCCTGATCATAGGTAATCCGTCCTTTCCAGGTCACTGTCCGCGTGATCTCCGCAGTGCTTGTAATCATCATCCTCCGCATGAAGCCCGTAGGAGGTGCGGATCTCATGCAGACCTCTCGCCAGCTTCACGTAATACTCCATCGGCGGCATCTCGACATAACCGAGGTCCTCTGCCCGATGCGGTCTCCAGATCATGCTGAGGAAAATCACGCCGTTTTTGGCGAGCATTTCGCAGACACGGAAATTGGACTCCAGCGCTTCTTCCATATCATGGATGCCGTCCGGTCCTGCCATCTCCGCGCCGGCAACTACCTGCGTGTACACATTTCCCGCTCCGAAGACATCGACGGCGCCCACCAGGCGGCGGATCCAGTTGTCGTAACCGATATACCGGTCCTTCCCCGGGCAGTACTTCTCAAACACCCGTTTGTCCGCAATTTCCAGGTCCGGACTGTACGAGGTAATCTGCGTGTTATCGTAAATTCGCCGCAGGAGCTCCTTCGGATAGGCCGGTGCCATCAGCTGACTCGGAAATCGGCCCGACATATGTCTCCCGATTGCCTGCCAGTCCGCGATGTATCGGTTCACTTCATTCTCAAACTGCGGCCTGCCGGAAAGATCGGTTCCTCCGGAGAGCTGAATCTCCGAGAATCTTCCGGATTCTCTCAGCGCTTCTGCCACCACATCCCCGATATCCTCCGGATTGACGGCAATCTCTCCATCATATCCGTTTGTAAAAAAGGCGCAGAATTTGCACTGCTGGTTCATCTCACGGAACACACATTTCCGGTAAGTCGTCATCACCAGCTTCTGCGGACGGACATCGGCGATTTCTTCCATCGGAACTCCGCGTCTTGTTTTCTTTCCGAAAAAAGAGGGCCGGAGCACAAATCCGATTTCGTCCACCACTGCTCCGTCATCCAGAAGTGTGAATTTCTGCTCCTTCGGATCATAATCCACCACATAGGGGTTCTTGTAAGTTTCTCCCCAATTGATGTAAACGAAGCTGGAATCGCGGAGCAGAATCGGCCCCGGCATGACACAGGGCTTTCTCTCCTTCTTAAACTGAAGACCGAATGCCTCCTCGGTATTGAAGCTCAGATCCTTCTCCATCAGTCTCGTTTCTGCCGATTTCGTCAGGATCGCACCATAACGGATCAGACTGATTTTCAGAAGGACATACGGCGACATGTCCGGATATTTTTTCAGAAGCTGTTCCATTTCCTGCGATTTAAAGCAGGGCATCCCTTGCTGCATTTCTTTCCCTCCCGCTGCAGCCCATCTGCAGCGCACGAGATAACAGTTCAGCACATCTCAAATTTCCCTGCGGAAATTCTCGATGTTGTCGGCCAGAGGTGCTTCGCACCTTGGCCGTCTGCCGATTTCAAGCCCGAATCGACCTGCAAGCAGACGATTCTGGCTTGAAAATCGGCAGATGCTGAACAATTACAAAATGAAAGAGGTTCTCCCGGTCCTTCAACCTGGGAAAACCTCTTTCGAATCTGCCGCAGCCTGCATCAGACAGGCTCTCGCCTTTTCCATGCATCTGTCAGTAAAAACTTCCCTGCGCCGGCATTACCCGGATCAGGTGAATAAGGGTCTGCGCAGAAGGTTTCTTCCGAAACTCCCTCTGCACACTCTCAGCGGATTGCTCCCCCAGCGGATCTGCCTCTGCCCATCGTTTCCAGTGAGGCAGGACAGAACGGTGATATTCTGTTCAGCACTGCTGATTGTAGAAACCACAGGTGGCTTTGTCAAGAAGAGACTTTGCCACCGGGGAGCCTTCCATATCGTCTCTTTTCATGCAAGCCGCGGCATGCTTTTCATGAAATGTCCTGCATATATACATGTCCGAATGTTTTATGCCTGTTCTCTCACAATCTCTTCCGCCATGTCCAGAAGCTCCTGTCCCGTCAGGCCGGTATCCATTCCGAACAGCTCATACTGCAGTCCGTCTTTGCGGAAGCTGACGCCGCGGTAGATGGAGGTTTCCTTTTCATCCGATCCGTAACTGATATAGAAATTCGGATCGCTCTCCTCCCGCTCCTTTTCTTCCTTCGTCGGTTCATAATCCGGCGGAACGCACAGATACTCGGCTTCTATATAATACAGCGTGACACCGTCCACTTCCCGTGAGTCCTGACAGATTTCCTGTGTGTGATCCTCAGAACTGTCCTGCACACCGGAAACATCCAGATTGATCTTCGATGCATCGGAATCCTTTTCTATGTCCTGCCGGTAAACAAGCGCCATGCCTTTCCTCGGATTGCGTTTCTGTCCTTCCTCATCTATGTCCGAAATATCGTTCAGGCTGATGCTCTCCATCACATATCCATTGGAGAAGGACTCCGGCGCGTAGAACTGCAGTCCCGCCTGCTCCTCTGCTTTCCCCAGGTCACTGTACTCCCGATAATCAACCTTCGCCCGGCCGGAGACGATCGTCCCGCTGATCTTTCCTGCGGCCAATACCGCTCCGCCTCCCAGCAGAAAGCAAAGAGCTGTTGCCGCTGCCATTTTAGGTAAACTCCATTTTTTCATCTGATTTTCTCCCGAAAGCTTCTTTTCGCTTTTGTCCATTCTGATTTCCTGTTGATCCTTTCCGCTGCGTTCCTCCTGCAGCTTCAGAATCCGGCTGTGAATTTCCCTTTTGCAGGCTCCGGAAGGAACTTCCCCTTCCACTGACCGTTCCATGGAATCAAAGAGCTTCCGCTTCTCATCGACTTTTTTCCCGTTCATCACTGTCACTGCCTTTCCCGAATCCCGCACGATTCGTTCTCCTGTACCTGTCCGCACACGTCTGTCCACCGGCATCAGAATTCATCGGAACGATTCCGACTGCCGCATGGATTATCCCTGATACCCTTCCTGCTCCAGAATCCGCTGAAGCCGTTTGCGCGCCGTGTACAGTCTTGACTTCACGGTTCCTTCCAAGCACCGGCACACAGCTGCAATCTCCCGCGTGGACAACTCGTCGTAGTAATACAGCACCAGCACCTCGCGATGTGTCGGATCCAGTCGGGACAGCGCATCCCGAAAGAGCTGTCCCCGCAGTCTTTCCTCCGAGTCCACCCCCGCCTGCTCCACCGCTGTATCAGGAGCGTTCTGCACCGCTCCGCCTTCCACGTCCGGAAAAGACTTCCCTGTTCTTCCGCCGATATCCTCCGGTTCCACCGGCACCTCCCGGCGTGTCCTTCTTCCCGTGCGGTACGCCTCACGTGTCAGAATGCGGAACAGCCATGCCTTCAGGCTCCCCGCGCTGCGAAGTTCCCTCACGTGCAGGTAGGCTGTCACAAACGTCTCCTGAAGAACATCCTCTGCATCCTCCCGATTTCCCAGGATCAGCAGCGCCGTCCGATACAACGGCAGATGAAATTCCTCATACAGACGGTCAAAGGCCTCCGGCTTCCCCTCTTTCAATTCCATTATGAAATCACAACTCTCCAATGGTTTCCCTTTCTACGCCGCTGCGCTGACGGCATTCCGGAAAGTATTTTGCCCTGCAGGAACTTTCCGTTTCGTGATGCATCTGTATATTAAGAGGCGCCTGGGACTCTTTTGGTTCATTTTTTATATAAAACATTAGAAAAAGCCAAGGCACTTGGCCCTGGCTGCAGCAGCATTCTGGCGCGCATGATTGAGCGCGGTTTGAATGATCCGGAAACCATCCGGAAATGTTTATAGGTTCCGCACATCCCGGATTTCCACATGGAATTCCAGGATGCCCGGAACAATTATTTCTCTTTTAACAAAACCACTGCGTCATACGGTGCCAGCAGGATCTCTCCGTTCCGGATATCCGGCCGGTCCGTGTTGGAAATCAATACCTTCCCCTTTGCATATTCCTCCGGAAGGGGCGCCGCGGCATCTCCATCCGTAAAATTGCAGACGCAGATCAGGCTCTCCTCCCCGAGCGTCCTTGTATAGGACCATACGGCAGGATTGTCCCGGTCCAGCAGCCGGTATTCCCCGTAAACAATCAGGTCACTCTCCTTCCGGAGCCGGACCAGCTTCTGATAATAATAGAAGATACTGTCCTTCCGGGAGAGCGCATCCTCCACATTAATCTTCGTATAATTCGGATTCACATCAATCCATGGAGTTCCCGTGGTGAATCCGGCATTTGCCTTGTCATTCCACTGCATCGGATGTCTTGCATTGTCCCGTGACTTGTAGCAGACGGCTTTCCACGCTTCCTCCGGATCCAGGATCTTCTTCTCCCGAAGCTCGTGAAGGCCATTGATGGCATCCAGATCGCGGAACTGCTCCTCCGAAGAATAATGCATGTTCGTCATGCCGATCTCTTCTCCCTGATAGATGTAAGGGGTTCCCTCCATCAGGTGAAGACAGGTTGCGAGCATCTTCGCGCTCTTTTCTCTGTATTCTCCGTCATTTCCCAGTCTGCTGACGATTCTCGGCTGATCATGGTTCTGCCAGAACAGAGAATTCCACGCCTTCCCATGCAGAATCGTCTCCCATCTGGTAAAAATGTCCTTCAGCTCCCGCAGGTCCATTTTCCGGAGCGTCCACTTGTTCCCGGTCTGCGGATCATTGTCCATATCCATGTGCTCGAACTGGAACAGCATGCTGAGTTCCGAACCGTCCAGTTTCGCATAATTCAGGGCTTCTTCCGGTCCGACATTGGTGCACTCTCCGACCGTCACGATGTCTCTTCCCTCATGCGCATGCAGAACTTTCCCGCTCATCTCGCGGAGGAATTCATGCACTCTCGGTCCGTTTGCCGGATCATTCCACGTCGCATATCCGTTGAAGCCGGGCTTTCCGTCCGGAAAGCTCTGATCCTTGGAAATCAGGCCGATCGCGTCCATGCGGAATCCGTCCACTCCGCGGTCCAGCCACCAGTTCATGGCATCGTAGATCTCTCCGCGCACTGCCTCATTTTCCCAATTCAGGTCCGGTTGCTCCGCGGCAAAAATGTGCAGATAATACTGCCCCGTCGTCTCATCCAGCTTCCACGCCGGTCCCGCAAAGCATGAGCCCCAGTTGTTCGGCTCATGCCCGTCCACCGGGTCCTTCCAGATGTAATAGTCCCTGTACGGATTGTCCTTCGAGGATCTGGACTCCACAAACCACGGATGCTGATCGGAGGTGTGGTTTGCGACAAAGTCCATCATAATCCGGATTCCCAGTTCATGTGCCTTCTTCACCAGCGCATCAAACTCTTCATCGGTCCCGAATTCCTGTTTCAGCTTCCGATAATTGCTGACATCATAGCCGTTGTCCACATCCGGCGATTCATACATCGGAGAAATCCACAGGATCTCAATGCCGAGCTTCTGCAGATACGGAAGCTTCTCCATGATACCGGGAATGTCTCCGATCCCGTCCCCGTTGCTGTCCATGAAGCTCTTCGGATAGATCTGATATGCGCATGCTCTCTGCCACCAGTGTCTTTTTTCTTCCATTTCGTAACCCCTCCGTTTTTCTTTCATAAATTTTTCAGCATCACCGGATCCCCTTCCCGGTCCGCCGTCAGCAATGCCCGTTTTTTTGCCTCACCGCCCCAAGCAGTGGCAATAATTCCCGGGATCTGCATATGCCAGAATCATATCATGAATCTTTTTGGACAGCATCTCCGAATTACCAGCGCTCCTGATATTCTCCAGTCAGATCGCAGAGCCGGGCCACCGGTTCCGGATAATCGACAAAAAGAACCGTTTTGCATCTAAAATTCCTTGACAGATACAGCCTTATGGATGTTATATAACAGTGTTACATAACATCGTTATGGATTGGAGGAACTGTGGCAAAACCGGTAGAGGGCGTTTCCGCAAGAATTCTGGCCTGTGCAAGAGAGGAATTCCTGGAGAAGGGGTATTCAGAGGCGTCTTTAAGAAACATTGCGGCAAAAGCGGATACAACGACGGGATCCATCTATTCCAGATTCCGGGACAAGGAAGGATTGTTCTGCGCCATTGTAGAACCCGCAGCAGACGGCCTGATGCAGATTTTCGTAAAAACGCAGAGGGCGTTTCATGCGGTGGATTCCCGGGAACAGCCGAAACTCATGGAGCGCTATGTGACCTCCGGAATGGATGAGATGCTGGACTATGTCTATGACCGCTTTGAGGACTTCCAGCTGCTGCTGGATTCTTCCTATGGGACACGCTACCAGGACTTCGTGGAGCAGCTGGTCCGGATCGAGACGGAGTACACCTACAAATACATGGAAGCGACGAAATTCATGCAGGAAGGCAGCATGATCACGGAAGATTTCATTCATATCATGTCGCGTGCCATGTTTGACAGCATGTTCGAGGTCGTCCGCCATAAAATGGATCGCGAAACGGCACGGAAATACCTTCACATGCTGGAGAAATATCACCAGGGCGGCTGGGGAGCCATTATCAAAATCGGTTGAGCAGGGCTGCTTCCGAAAGGGAGGCGGCCATATTTTAGGGCCAGTAGTTAGTTATGTCTAATGTTTGCTGTCTCCGAGTTATCCGGTCATAAGTGCTGAATCAGCTCCGAAGCCATGCCGGACAGCGCTGCCCGTATCAAACGGGGCAGGGAAAGGTTTCATGGTTCATCCGAATGGATGAATGTGAATCATACACAGTTACCGCAATCCAGATCAAATGATGAGGGAGGAAATGTGATGTGAAAAAAGAAAGTTCAATGTCGAAACTATTTGCCTACGCGGGGAAATTCCGGTATCTGACCATTCTGTCCTGCATTCTGTCTGCGGCGAGCGCATTGCTCGCACTGGTGCCGTTCTACTACATCTGGCGCATCATGCAGGAGATCGTGAAGGCGGCACCGGAGTACGACAAAGCACAGAATCTGGCAGGACTTGGATGGAGCGCATTCGGCTTTTCCATCCTGTCGATGTGCATCTATATCACAGCGCTGATGTGCTCCCATATTGCGGCGTTCCGTGTACAGGCGAACATGCGGAGCACACTGATGCGGCACATCCTGACACTGCCGCTCGGTTTCATGGACAGCGAGGGCTCCGGAAGGATCCGGAAGATCGTCAATGAATCCACTGCGGCAACGGAGACTTATCTGGCACATCAGATGCCGGATAAGGCGGGAGCCGTTGCAACACCGGTGGGTCTTCTGTTCCTTCTCGCCGTCTTCGACTGGCGGCTGGGGCTTCTCTGCCTCGTTCCGGTGGCACTGGCCTTCCTGATCATGGGAACGATGACCGGGCAGCGGATGAAAAAGAAAATGGAGGAATATCAGAACGCTCTGGAAGAAATGTCGAACGAGGCCGTGGAATATGTCCGCGGCATTCCGGTTGTGAAGACGTTCGGACAGTCGGTCTTCTCCTTCAAGCGCTTTCAGCAATCCATTAAGAAGTACGAGAAATGGACCATTGCCTATACCAAGGAACTGCGGCTTCCGATGGTGTTCTTCACCACACTGATCAACGCGATGTTCGCCATGCTGATTGCCGCGGCATTCTGGTTCGGCGGAACAGGCGGCAGCCCGGAGCTGTTCGTGAATCTCCTGTTCTATATCATTCTCACGCCGGTCCTCACCGTGACTCTGGGCAAAATCATGTACGCCGGAGAGAACACCATGATCGTAGAGGACGCACTGAATCGTGTGGACGGCATTCTGAATCGCAGTCCGCTCCCGGAATCGGAGAACGACGCAAAGATCCAGGATCATTCCATTGCACTAAACGAGGTCTCCTTCCGTTACAGCGGCGCTGAGCGCGATGCCCTGCACCGGGTGACGTTGAACATTCGGGAAGGAGAGCACGTGGCGCTCGTCGGTCCTTCGGGAGGCGGCAAGACGACACTTGCCAGCCTGATCGCCCGCTTCTATGACGTTACAGAGGGAACCATTGAAATCGGCGGCGTCAATGTGAAGGACATCCCTTCGGAGCAGCTGATGGATATGGTCTCCTTCGTGTTCCAGGACAGCAGGCTCCTGAAAATGTCGATTTATGACAACGTACGGATGGGGAAAAAGGACGCCACCCGCGAGGAAGTCATGGAAGCTCTCCGAAACGCGCAGTGTGAAGACATCCTTGCAGGTCTCCCGCAGGGTGTCGACACCGTGATCGGAAGCGAAGGAACCTATGTATCCGGCGGCGAGATGCAGCGGCTGTCAATTGCAAGAGCGATGCTGAAGAACGCACCGATCCTGATTCTGGATGAAGCGACAGCCTTCGCGGATCCGGACAACGAGGCGAAGGTTCAAAAGGCCTTTTCCAGACTCTCCGAGGGGAAAACGGTCATCATGATCGCGCACCGGCTCTCTTCCGTCCGGGATGCGGACTGCATCTGCGTACTCCAGGGCGGCGAGATAAAAGAGAAAGGAAGCCACGAGGAGCTTCTGGCAAGGCAGGGGCTGTATGCACATATGTGGAATGAGTACAACAAATCAGTAAGCTGGAAGGTAGGTGCCTGATTATGAAGAGTCTGGAAGCAAAGCTGCAGCATCAGTATGCACTTTCTGAAAAAGGCGCAAAGGACATGGTGAAAGCGTTTGTGTCGGTCACCGTATCGGATCTTGTGCTGATGTTTCCGGTGTGGATGCTGTATTTTCTCGTGAAGGATTATCTGGAAGGAACGCTGGAAGGGAAGGGATTGTTTTTCCTGGCTGGATGCGTCATCTGCCTCCTCCTGATCGCGCTCACGACCTTTGTTCAGTATAACGCGACGTTTCTGGCAACCTACGTGGAGAGCGGCGTCCGCAGAATCACACTCGCGGAGAAGCTCCGCAGGATTCCGCTGTCGTTCTTCGGGAAAAAAGATCTGGCGGACCTGACGAGCACGATCATGGCAGACTGCGCTTCGATGGAAACCGCTTCCTCCCATTTCATTCCGGAGCTGGTCGGCTCCTGCGTTTCCACGGTGATCATTGCCGTCGGAATTTTCTTCCTGAATTGGAAAATGGCGATTGCGGCGCTGTGGGTTCTACCGGTGTCCTTTCTGATCGTTGGCTGCTCCGGAAGCGTGCAGGAGAAGCTCGGAAGGAAGCAGATGAAACTGAAGATGGCCTGCGCAGACGGAATCCAGGAGTGCCTTGAGAGCGTCCGTGATCTTCGCGCAAACAATGAGCAGACGGAATATATGAAAGGCCTGGAGGGGAAAATCCGCGCGGTGGAGAAACACGCGCTGGTGACAGAGCTCGGCACGGCGGTTTTCGTGGGAAGCGCGCAGATGATCCTGAAATTCGGAATCGCGACGGTGGCGCTGACCGGCAGCATTCTTCTGGTCAGGGGAGAGATTGATGTTCTGACCTTCTTCGTTTTCCTCCTTCTGGTTTCGAGAATGTACGATCCCATGCAGGTGGCGCTCCAGAATCTCGCTGCGATCATCAGCACCAGAGTGCAGAGCGAGCGGCTGGATGAAATTCTCTCCCATGATGTGCAGGAAGGGACAACCGCAATGAATCCGAAGGGATACGATATTACGTTCTCCCATGTCGGATTTTCCTATGACCGTCAGGACACCGTCCTGAGAGATGTCTCCTTTACCGCAAAGCAGGGAGAGGTGACGGCACTCATCGGGCCGTCCGGCGGCGGAAAGACAACGATTTCCCGTCTGGCCGCGCGCTTCTGGGATATCCAGAAGGGAACCATCACAGTCGGCGGCATGGACATTTCGAAGGTAGATCCGGAAACGCTGATGTCCCTGTATTCCATCGTGTTCCAGGATGTCACGCTGTTCAACAACACGGTGATGGAGAACATCCGGATCGGCAGACAGAATGCAACGGATGAAGAAGTCCTGGCGGCGGCAAGGCTTGCGCACTGCGATGAATTTGCACAGAAGCTTCCGAACGGCTGGCAGACCATGATCGGAGAGAACGGATCGGAGCTCTCGGGCGGCGAGCGTCAGCGGATCTCCATCGCCCGGGCATTCCTGAAGGATGCGCCGATTATCCTTCTGGATGAAGCGACGGCGTCTCTCGATGTTGACAATGAAACACTGATTCAGGAAGCGCTCTCGAACCTGATCCGGAACAAGACGGTTCTGATCATCGCGCACCGGATGCGCACCGTTGCGGAGGCGGATAAGATCGTGGTTCTGAAGGACGGCATTGTCGCGGAGCAGGGAACTCCCAGAGAACTTGATGAGAAGGGCGGCATCTATCGTCACATGAGAGACACACAGCTGGAAGCCGCCGGGTGGAAACTGTAAAGCTCTGCATGCGGCCTGCTTCCGGCCTTTGTCCGGAGGACAGATGGAAAACAGCGGGATGCCTCGGCATCCCGCATAAATTCAGAAAAGCCCCGCAATGAAAACCACCACGCAGCAGGTGATGGCGACGGTGAAAAGATCGCCGCGCACCCAGGCCATGACAAGTCCTGCAATGAGGGCAAGGAGTCCCGCGAGCGGATGCGCCGTTGCCGTGAGAATCGCAGGAAACGTCATGACTGCCAGCGTGACATAGGGCACGTAGAACAGAAAGGAACGGATGAATCGGTTCTGAATCGGCTTTCGCAGGAACAGAAAAGGAAGAACGCGCACGACATAAATGGTGAGTGCCATGATGATCAGTGCGGCATAAATCCGGGAGGAAGAAATAGGTGAATTCATCTGTCTGCTTCCTCCTTTTTGATATCAGTTTCAACTGCTTTTGGAAGGCTCAGCCCTGAAGAATCCGTGGATGAAGCCTCTTCTTTGCAGGAGACATCCTCCGAAGCTTCTTCCTCTTCTGCAATCGGGTGAAGCCATGCAGCAGCGCCCGCAATGACAAGCGTCAGGATGATGACGCGGAATCCGGACGAAATCTCACGAAGATACGGAAGAATCGAGAACAGGCCGCTGGCCGCCATGGATACGGCAACCAGAATGCCGATGAAATGATTCTTTTTCGCGGGCGGAATGATAATGGCAAGGAACATACCGTACATCGCAACGCCGAGCGCATTCGTCACAAGGGCCGGAAGAATATTGCCCACAATGACCCCCAGAATCGTTCCAAGGCACCATCCGGAGACGGAAATGAACGTGATGCCGTAGGTGTAAACCGGGCGAAGGAAGCCGTCCACCGAGACGGACAAACCGAAAATCTCATCCGTCATGCAGTAGGCAAGTCCCAGACGGTGAATGAATTTCGTGTCCGGCGAGAGCTTCTGCGTGAGTGAGCAGCTCATCAGAAGATACCGCAGATTGACAATGAGCGTGGTGGTGATCATCTCAATGACGCCCGCTCCCGCGCCGATCAGCGTGATGGCGGCAAACTGACCGGCAGAGGCCACCATCGTCAGAGACATCACGAATGCCTGCACGGCATTCATGCCGACATTACGCCCGGCAATGCCGAGGGCAAACGACACAGCAAAATATCCGAGGCAGATCGGGATGCCGTCCCGCATGCCGCGAAGGAATGTGTAATTGGAAGCTGTATTTTTTTTCGTCATGATGAGCATTATAGCGCGGAAGCGGGCAGTTTGGAAGAAATGCCGGGATCCGATCTCTTTCTCTCATGCCGCTCTTCCGATTCCTGCCGCGATTCCCGCCACAATCAGGGCAATCAGCAGATACAGAATGGTCGCCAGTCCCCGTTTGATCAATACCGTCTTCCACGACTTGATGTACGGAACGCCTTCCATTCCTTTGATTTTCCAGATTCTGCTTCTCCCTACCCAGAGCCGGTCGATAACAATTCCGTCAAACCAGTTCATCACGACAAGGAAGAGCCAGGCCTGAAGCCAGGCCGTCTTAAAGTCCGTCACTCCGTTCCAGACGGCAATGATCAGAAGCAGCGCGGCGAAGATCACGATGCAGAACGGGATCATGAACCTTTTCCCCTTTTTCATGACCGCATCCTTGTCGGCAATTCCCCGCCTCTGCGCTTCCTCAATATAATCCTTCGGATAAAAATACAGGCAGTTCAATCCGCTGTTTCTTACCGCGCATTTTACCAGTCCGATATAAAGCAGACAGTACAATGCCATCTGCAGTACAATCCGTCCTGTCATTTCCGATTCTCCTTCCGTAGTCCCAGGATCAGGCAGATCCGGCAATTCCACGGCAGGTGCGCCGTTTCACCATACAGCTCCCACCCGCCTTATGATTCATGACAGCGTGAAAGATCTTCATCATCCGCTCAGATATCCTGCTGCTCCAGAAACTCACGAATCGTCCGGATATAGTCCTCTGTCTTGATTACAGTGGATAAATGACCTCCCGAAACGTAAGAAATCTGCGGATGGTGCATCAGCTGAATGAGATCCTTCTGCATTTGTCCGGAAAAGAAGTCCTGATCCGGCAGAATGAGGAGAATTTTCCCTTCCACCCCCGCAAAATCCGCTTCCGTTACCGGCTTCTGGTTCATAAGATCCGCCAGCAGGCCCGATATATGAACATCCTTTTCCTGCTTGAAATCCTTGAAAATCGTTTCGAACATATCCTGCACATAGGCAATCTCCTCCGGCCCCTCGTTCCGGATATGTCTCATGCCGGCCTTGATGAGTTTCGGTTTCAGCTTCTCATAATTGCAGTGCTTCATGTACCAGAGCATGAGCGGAGCAAGGAAGTATTGCCTCTTCAGGCTCTTCAGCGTAGCTTCGTCCATACCGCCGGTGGAAATCAGGACAAGTCCTCCGGCTTCTTCCGGGTATTTCTGCACATAGATCTGTGCGACCATCCCGCCGTCGCTTGCGCCGATAAAAATCGGATTTTCGACGCCGAGCTTCTGGAAGAACTCGTGCATTCCCGAGACCAGTTCCTGATTGGTGCGCAGCTCCTGCGGATAATCGAACAGGAGAACGCGGTAATCCTCCGACAGTCCATCCACATAATCCATCCACATTTCGAGCGTGTTCATGCCGCCGTTCAGGAACACCAGCGTCTTCCCATCCTCTTTCCCGCTCAGGACATAGCGGAAATCCGCTCCGTCAACGGTTATGTCCGTGCACGGATGTTCCGCCGTAAACTTCTCCAGTTTTTCCGAAAATAATCTCATCCTTATACCTCACTGAGGCAAAATCCGCGATACCAGAGAGAATTTCGCGAAGGCGAATTCTCTCTGTGTACCGAGTGCCGCTGTTTTCCCTCTTCATCAATGTGATGTTTTCCCTTGATTCCCTTTCATCTCGAAACGGACAATTTTCTTTCAGCCCCGCTCTTTCCCGAGAATGCTCTTCACCAGTTCCGCCCACTTCTCCGGGAAGCAGGCCAGCAGCTCTTCATGCTGCAGATTCTGCTCATGAATTACAGGATGAGCAAAGTGCTGCTCGTAACGTGCGCGGTACTTTTCCCCCATTTTCCGTGCATAGAAGATATGAATTTCTGTGCCCGGAATGTCAATTTTATCCGGCAGCGGCGTGATCAGGTCGGAATAGAATTGATTTTTACAACTCTCCTTCGTCACATAGGGCCGCGCGGTGCCAAACATTTCCATGAAGGCTTTCACGTAATCGCCCATCTCGTCCGAACGTTTTTTCAGACGTTTTTGCAGAAAGCGGCTCTGAAATTTTCCGTCCCGGATCAGCGGATAAATCATCGGCAGAAGGAGGTCCGTCTGGAGCTTTGCCGTAAAATGAGATGCCTGATCCAGATCAGAGCTTCCCAGAATCCCGTAATCCATGTGAATGTTCTGCCGGGCTGCCAGGAGACCTACAAAAGAACCGCCAAGGGAACACCCGTAGGCTCCTCGGATCCGGCCGCCGCAATGCTCCTGAATATAATTTTCAATTCTTTCGGTTTCCTCCGGCATCGTGGAAAATTCGGTCCGCTCTGTTTCATCAAAGCCATCGTAACTGACACAGAGCACGCGATACTCATCTGACAGCAGCGGGATGACATGGCCGAAATTCCCCCTCCAGGGACAGCACGTGCCCGGCAGAAGCAGGATCACGGGAGCCGTTTCCCTTCCAAAAGCATAAACTTTCATCGGTATCAATATGCCTTTCCGCAAAATTCATGCATCTTTTATTTTCAAAGAAAAATCACAGCAGTCTCCGCCGCGTCCCAGTGTCTTCGTCCGGTGCCAGACCAGCTGCGGATGCAGTCCGTCATACGTGATGTCATCGCTGTCGCAGAAGCAGCGGCACAGCTCCGGACATCCATACTGCACGCAGGAATCGTGATAAGGGCACCTCGTCATGTCAATGCGCCAGACGCCGCCGGTGGTTTGAATCTCCGTCGCCGCAAATCCTGCTGCCGTCCCGAAGGACTTCGGTGTTTCTCTGGCAAAGATTCCGGGGACCTTCTTATAAAGTCCCGGAATGTGCATCAGAAGGAGAAAAATCTTTTTCAGTTTCCACGCCCTGTGCTCCACATAGCCATGCACGGTCTCCAGTGCCGCTTCCTTTGGCATAACGGTCTGCAGCGTCTCGTAAATTGCGATTCCCGGCAGAATCTGACTCTCCAGATGCCGCTGTTTTTCTGCGGATGCGTCTGCATTTTCGCGTTGCAGCTCCTGCAGCCTTTTTTCAAACATTGCATTTAATTCCGCTTCCTTTTCCGGGAATTTCCCGCGTAACGTCTCCCGGAATGCAGGGATCAGATAACTTTCCTTCATTGCTGTACCTCGCTGAGGCAAAACCGCCGCCATCCTGGCGATCCGCAGATGCCAGATGGCAGCCGGGTCTCGCTCTTACTCCACCATCCCGTATGCGGTGCACTCCTTCTCCAGTGTCTTCCACACGGGATATTGTGCGCCGTGTTCCTCAAAAAACCGCTTCAGATCCCGATTCAATGCGCCCATTTCATCGACTGCATTCATGGCATGATCGGAAACACAGATTTTCCCGAGACTGGTGGCACACATGAGCCGGAAGAAGCGAAGGCACGTCTTGTGATACGCCTCGCCCTCAAAATCCTTGTCTTCTTTCGGCAGAATCTCATGCCCCGCGTCCCGAATCGCCCGATATCCTTCTATATTGGCATCAATCAGGCGGTTCAGATATGCCGTATTGCCCTTGAGCTTTTTGAGGTCACCGCCTGTTTTATAGCAGGCAAAAACAGCCGGCAGCACAAAGGCCGCGTGACACAGAAGGTAATCCTCCATCTCCGGCTCATAACTCACCTTATATTTGGTTCCGTCAAAGATCTGCCGGATCAGCTGTTCCCCGGACGCTTCTCCGGAAGGCGGACCAATCGTAATCTTCTTGAGATCGACCGATTCCACGTGATCCTTTTCCCGGTGACCGGCTGAGGAAGCAAAGGCAAACAGAACCTTCTTCTCCGGAAGAGCGTCAGCAAGCGCCTTTGCCCGCACATTGTTGCCGACGAAAATGATGTTTTGGGTCGGATTTGCCCGCAGAACATCCAGAATGGAATCCAGCTGCGTATAGCGAAGAATGACGAAGATGACGTCGTATCCATCGTCCGGCTGGAGCCTGGTTACAACCGGAATCCGGCTGACCGATACGCGCGGTGAAAACTTATCCTTGATCCGAAGACCGTTCTTCTGAATTTCCGCTCCCCAGTTCCCCCGCGCCAGCAGCGTGACATCCTTCCCTGCGCGAAACAGGTTTCTCGCAAGATTGCAGCCGAGCACTCCCGCGCCGAATACCAAAATTCTCATGACAAAATCTCCCCTTCCCCTTCAGAAACGATTTATTTCCCGCGCTCTTTGCATAGGAAGCTTCTGTTCCAAACTGCGTCCTTTGCGGTTAGAAATTGCTAACCTCGAAGTCTTGAAAAAACCGCATTTCTGCGGTTTTCCCTCTCTAACTTCCATTTAAGCGCTCTGCCGCCATCGTGTCAAGGCTGGCAGAACCGCCTTCGCAGATTTTGCCTCAGCGGAGAATAAGTGAAGATCTGCAGATCCGTTTCCGTCCCCGAACCAGTCTGTGCGACAGGAGATACGCCTCTTTCAGATCATCCCCAGCGATTTCAGCACATACAGCCAGAACGTCAGCGAGAATGCTGCCCCCAGCGTCGTCAGCATCACCGCAGACGCCGTGAGCGTCCCCTCATGTCCCATATTCCTCGCCATGACGAAGCTGCTGACCGTCGTGGAGGATCCCAGCATCACCAGAATGGCGATCAGCTGCTCGTTCCGGAAGCCCAGCTTCACCGCCACCGGCAGGAACAGGGCTGCAAGGCCGAACAGCTTGATGAAGGCCGCAAGAAGAGCCGGTCCCGCGCTCTTTTTCGCCTTATTCAGATCGAAGGAGGCTCCCATCGCCATCAGTCCCAGAGGTGTTGCGAGTGCACCGACACTGCTGACCACCGATTTCATGATCTGTGGCTGCGGAATGCCAAGAAGCGACCAGACAAAACCGATCAGAATCCCCAGAATCAGGGGATTCGTGATGACATTCTTCACAGTGCGCAAAAGGAGCCTGCGGCTGTCCCTGCCTTTCCCCGTTTTTCTTCCCTCCGCGGAGATGCTCCCGTCTCCCGTCTGAGCATCGGAGAGCCTTCCTGTTTCTTTCCGTTCTTTCGCATTCTCCGGCTCCGCCGCGCCTTCTGCCGTCATCACCAGAACGGTCACCGCCGCGATATTATACAGCGGCACGCTCCCGAGGATCATGAGCGGTCCCATGGCCGACGATTCCTCCCCGTAGATGTTGTGAATGAACGCGATACCGAGGAGCGCGGCCGAGCTTCGGTAGGCGGCCTGAATAAACTCGCCCCGCTCCGCCCTTCTCCGCACCGCCGCGCGGGAAATCAGACTGACCAGTGCAATGGAAATGCAGGTCACGCAAAAACAGAACAGGACGAAGCCGCCGTCCCATGCGGCAGCAAAATCCTGTTCTGCGAGATCTTCAAACAACAAAACCGGCAGTGCAATCCGGAACACAAAGCGGTTCAGCTGTGAAGTAAAGCTTTCATTCATAAAGCCGGTCTTCCGGAAGAAAACTCCCAAAAGCATCAGAAGGAAGATCGGCATCGTTGCATTCAGACTGAAAATCAGATTTTCCATCGTTCCCTTTGTCTGTTACCAGGCAGTTGCGATGTCCAGCGCTATTCCGCTCCTTCCCGCAAAGGCTCCGGTGTCGCAGACGATTCCGGTTCCGAGACTCGTCTCCACGATGCTTCCTCTCGGATAGACCGAAAGATCCGCCGCGCACATGATGTAGTCGCCGTACATCTTCACGCCGTCATCTCTGACCCAGTACTCACTGTTCACGCCCAGCCGCTTCATGGCTGCGACGATCTTGTTCATGTTAAGGTTATAATACGTTTCCTTGCCGCTCGGTCCGACATTGACTCCGTTGTACCGGTTCAGCACCGATCCCTTCCAGGAAGAACTCCTCGTCTGAGAGGCAAGAGAAGCTCTCTCCTCCTCTTCCTCCGCAGCGCCGAGGGCCGCTGTCTGCTGCTCGATTACCGCCTGCAGCTGCACCAGATACTCCGCCAGGGCTTCCTGATTGTCCGCAAGCCCCATGGTGTCCGTGCTCTGTGCCGCAATCGCGCTCTCCGCCGCCGCGTTGCCGGTAACGGCAGTCTCTTCACTCTGTATCTCTGCGGCAGATACCGTCAAAGTCATTCCGGGGCCTCCTGCTGCCATCACGAGGATCAATACTCCCGCAATCGCCGCAGTGAATTTTCGTAATGCTCTTCTCACTCAGATAACTCCTTTCGCAGGTATTCCTGCATCTGAGGGAGAATATTACAAAATTATTTCATTTTTGTCAAATTTCCGTTGCGTTTCGGCACAATGCCGCCTGCTTTTCATCGGATTTCCGGCCGCCGCCATATCCTGTCCGGCATTGTTCTTACTCTCTTTCCAAAGCACTTTTATGTTTTTCCGAAACACGCTTTCTCCACGCTTTTCTTCCTCTTCCGCTCACGGATTTACCGCACCGGTGAAACGGCGGAATGCCGCCCTTCCCGGGTCGCTGTCCTTGTAGACACCGGCATCCTCCAGCACTCTTGCAAAGACCAGCCCGATCTCCTCCCGAATCACTTCATCCAGCTGTTCGGGATCCGCGCTCTTTACATTCTCCGGAGCGAATTCCGGATGCTTTTCCAGAATTTTCTTCGTCCATTCCGCATGCGATGCCACGGCCGGAACCTCTCCGGGATTTCCGCCCTCCAGAATGACCTTCTTCAACGTCTCCATCTCTCCCAGAAGCCTTGCCGGAAGAACCGCAAGCCCCATGACCTCGATGAGGCCGATGTTCTCCTTTTTGATATGATGAAGCTCCGGATGCGGATGGAAAATTCCGAGCGGATATTCTTCCGTCGTCCGGTTGTTGCGCAGCACCAGATCTAGCTCATACTGCCCGTTTCGCATCCGCGCGATCGGTGTAATCGTATTGTGCGGTGTTCCTCCGGTTTCCGCCAGAATTCCGGCCTCCGGGTCGCTGTATCCGCGCCAGGTCTCCAGAATGCGGTCCGCAAGCTCCACAAGGCGCTTCGGATCGCCGGCATCCAGCCGGATCACGGACATCGGCCAGTTTACGATTCCCGCTGCCACGTCTTCATAGCCCCGGAAAGAGATTTTCTCGCGCAGTCCCGCCTTTGCCATGGCAAAGGTATAATTGCCTCCCTGAAAATGCTCATGGGTCAGAATGGAACCGCCGACAATCGGCAGATCCGCGTTGGATCCGATGGTGTAATGCGGGAACATCTGAATGAATTGCATCAGCCGGACAAAGGTGTCGTGTTCGATCTTCATCGGCACATGCTCCCCGGACAGAACGATGCAGTGTTCATTGTAATAAACATACGGGCTGTACTGCATATACCACTGTTTTCCCGCAAGGGTCAGCGGGAGAAGCCGGATGTTCTGTCTCGCCGGATGATCGAGCCGTCCTGCATAGCCCTCGTTCTGGGGGCAGAGAAGGCACCGGGGATACTGCTCCTGCTTCCTGTTCAGAGCGGCCGCAATCGCCTTGGGATCCTTCTCCGGCTTGGAGAGATTGATGGTAATGTCCAGCTCGCCGTAGCGGGTCTTCGTCACCCACTTGCGGTCCTTCCGGATCCGGTAGGTCCGGATATAGTCGCTGTCGCAGGCGAGGCGGTAGAAATAATCCGTCGCCTCCTTCGGACTCACGGCATACTTCTCCCGGAACGTGCGGATCACCTCGGACGGCCTCGGTGTGAGGCACCCCATCAGCCTCGTGTCAAACAGGTCCCGGCTCGCGATTCCGTCCGAGATAACGCCCCGGTCGACCGCGTCATCCAGGAGAAATCCCAGAATCTCCTCCAGCGGAGGGAGCGTTTCTTCCCCGCGGGTTTTCTCCGGATCAAAGTCCGGAGAAGGCGTAAGTTTCATGGTGTCCAGCAGAAGATTGGCCGCATAAAACCGGTCCTCCGGTGCGATCAGCTTCTTCGTAACTCCGTATTCTGTAAGTGCAAGAACTGCTTCCTGTGCTGTCCTGATTTCCATTTCTGTCCCCCCTGGCTGTTGCTGCAGTTTTTCCGGCCTTCCGGCCCGCATTTCATCTCATAAATGCCACCCTCTCAGAATAATCTCCCTGCCCGCTTTCTTCAAGAGAAAGACATCGGATGCTCCAATGCCTCCTCCAGAATTCCGACACAGTTGTCTCCGATCCGGTCCACGTTATACAGAAGATCGAAATATACCCCCGTCATATCCTTCGTGCACTGTCCGCTCTCCACACGGCGAAGATGGGCCTTATTGAACTGCCGGATGGATTTATGCAGCTTTCTCTTGGCCTTGGCAATGGTCTCCGCGTCCGCCGTTCCGCCTGCGCCCGCGCGAAGAAGCGTGACTGCCTGCAGATACAGTCTCTCCGATGCCGCAAAACACCGGCCGAGCTCTTCTGTCGCGTCCTTGGAAAATTCTTTTCCCTGTTTCTCCATGCTCCCCGTTGCGGTCACAATATCGCTGCAGCGGTCCGCGATCCTGCTCGCACAGTGAATCAGCGCCAGAAGTCCGGATGCCTGCTCCGACTGCTCCGGCGTAAGAGAGCCGCTGGAGAACAGCTCCGAAATATAAGAGATGATGCTCTCCTGAACGTGCCGGATATTCCCATACTCTTTTGCAAAATCCTCCGGAAGCATCCTCCCGGCTGATCCGTTTTTTTCTCCTTCGACTTTCAGAATCACATTCTTCATGCCGGAGAGAAGCGTCTTTATCGCTTCCAGATTCCGGCCGATCTCACGGGATACCAGAATCAGTGCCGCCTGCGGCTGGGAAACCATGCGAAGGTCCAGATATCTGGGGGTTCCCTCTTCGGCCGCCGAACCGGTCTTCGGGCGATCCGGTACCAGTCTGCAGACGATCTTCACCATGAGAGGCACCAGCGGCAGCCAGATCAGCGTACAGACCACATTGAAAATGGTGTGTGCATTGGCGATCTGGCGGGAAATGACCTCCACCTCGGGTCCCTTCGGAGAAACGAACGCCACAAACCGGGCAAACAGCGGAATGAAGAACGAGAACACAATGGTTCCGCTGATATTGAAGCAGGTATGGGCAACTGCCGTTCTTTTGGCATCGCGGCTCTGTCCGATGGAAGCAAGCAGGGCCGTAATGGTCGTGCCGATGTTGTCGCCCAGAAGGATCGGAATCGCGCCCGCCAGTCCGATGACACTGCTCACGCCGTCCGGCCCCGCCTGCGAGGCAAAGCTCTGCAGAACCGCGATGGTCGCCGAAGAGGACTGCACCACCAGCGTCATACAGAGGCCGAGCGCCACGCCGAGGATCGGCAGATCACGCACCTTCCACATCAGTTCCGTGAAGAACAGGCTTCCTGCCAGCGGCTTCATCACGGATGACATGATCTGAATTCCTTCGAACAGGAGGCCGAAGGAGAAAAACACCATGACAATGTCCTTGACCTTCTCATTTTTCGAAACGAATTGAACCACGAAGCTGATAAACAGAATCGGATAAATATATTCGCCGATATCAAAGGCGATGAGCTGCGCCGTCATGGTGGTTCCGATGTTCGCACCGAAAATAACCGAGATCGCCTGCGGCAATCCCATCAGCCCCGCGCTGACAAAGCCGATCACCATGACCGTGGTGGCGCTGGAAGACTGCAGAACCGCCGTCACCAGCGCGCCCGCCAGCGCTCCCATGACCGGATTTCTGGTGAGGACACCCAGAATGGCGCGCATCTTCTCTCCTGCCGCCTTCTGCAGCGATTCGCTCATCTGGTTCATTCCGAACAAAAATACGGCCAGTCCTCCACACAGACCGAACAACGTTGACATCACTTCTGACATATTCTCCTCCCACCGCTTTTCCATTTTTATACCTCGCTGAGGCAAAATCAGCGAAGGCGTTTTGGCCGAATGCGGCAGCCGGTGCGTCAGCACCGATGCTGCTGTTTGAAAGTGACATATCGATGTCACTTTCAAACTTCCAAACTGATCCATGTTCTGATAAGGATCGTATAAAATCGCGGTAAAATCCCGGGCAGGATCATGTTAAATTCATGTAAAACGGGCTGTGAGATTTTACTTCTCACAGCCCGTCTGTCTTTTCCTGTTTTGCACCTGTTCAGCGCCTGGCCGGTAACACCCGGGATTTTCCCAGGGAACTTCGGAATATGCTGAATCATTACTCTGTTTTATGAAGTTTTCTCTCTGGAACGGCGGTTTTCCGGCGGTCAGGACGGAGTCTGCTCTCCCGCTTCATGGAAAATCAGCTCCATCCGGGTTCCCTTTCCGAGCTCGGAGGTCACCTTTACCTTCGCGTGCGAAAGCTCGGCTCCATGCTTTACGATGGAAAGACCGAGGCCCGTTCCTCCGGTCTCCTTGGAGCGGCTCTTGTCCACGCGGTAGAACCGCTCGAAAATCCGCTCCTGCTGGTCCTTCGCAATTCCGATGCCGGTATCCGTCACAATCACCTCCGGCGTGTCCATCTGCCTGCCGACCCAGAGATCCACGCGGCCGCCCGCGTGATTGTATTTGATGGCATTCTCCGTGAGGTTGTAGATCATTTCATCCAGAAGGCGTCTCACGCCGATCACCGTGCAGGATTCCCCTGTGAGCTCCACATGCACGCCGCAGTCCGCCGCCTTTGGTGCAAGCCGGCTCACGATATCGTGGGACAGCTCGAACAGATCCACCCGCTCTTCCTTCTGCTCCAGCCTTCCCTCGTCCAGACGGGAGAGCTGAATGATATCATTGATGAGCGTCAGCATCCGCTGCGCTTCTTTATAAATGCGCTCGGAGAACTTCGGCACATCCTCCGGCTTCACCAGACCGTCCCGCATGATCTCCGCATAGCCCGAGATCGAGGTCAGCGGCGTCTTCAGTTCATGCGACACATTGGCGGAGAATTCCTTGCGCATCTGCGCCACCGCCTCCTTGGCCTTGTTGGAATCCTCGATTCTCTGAAGGAGCGGCGTCATCTCCTCATAGATGTCATTCTCCAGCGGCTTGTCCAGATCCAGCCGGTTGATGGGACGGACCAGGGCCGCGGCCTGCCGCCTTGCCATTCCGTAGGCAAAGGCCAGCATCACAAGGCCGATCACCGTCATGACCGGAAGGAGCGTCAGGGCCGTGTTGGAAATGCTGCGGACGGTCATGGAGACTCTCAGAATGTTCCCGTCATCCAGACGGACCGCGCAGTAGAACATGTCCTGCCCGATCGTATCGGAGTGCCTGACATCCTGCCCCATGCCGTTTTTCAACGCCGCCTGCACTTCCGGCCGTTCCAGATGATTTTCAAACGTAAATTCATCCTGCTCCGTGTCATAACATACATTGCCCTTTGCGTCGATCAGCGTGATGCGGGTTCCCTTCTCCACGTTGTCCAGCTGCCGCAGATAGCTCTCACCGGAGATATTGACCGCGGCCGCCGTATATTCGGCCACGCGTCGGATGCTGTCCTGCGCCAGCGAACGGATTCTCACATAAACGAACAAAATGGTGATCGTATACGCTATCAGCAGCGTAATTCCGATCACCATGAACATACTTTTCTGAATTTTCTTTCTCATGCTCTCCGGCCTTCCCGGTTCAGACACCGGTTTTTCTCCCATCGGGCAGCCCTGCTCTGCGCACAGTCTGCCGGATTTTCTCTCCGGTTCCTTAACATCATCCCTGCTGCCAGACAGGCGTTTTACGCACGGATCCGGTAACCGACTCCGCGGACGGTCTCAATCCTCTCGCCCGCCTTCCCGAGCTTCTGCCGGAGTGTCCGGATATGAACATCCACGGTTCTGGTTTCCCCGTCAAAATCATAGCCCCACACATTTTCGAGAAGCTGGTCTCTTGTCAGAACCACCTCGGAATTGACCAGAAGCTTTTTCAGAAGCTCATACTCCTTGAGCGTCAGCGCGACCGGCTCTCCCGCCACGGTGACCTGATGCTTTCTGGTGTCCATTGCAATTTCCCCCAGAGCCAGAATCTCATCGTCTCCTTCTCCGCTTCCGAACCCGCTCCTGCGAAGGACCGCCTTGATCCGGCTGACCAGCTCCATCATGCCGAAGGGCTTGGTCACATAATCATCCGCGCCGAGATCCAGCGCCTTGACCTTATCGAACTCCGCTCCCTTGGCGGTCACCATGATGACCGGAATTCCTTCCGTCTCCGGATTCGAGCGGATGCTCTTCAAAAGAGCGATGCCGTCCTCCCCAGGCAGCATAACATCCATCAGAACGAGCTCGGGCCGCTCCTTCTTCAGTGCTTCGCGAAAACTCCGGCCGTCTTCAAAGCCCTGCGCCTTGAAGCCGGTGTTCTCCAATGTGTATACAATCAGATCTCTGATGTTCTCATCATCTTCCACGCAAAAAATCATCTGCCTGCTACTCCGTAATCTTCTTCGTATCGAGCTTTGCCTCATGAACACCGGTGATGGAGAACGAAACCCACTCCGCAATATTCGTCGCGTGGTCGCCGATCCGCTCCAGGTACTTCGCGATCATGATCAGATCAATGGCCTTGTGCGCTGCCTGTCCCTGATTCTCTCCGATGTAGTCAATCAGCTGGTTTTTGACGGAATCAAACATCATATCCACAACATCGTCACGCGCCTCCACGTGACCGGCCAGCTCCAGATTCTTGTCCACGAAGGCCTTGATGCTGTCTTCCACCATGTGCGTCACTTCCACGCTCATCTCGACGATCTTCGGGAAGTCCGTCGTCTCCGACATCCGGGCACTGACCACAATTTCGGCGATGTCCGACGCCTGATCCCCGATCCGTTCCATATCCGTGATCATCTTCAGGGCAGACGAAATCTGCCGCAGATCTCTTGCCACCGGCTGCTGCTGCAGAAGAAGCGTCAGGCACAGGCGCTCAATCTCGCGCTCCGCCTGATCAATTTCCGCATCGGCCAGCATAACGTCATGCGCCATCTGTATATTACCATCCTGCAGGGCTTTTGTCGCATTTTCAATCGCAATTCCGCACAGATCTCCCATATGAATCAGCATTCTGTTCAGCTGCAGAAGCTGCGCGTCAAACCGGTTTCTCACGTTCATTCCTCCTCAGGTTCTTTGTCTGTCTCTATGTATTTTTGCACCGCTTCTTTTCGTTTTCTGTCCGCGGCGGGCCTTCTTTTTCCGCTCCGTTTCCCGCAGCAAAACGTCGGGATCCTGTCCGGTCATGATCCCCGGCGTGTGACGAACCGGCCTTCCGGATTTCGATCAACCGAAGCGCCCGGTGATGTAATCCTCGGTTCTCTTGTCCGCCGGGATCGAGAACAGCTTCTGCGTGCGGTTGTACTCAATCAGCTCTCCCAGAAGGAAGAACGCGGTGTTGTCCGAAATGCGGCTTGCCTGCTGCATGTTGTGCGTGACAATGACAATGGTGTATCTGCTCTTGAGTTCAATCGCAAGATCCTCGATCTTGGAGGTGGAAATCGGGTCCAGCGCGGAGGTCGGCTCATCCATCAGAATCACTTCCGGCTCCACTGCAAGGGTTCTCGCGATACACAGTCTCTGCTGCTGGCCGCCGGAGAGACCGAGCGCACTCTTGTGAAGGCGGTCCTTGAGTTCATCCCAGATTGCCGCCTGGCGAAGACTCCGTTCCACGATCTCGTCCAGTTCCGATTTTTTCCGGATTCCGTTGATCCGCGGCCCATATGCCACATTCTCATAGACGCTCTTCGGGAAGGGATTCGGCTGCTGGAATACCATGCCGACACGCTTTCGAAGCTCAATGGCATCCATATCCTTGTAGATGTCCACGCCGTCCAGCTTCACTTCCCCTTCAATGCGGACGCCCTCTTCCAGATCATTCATCCGGTTCAGAGTCTTCAGGAACGTGGATTTGCCGCAGCCGGACGGTCCGATCAGCGCCGTAATCTCGTTGGCGCGGATGTTCATGGAGATCTTGTGAAGTGCCTGATACTGTCCGTAATACAGATCCAGGTCTTTGATTTCAAGCTTGTACTGTTCTTCCATTTCGTTCCCCTTTATACCTCGCTGAGGCAGAATCCGCGAAAGCGGTTTTGCCGAATGCGGCAGCCGGTGCATCAGCACCAATGCTGCAGTTTGGAAGCGACATATCGATGTCACTTTCAAACCTATCCCTTCGCGCCGGACTGCTTCTCATTGATTCTTCTTGTCATGATTCTCGCGATCATCGAGAAAACAAGAACCAGAACAACCAGTACCATGGCGGAGAAATTCGCAATTTCCTCCGACTGCGGATTCAGCGCGCCCTCCGTCCGCATCACCCAGATGTGAAGCGCCAGGGTCTCACCCGGCCGGAACGGATTCAGAGGGCATGTCTTGGAGGCCAGATTCCAGTTGCTCCAGTTCAGCCTCGTACTCTGTCCCGCCGTATACAGGAGGGCCGCCGCTTCGCCAAAGCCCCGCCCGGCCGCGAGAATAATGCCCGTGATGATGCGCGGCAGGCAGGCGGGGAGCAGCACCTTCACAATGCTGACCCAGTGCGTCGCACCGAGGGCCATGGAACCTGCCTTATAGCTCCTGGGAAGGCTCCGCATCGCATCCTCCGTCGTCGTTGCAATGGAAGGAAGGCTCAGAATGGAAACCGCGAGGGCTCCTGCCATCAGATTCCACTTCGCCCCCGTCATCAGAATGAAAACAAGGTAGCCGAACAGGCCGACGACGATGGACGGCAGCGAAGAGAGTGATTCAATGCAGATCCGGATGAAGTGCGTTGCCTTCGTATCTCCTGCGTACTCCGCCATGTAAATTCCGGCAAGGACTCCGATCGGTACGCTGATGAGAAGAGAGAGTACGACCAGATACACGGTATTGAACAGCTGGTTTCCGATTCCGCCGGAATCCGCCGCAAGAATCCCCGGATAATAGCTCAGGATTCCTTTGATGATAATGTGGCCCGCGAGGACCAGGATCAGCAGCAAAAACGATCCGCCCACTGCGCAGAACACTCCGGTCATCACATGATCGGCCCGCTCCGCACTGCGGATGCGGTGTTTCATCTTCTCATTCATATCACACGATTCCTTTTCTGATATCTGTCCGGCACCCGACGATTTTCCATGCAGATCGTCCGCTTCAGGCCTTTTCTTTCTTTTTTCCTGCCGCATCAATGCGATGGATCAGGAAAATAAACAGCATGGAAATCAGGAGCAGCAGCAGTGCCATTGACCACAGCGCCATATTCTGTTCTCCGCCGCTCGCCGAGTTGCCCATATCCGCTGCGATTGCAGCCGTCAGGTTATTGGTCGGCGAGAGAAGATTCCTGGGGAACGCCCGCGTTTTGCCGATCACCATGGCAACCGCCAGTGCCTCGCCGAAGGCTCTCGCCAGCCCCAGGATGATTCCGGTCAGGATTCCCGATTTGGCCGCCGGAAGAACGATTCTGTAAATCACCTGCCATCTGGTAGAGCCGAGTCCATATGCCGCCTTCCGGTAATACTGCGGAATGCTCCGGATGGAATCCGCGGCCACCGTCGTGATGGTCGGAAAAATCATGACCGCGAGGACGATGCTCGCCGCCAGCACGGAGTAGCCTCCCATCCTCGCGTGAAAGGTATCACGGATAAACGGAACCAGCACGGTCAGGCCGATCCAGCCGTAAACGACGGAAGGAATTCCGACGAACATCTCGATTGCCGGCTGGAAGATCTTCGTTCCGAGCTTCGGCGCAATTTCCGTCATGAACACGGCCGCACCGATCGCAAACGGCGTCACCATCAGAAGAGCCAGCCCGCAGGTCATCAGGGAACCCGCGATATAAATCGCGCAGCCGACCTTTCCGCCGCCCTCTGTTGCGGAATCCATCGGGGCCCACTCACTGGAAAACAGGAATTCCAGAACCGAATGGTGATACCTGGTGAAGGTCCCGGTTCCCTGAACGATCAGGAAAATGCCGATGGCCAGGGTCAGCGCGATAATAAAGAAGCCCGCGGCGGTAACAATGCCCCGTCCCAGGTATTCTTTCCGGAAGCGGTCCATGCCGCTCGTTCTCGTCTTCTTTACAATCCGCTCCTCTGTTTTTCTGCATTCCGCACCGGCTGTAAGATTTGTAACCGCTTCGCTCATGTCTATCCCTCGCTGAGGCAAAGCCGCAGTCTTCTGCGGCTTTCTTTTTCACAGCCTGCGGCGGCCTGCCTTCTGCAGACATGCCGCCGTACACTGGTGTTCTTTTCTTTCCGTTCCCCTCTGCCTGTTCCGTAGTTCTGAGTGTTTCACCTGATCTGCAGAAACATTTCCCCAGTTCGGCGATATTTCCTCCGATCCGGAGCATTGCTTTCTTCCAGTTCAAAGTGCATTCCCTGATCCGGGGCAGCGGCAGAGGAATTCTTGAAGGCCTGTCTTACTTGGTCTCGTGCGCCTTTACCGCCTCGCCGCTCATCTTGGAGGATACGCCGTAGCCCATCGCCTCAATGGAATCGCCGAACTCATCGCTCATCATGTAGTTGATGAAGGCCTGTGCTGCTTCGCTTCCCTCACCGTTGGTGTACATGTGCTCGTAGCCCCATACCTTGTAAGTGCCGTTGTAGGTATTCTCCAGAGTGGGCTCCACGCCGTCGATTGCAACCGTCTTCACCGAGCTGTCATCCACCAGATAGGAAAGTGCGACGTAGCCGATTGCTCCCTTGTTCTGCTGAACCGTCTGAAGAAGAGTGCCGGAATCATCGGTCTCCAGTGCCTCGTTGGAAGCCTCCTCTTCGCCGTTCAGAGCCCAGTTCTTGAACAGTGCTCTGGTTCCGGAAGAGCTGGGTCTTGTTACCAGAAGAATCTCTTCATTCGGTCCGCCGACTTCCTTCCAGTTCGTGACCTTGCCGGTAAAGATGTCGATCAGCTGATCGGTGGTCAGATTGTCAACACCAAGATCCGCGTTGACAACCGGTGCCATGGTGATGACGCATACCTCATGATCCACAAGGCCTGCCGCAACCGAAGCGTCCAGCTTCTCTTCCGCGAAAACGTCCGAATCGCCGATGTCGATGGCGCCGTCCGCAACCTGCTTCAGACCCTCGCCGGAGCCGCCGCCGTTTACGGTAACGGAGCAATCCGGGTTCGCATCCATGAACTTGTCTGCTGCTGCCTGTGCAAGAGGAAGCAGTGCGGAAGATCCGGCTGCGGTGACCTCTCCGGTGACAGCCTCTGCCGCAGCATCTGCCATCGTGGTATCCGCGGCTGCCTCGGTCGCTGCCGTGGTGTCTGCTGCGGTGGTATCCGCAGCTGCTGCCTCAGTCGATGCCGTCGTATCTGCTGCAGCGGTATCCGAAGATCCGCAGCCTGCCAGCATGCCCATCACCATTGCTGCTGCCGCAATCGTTCCAGTAAGTTTCTTCAGCTTCATAATATCCTCCTCAATATGAATTCCCGCGGCAGATCCGTCTCCGGAACCTGCCTGAATTCTCCTGCGTCTTTCCGGATGAGCGGCCCCGCCGCGGGACCTCTTGTCTCATCCGACAATGAACATGTTAAAAAAGGCTTGTTAAATCCATCACCCGGCGAATGTAAAACCTGTGTAAAGTTGCACGCCGTCTCCGGTTTTACATATTCCTTACAGAAGCGTTACCGATCCGCGATAGAGGCGTCCTCGTCCGGCTGGTACATTAAAAGCTGTATCAGATCTATGGAAAGCAGGTGATTTTCATGAGAATTTATTCAAGGCTTTATTCTTCCTTATTTCTCGGCCTGGCTGCCGGCTATGTTCTCGGCGCCATGATCGTTCTGGTGATGCAGCAGGTTCTCGGCCTGCAGCCGTCCGTGGGTATCATCCTGTTCGCTTCCGCCGGATGGTGCGGACTGCTGTTCTATTTCGTCACTCTGTTCCGCATGCTGCTCGCATAAGTACATTCACATTTGAGGTTTTGGCAAGCCTCCATTTTCGTTCAAAAAGGGCTGCAGCCCGGAAATTTCCGGAGCCGCAGCCCTTTTTATTTGCATTCACTTTCCCCGCATGCCCCGTCACAGGGCCCGCCTTTTCTTTTATCCTCTGTGGAAGACCGGCATGGAATCCAGCGGTGCCTTCACATGAATCGTCTGACCGCCTTCATAGACTCTGCCGTCACGGACATCCGTCCAGGTTCCCTCCGGGAGATAGACATCCCGCTCGAACTCGTGAAGATGCAGGATCGGCGCAACCAGATATTCCGATCCGAACATGTACTGATCGCTCAGCTCCCAGCACTTCGCATCCTCCGGAAATTCATAGAACATCGTCCGGATCAGCGGAGATCCGTTCGTATGTGCCTCTTCGTAGAGTCCGCGGATATACGGCTTGAGCTCCACACGGATGTCGTAGTATTTCTTCATGATCCGGTAATTCTCTTCGCCATAGCTCCACAGCTCATTGTCCTGGCCGGTGTGCAGATATCCGCCGCCCCAATCCCGATTGTCCAGCGGCGGAATGTTGTACGGTCCGCGGTCGCCATGCATCCGGAGCACGGCGCTATAGACTGCGAACTCATACCAGCGGATCAGAAGCTCCTGGAAATCCGGATCGCCCACATCGTCCGTCATGAATCCGCCGACATCCGTGGTCCACCACGGAATTCCGGCAAGTCCCATATTCAGTCCCGCCTGCACCTGATCCCGGAAGGCCTCGAACGTGCTCGGAACATCACCGGACCAGATCACATTTCCATACTTCTGGCTCCCTGCCCAGCCGCTGCGCAGCAGGTTCACGACCTTGTCATTGCCCATCGCCGTCATCGGATCATAGAAAATGCGGCTGTACCACTGCGGATACTGGCAGCTGCTCTCCAGTGCCGATCCGTTGATGTAGCGGTAATTATCGAAATCGTATGCGCAGTAATCCGGCTCGGAATTGTCCAGCCAGAACGCGTCGATGCCGAAGTCATAGTAATTCTTCTTGCACTTCTCCCAGACATATTTTCTGGTTTCCGGATTGAAAACATCGATCTCCACGCAGTCACCCTGATAATCATAGGTCTGCTGCGCGCCGCGCTCCGTCATGATCAGAAGGCCGCGGTCCATCATCTCGCCGAAGTTCTCGCTCTTGCGGTCCACAGACGGCCAGATCGAGACAATGACCTTGATGCCCATGGAATGCAGCTCATCCACCATCGCCTTCGGATCCGGCCAGTAGGTCTTGTCAAATTTCCAGTCGCCCTGCAATGTCCAGTGGAAGAAGTCGATCACGATGACATCAATCTTGATCCCTTCCTTCTGATACTGCCTTGCCACCGAAAGGACCTCATCCTGCGTGCGGTAGCGAAGCTTGCACTGCCAGAGTCCCATCAGATCTTCCGGGAACATCGGTGCGCGGCCGGTCACCGCGGTATAGTTCTCCACAATCGCCTTCGGCGTGTCGGCTGCAGTAATCCAGTAATCCATCTGCTTCGTTGCCTTCGCCTGCCATTCGGTATAATTCTTGCCGAAGGAAACACGGCCGATCGCCGGATTGTTCCAGAGGAATCCATAACCTTCCGAGGAAACCTCGAACGGAACCGTTACCTGAGAGTTGCGCTGTTCCAGATCCAGAACACAGCCCTTCAGATCCAGATACGGCTGCTGATACTGACCCATGCCGTAGATTTTCTCTCCGTCAATGCTCTCGAAGCGGACATTCAGGGCAAAATCTCCTCCCGGAATTCCCTTCCACTCCCGGCTGCGGATTTTCAGGCACCAGCTCTCCTTCCAGAGAGATCCGTCATAGAAGCTGAAATATTCCCGAAGGAGCTGTTTTCCATCTTTATAGAAGGTAATCACTCCGGCAAAATTCACCGTTGCCGAAATCCGGCCGTTTGTAATCTTCGCGATCTCCTTTTTATCGATGGTGCCGTCACCTACCCAGTGATCCTCCTCGGAAATCTCCACACCGGCCTGTGTCTCTTCCGGCTTCTCCGTCAGTGCCCAGTTTGCTTCATTCAGGGCGGCATGACGGGTTGCGCGCACCCGCAGAGAATCCTTCCCCCACGCTTCAATTCGAAGAATCTCCCCCAGATTTCTAGCTGTCAGAACTCCGTTTTCCGCTGTAAATACCATATTTATACCTCCCTGAGGCAAAATCCGCGAAGGCGGTTTTGCCGAATGCGGCAGCCGGTGCGTCAGCACCGATGCTGCAGTTTGAAAGTGACATATCGATGTCACTTTCAAACTTTCCCTTCCCGCCGCAGCTGCTGCGGCAACACGAGGAGAATTTCGCGAAGGCGAATTCTCTCTGAGCACAGAGTGCCGTCTGGCGGCACTCTAAGCAGGAGAAGATGTCATCAGACATCTTCGAGTGCAGCGGT
>CAVKEB010000021.1:0-46460 GCA_963655255.1 bacterium
TGTTGTTTCCTTCCTGAGATCCTGTTCTCTCGAACAGCGAAATGAATTGTATCATCGCCCTTCGTGAATTGCAAGTAGTTTTTTCAAATTTGTGAAAATTTAAAAAAGCTGCAATGCAAAGCGGAGAAAGCGGGATTTGAACCCGCGCGCCGGCGTTAACCGACCTACACCCTTAGCAGGGGCGCCTCTTCAGCCTCTTGAGTATTTCTCCAAAGCCTGAATCCAAGGTTTCCTTGGCCAAGTTGCTCTTCATAAGGGAAGCCCTTTTGAGAGAGCATGCTAAATTATACAATTGGGTTTTACAAAAGTCAATCGCTAGATGTGGTGCCTTCTGCGACCTGTTGATACAAATTCTTCCCCTCTGTATCAATTACTACTATAACAGGAAATTCCTTCACTTCCAGTTTGCGGACTGCTTCTGTTCCAAGGTCTTCGTATGCAATCACCTCAGAAGAAACGATATGCTTTGACAAAAGAGCTCCGGCTCCTCCAATCGCAGCAAAGTATACTGCTTCGTTCCTGACAATTGCATTCTGTACTG
Organism: bacterium; assembly: GCA_963655255.1. GTDB lineage: Bacteria > Bacillota > Clostridia > Lachnospirales > Lachnospiraceae > CAG-791. Next base: position 542 of record CAVKEB010000021.1, read on the forward strand.
CCTCGGAACGTTTCCCCTTTCCGATCATGCCAGCCATCCCGAGATCCAGAAGTTTTGGGGTATACTTGTCCATTCTGCTTGCCGTCGTCGGCCCTGCAGAACCGATCACGGCTCCTCCCCTGGCAGGAGAAGGCCCCATGTAATAGATAATATTTCCACGCAGATCAAAAGGAAGATTCTCTCCTGCTGTCAGAGCTTCCTCCATCCTTTTATGAGCAGCATCTCTGGCAGTATATATCGTGCCGGACAGGTATACCATATCCCCGGCTTTCAATTTTCGTGCCGTCTCCTTGCTGAAAGGGACCTGTATATGCTTATTCATTATTATACCTCGCTGAGGCAAAATCCGCGAAAGCGGTTTTGCCGAATGCGGCAGCCGGTGTGTCAGCACCGATGCTGCAGTTTGAAAGTGACATATCAATGTCACGTTCAAACTTTTAAACTCCTGTCGTTTACCCGCTGTTTCTCTCAGTTTCAGATGACCGGACCTGCCTGTATCCTTCACTTCTTTTCCTGCATTTCAGGGAACCTTTCTAAAAGCCACAGACATCTTATATCAAATCAGATATCAGAGAATTCTTACTTCGTGACGGTTCACATGACAACAGATATTCACTGCAACCGGCAGCCCGGCAATATGAGTCGGATAACTCAGAATGCGTACACTCAGTGCCGTAGTAGTTCCGCCAAGGCCCGCGGGTCCAAGTCCTGTCTGATTGATTTTCTCCAGAATCGTTTCTTCCAACCTGCGGATGTGCGGCAGCTCGGAATGTTCTCTGGTGTTCAGCGTAAGAGCTTTTTTCGCCATCAGCGCACTCTTCTCAAAATCTCCGCCAATTCCTACACCGATTACCATCGGCGGACAGGCATTCGGCCCTGCATCCTTCACGGCCTGCACAACCGCGCGGACAACGCCTTCCTCACCATCTGCCGGTTTCAGCATGAAAATGCGGCTCATATTCTCACTGCCAAACCCCTTCGGCGCAACCGTAATCCTTACCTTATCTCCCGGGACGATCGACATGTGAATCACTGCCGGCGTATTATCTTTCGTATTTTCTCTCAGCAGCGGATCTGAAACCACAGACTTTCTGAGGTACCCTTCCGTGTATCCCCTCCGGACGCCCTCATTCACTGCGTCCGTCAGATCTCCTCCGATAAAATGCACATCCTGTCCGACCTCCAGAAACACAACTGCCATTCCCGTATCCTGACAAATCGGAATCTGCTCCGTCCTTGCAATCTGCAGGTTTTCTTCCAGCTTGGAAAGGATTTCCCGGCCAAGGACAGATTCTTCATCTTCCCGCGCTTTCCTTAAGTTCTCCTGCATATCCGCAGACAAGCTGTAGTTAGCGGCAATACACATATCCCGTACTACATCTGTTACCTGTGATACTGCAATTTCCCGTACGCTGTTCATTTTCTTCCTTTTCGCCGTCAATTCTCTGTCAGTTCCCTGCAGGTTTCATCGAGCTCCTCCGGTGTCGGTTCCCCCGGTTTCCAGCCGATTGCCTGCCCGTCGTTCTCATAGCGGGGAATCAGGTGGATATGGAAATGATCTATGGTCTGCCCTGCCACTGTGCCATTGTTCTGAACAAGATTCAGACCGTCCGCGTGAAGTTTTTCCTTTTGCATCGCTGCAATTTTTTTCGCCAGCTTCATGGCATCTGCCGCCAGCTCCTCCGGCATTGCAAACAGATTGGCATAATGCTCCTTCGGGAGAATCAGTGCGTGTCCCTTTGTTGCCGGTCCAAGATCCAGAATCACCCGGAATTTCTCATCTTCATAGATTGTTCTGGACGGAATCTCTCCATTCGCAATTTTACAAAAAATGCAATTTGAATCTTTCATACTTTCCTTTCCCGCCGCTGTCCGCGGCACGTGAGGAGAAACCCGTGAAGGCGGTTTCTCCGATACGGGAGCATGGCACTCTTTTTGTGCCTGCTCCTGACAAGAGAAAGTGCCATCGGGCACTTTCGAGTGTACGTGTGGAGAAATCCGCGAAAGCGGTTTCCGTATTTAACATGAAATTATGATACATCTATTCTCGGGTCGGTACCATCGCATTTTTTCTCTCTTTTTCCAGGCGTTCCTGTTCTTCCTTCTGTTCTCTTCTTCCATTTCTCCATGAAAGGACAACGCCTCCTATTGCGGCAAGAACTGCCAGAATGAGACTCCCAAGAACTCCTGCCCGTGCCGCAAACAATTCCTCCTCTGTGAATGAAGCCCACCAGGTGCATCCCCACAAGCCTGCTGCCAGAATAAAAAATGCAATAGCGATTCCAAGAAGTTTTCCGGGAGAAATTCCTGTTTTCCCCTTCCCCGCTGCTTTGTTCTTTCTCTTTTTTTCTCTCTTTTCCTCTCCGTTCCCTGCATCAGGAAGTTCCTCCGGGTCTTCAAACAGATCTTCTTCCTCTTCCCCGTCTTCACTTCGATTTCTTTTTCGTTCAGAATATTTTTGCCGGCCTGCAGGAAAATCTTCCGAACCAGTTTCACCCTCTCTTCTTTTTCTGCTGTCCTCTTCCGGATCCGAATCCTCACCCGTCTCTGCAATCCGGTATTCATGATCCAGCAGCGTGTCACGCAAAACAAAATTCGGGTTTTCCGAAAGCTCACACATCCGATAGATTACGATTCTGGCTTCTTCATCCTCCTCATCTGTCCGCGTCGACAGATATTCAAACAGTTCCGTCCGTTTTCTTTCCTGCGGCTCGGGATAATAAGTAAAGAAATACCGCTCCTCCTCAAAATCATAAAAAATGTACTCCGGATCCAGAAGGAGCTTTTCCGGATCCAGTAGAAATTCAGACAAGGTCTGAATCATTCCGGCCAGGGAATACAAGAGCTTTCGAAGTTCTGCTCCCATAATCATCCGGTGATCGTACATTCTCGCAATGCTCTGTCTGGATGTAACTCCGTAATACAGGAAATGTTCCCCATCAATCGTCCGCAGACTGCACGGCAGAAGTCCTTTGATGCGATTTACCGCAAGCATCCGATACTGATAACCGTTCTGTGCTTCTGCCGGACAGCGCAGAACCAGATAATTCGTCATTGCGTCTGAATATAATTTTCTTTCCATTTCCAATCCCCGTCTGTATTCCTACTGTAAATATCCATCCTTCTTTCGAAAACTGCCTCATTACACATGCATGTCCCACGGAAGCTTCCAAAGCCACACGGCAAACCTGATCTATAAAATCTTTTTCCTTATATTTTCAATTCGTCATCGCATGGAAGCCTTTCTTCAGAAGATAAGATTTTCTTCGATAGCTCCGGATCGCCCACGGAGGATCGTTTTTTCTTGCGCTTCCCTGGAAGTTAATTGTCCAGATGGATTTAGGCATCAGAAAATAACTGCCAAAGGAGGTCGGAAGTACCCGTGCAGCTCCCTGATACACTGCTTTCTTTCCTTCTGCCTGTACAGAGGACTCAAAGCTGCTGACTGCAAAATACTTGCCGCCAAACTGCCTGGTTTCCTCCTGCCGGATCCGGTCCGGATTCACCTTCGGTGCCCCCTGCTCTCTCCGGATACTCTCCCGGAAGCACAGAATATACGCATCCTGCCGGAACACACACCGGTCATACAGATAAAAAGCCGCATATATCAGCATGACGAACAAGCACAGAACCATCGGCATCACAAAAGCCGCTTCCACAGTCATATAGGCATCCAGGCTTTCTGATCTGTTCCCGGCATTATCCATACAAAACCCCCATGATCCAGAAAATCATCCCCGCAAATGCAAAGGGAAGAAACGGTATTCTTGACTTCCGCCCTGCTCTCCTGAAAATCAGCAGAACAGCGCTCCAGAAAAAGGACAGCAGAAAACCGATCAGAAACACCATGCATCCCGCCTCTGTTCCCAGGAACAGACAGGTTCCGATCCACGCCATTCCGTCTCCGCTTCCGATTCCGCCGCAGAGTTCTGCCAGAAGGAGAAGAACTGCTCCCGGTATAAAACAGAGCAGCAGATCCTTCAGGCCGCAGCCCCCGGATACCAAAAGAACAATTCTCCAGATCAGTCCCCCAGCAATTCCGGCAAGAAGCCAGACCACGGACACTTTCTGTTTTCTCATATCCGTTATGCCGCAGACCGCAAGATAACATGCCCCTGCCAGATATCCGATTCCTTCTGTCATGCTGTACCTCTCATTTAGATTCTTATACCTCGCTGAGGCAAAATCTGCGATACCAGAGAGAATTTCGCGAAGGCGAATTCTCTCTGTGTACAGAGTGCCGCTTGGCGGCACTCTAAGCAGGAGAAGATGTCATCAGACATCTTCGAGTGCAGCGGTTCTGTCGAATGCGGCAGTCACGATCCGCCGCATTTCGAGCAGGCTCTCCGCGTCTTCTCGGCCTCCGATAACGGAATTTCCTGCACTTCTCTTTGAATGGCGGTACAGGAAGCCGAACTATGGTATCTGTTTCCATCCTTTGTAATGACCAGTATTCCGCTTCTGGATGGCCTGCAGCGCTCACATGCATAATATTTTGATCCGTCACTGCTTCTTACGGTATCCAGCAGGGAAGCATCCACGCTCCTGACAGAGGGCTTCAAATAGGTACAACTCCGGCTTCTGTGATAAACCACTCCGGAGGCTGTGACAAAGACCATTTCTTCCGATTTCTCTTCTTCTGTACCGGATCCATCCTTTTCACCGATCTCATATCCGGTCCATGCATGTCCGTAATAACGGCTTCTTGCCTGAAAGCTTCCGAGCCCGAACAAAGGAAGAAACGGCCGGATCCGATAATCCGCCGTCAGATCCACAATTCCATCCTCCTCAAGGACAGATGAACCAAGATAGGAAATCCCTCCTGCACCGTTCTCCAGGCAGGAATGATCCAGATATTCGCTTCCCAGAAAATCCGAGACATTTTTTCGGACAAACGTTTCCGATACAGCAAGAGAAGTCAGCGTGCCGCTGAATTCTCCCTCCGGTATCAGACTCTGTTCCTCCAGGCCATACTGCGCGTAAAAGGCATATTCCGACAGCTCCGTTCCGGTTTCATGAAGTGCGGCAATGATCCCGCTCTGCAGCCGTACTGCTTCAAACAGATACAGGATTTCCATCATGAAAAACAGAAAAATCGGAATCACCAGTGCAGCTTCCACCGTCATACTGGCCATCAGAGAAAGGGCCGGAAACGATCCCCTTTCTGAATCTGTTTCCCGAAGAGGCCCATTTCTTTTCTTATTTTCCCAGCAAACAGATTCTTTCCAAAAGCGCATTGTTTTCAGCCTTTCTCCTGAGCGGAAATGCCCGGTGGAATTCATTCATAGCTTCCCTCCCGATGAATACTGCATTCCTGCCCTGACGACCCGCGAACCGTGACATCCACAGAAAACGTGTCCATACAGCCATCCATCCGAAAGCTCTCGGAATGCTCCGCTTTCCGCACATCCATCTCCATCACATCCATCAGCCGGTAATCCCGCATGGTTCCGTTCTCCAGAAAGAGCAGTACACGAAGATATCCCGTATAATCCAGCCCGCTCCCTTCCGCACTATTGCCGGAAGAAAGCCCGGGCGAGAAAATAGAGAGCAGCCCCGTCTTCCAGGTTCCAGAGCTTTTCGTAAGCGGAACTTTTCCGCCTGAAAACAGCGTCCTCAGGTCGCACACAGATTCTGAATAGCTCCATGCAAGGAGAAGCCCCGTGGTAAATACCGGCTCCAGCTCCGGACTGAAGCAGATCAAAGAAAAGAGTTCACCCCAGAATTTCGCTTCCGCCTTTTTCCCTGCATCTGAAAAGAGGTAGGCCGTGTTAGCTGCAAGCCGGATCAGAAGCAGTGTCTCTGCCGTCTTCTCCAGATTCTCCCGGTCTGAATTCTTTCCGCAGAGCAGGTATTCCATCTGGTATTTCAGTCGACTCTTATCCAATGTTTCCCTGTAATTTCCGCATTTTTCGTGAATGTACTCATTCATAAAAAGCGCGTCCGCCTCGCTGTAATGATGACTGTTCTGTGCCTCTGCTCCATCCCCTGTCTGCGCCGCCCGGTGCGAAATATAATCCTCCACACGCACTCTCTCTGCACTGACATTGCCGCTGTCTCCCAGCACAACATTCAGAATCGGGGCCTGACTTGCAGCATTGACTTCCTTCCACGGATCCATGGCATGCTCTTCATCCACTCCGTTCGCTGACGCGTAAGAAGAGGCTCCCGCGGCTTTCGCCTCCGCCTCTGACTCTTCCTCACTCTTTTCTTCACCCCCGCTCCCTTCTCTGCGCTTTCTTGCTTCTTCCAATCCGTTTCGAAGTTCTTCTTCGTTTTGTGCTTTTCTCCTTGCCCATTCTGTCGTATCAAAACCGAGGCCGTTGTATCCGTTCACTGCTTCCAAAATGCCGGAGGCCCATGCTTCGAGCGGTTCGGCCGACAGGTACGCGTTAATCTGTTCCCGGACTGCCTGACCATCCAGGTCTGTTGCCAGCCTTGTTTCGCTAAGCTGCAGGTTTTCTAACGACGTTCCGGTAAAATCCGCCCCTCCGAAGGATTTCAATCCTCCGGAGGACAGATTCTTTTCAAGATAATTCCGGATATGCTGTTCGGTTGTCCGGACCGACGGATTTCCGCCTCCGTACGAGGTATCAATCATCAGAAGATCATATTGGAGAAACAGTTCTCTGCTGTATTCCGCCAGCGCGGAATTGACCGCCGTATCCACGGCAAGCTCCGTCTGCATCCGCACTGCATTTCTCCGCGCGCCGTCCAGAAGAACAAAGATCAGGGACAGAAGAATCGGTATGCACAGGGCAAGAAAGACCGTGAGATATCCTCCGGCTCTTCGTTGTTTCACATTCTCATCCCAGTACATCGTTGCTCTTGCTGGTAATCGTCTCAAAAATCGTATTGACAAGGGACGTCAGCTGCTTTTTGAAAATGATGACGAGTCCGATGAGGACCACAATAATCAGAATCAGCTCCACCGTTCCCATTCCGGATTCATCGGAGAGAATCCGATGCCCCGATCTTAACTTTTCCTTCAAAAAATTCTTTGTCCGAATCCATGTATATACCGCTTTTTTCATTTGTTCCTTTCCTTCCGCATCACGCCTGTTCCAGACAGGAAAATGTAACATCAGGCCTATTCGGATCTAAACGATGAGAATTTCTCGCAGGCGAATTCTCCGATGTAAGAGCAGACACATTCCAATGCAGACGAACTGCCAAACCGCCCGTCTATAATGAAAAGCTGAAATACGCCGGGATCATGATGATCACCAGAGTCACTCCCAGCATGATCATCATGGGAAGAAGGAGTTTTGTGCCCGCTTCTTCTCCCATCTGCCTCGCGATGCTCCGCCGTTCTTCAAACGAACGATCCGCTTCTTCCTGCAACGCCTTCAACAGTTCGCTGTTTCCTTTCTTCAAATTGGAAATCAGCAGGGTGCTCAGCTTGGAATAATGCCCCGACCGGCACCGCTTCCCGAAATTTGTGTAGGCGGCTGCCTCGGATATGCCGTTGTCAAGCTCCCGGCACACCAGAAGGATCTCTTCATATACATATCGTTTCTCACCCCCTTCTTCCCGTTTCTTCTGATACTCCTCTCCAAGTCGGCAGAAAATATTGCGCATGCTCATTCCCGCTCCGAGATAGAGCGTCAGCTTGCTTAAAATCAATGGATAGTCCAGTGCAAGCTCCCTGTCGCGGTCCTGCACCTTTTTATGCAGCTCCTGATCCTTTCCTGCATATGCCAGAACACCTGCTGCCGCAAGCAGGATAAAAAGAAGAAGGCTCTGATCCTCTTTCTTTTCTTCCCACTGCAGCGATACGCCGTTTACGTAAGAGGGAAGCCGCAGCACGCTCTCACTCCTGGTCCTGCTCTCTTCCTCTTCCAGCTCCCTCCGGATTCCTTCGTCCAGCTTCTCTTCCTGACTCTCCGGCTTTCGGAAAATCAGAACATCATAGCTTCTGCTGTTCTTTCTTCCTTCATAGGAAAGCGTTGCCGTCAGCTGAACCTTCTCATGCTCCCCAGACCGGACCTGTCCTGCATACACCGTTCCATCTGTGTCCACAAGGCTGTAATCACTGCTTTCCCATGAGATCCGAAACGGATATCCTTCCGCGGATGAAATCAGATTCAGGTTTCCGGTCACATAGTTCAGATTCCGGTTTTCTCCGCAGATCAGCTTCGGAAGCTGATTCATAAGTTCATCAGACAGGCTGTCCGCTTCCTTTTCCGTATACACCTGTCCATCAATCTTCAGATCATATTCCCCGATGGATATCTTTTTCCCTTCGCCGTCCTTCGTGCTTACCGTTGCCGTAATTTCGCGGGCGGGCTGTTCATAGGTCGGCCGTTCCACGATTCCTTCTGAAGAAATCAGAGGTTCCTGTCTGCCTGCAAGCCAGACAGAAATGGCAAGTGCATCCGCAGCAAGAAGAAAAACCAGAAAAATCTGGATTTTATCCACAAAATACCTGGCTTCTTCCGTTCGAATCCGGACAGATGGCTTCAGAACCGTCAGTTCTTTCCGAATGGTCTCCGCGCCAGGACTTCCCGGATACTTCTTCCCTGTCAGTTTTTTCTTCCACTGAAGGCTCTTCCGGTACAGATACACGGACATTTTCCGGAGGATTCTGTTGATGCCGTCAGTCGGCTCTTCAGACAGTGTTTTCTCATTTCTGGACAAAACAGCCAGCACCAGAAGCGCCGAGGCAAGGATGAGATAAATCAGGATTTGGATCATAGATCAGACCTTTATGGCAACGATTTTCTCCGACAAGGCGAAGGCAAACAGATAGGCAGAAAGACAGGCTGTCATCACGAGAATTCCAACCGGGTTATGATACAAAACATCGAAAAATCCTCTGGAGGTCAGGCCGATGTAGGCGATGATCCCAAACGGAACAACATCCATGATGGTCTGCTCCAGCCGCTTGCTGCTCACAAGAACACCGATTTCTCGTTCCACATCCATTCGGTTCTGAATCTGTGAAATGGTTCTCTGCAGAATCTCCGGCATATTTCCGCCGCTCTTTCGCGCAATCGCAAAGATTTCCGCAAAGTCCCGGATTTCATCGGAACCGCTTCCTTCCGCAAAACTCCAGAGGAGCTCCTCCAGCGGGACATTGCTGTCCAGACCGCCTGCAATTTTCTCAAGCTCCTTTACAATTTCACTGCGGCTCCCGAAAAAAATTTCCATCTCCTCTTTTGCAGCGCGAAACGCATTTTCGCAGGAATATCCTGCCTTCAGGGCAGTCAGAAGACTGTTCATGCATTCCTTAAACCCGGAGACCAGTTCCCGTCTTCTTTTCTCTTCCTGTCTTTCCCTGCTCTGAAGGTAGATCGGCACTGCCAGAGGAGACAAAAGAATCACCGCCGCAAATGAGGAATAGAATACCCACGAAATTACAAATAAAACGCCGATTCCTTCCAGCAGAAAGAGGATTCTTTTTTTATCCTGCCGAAAGTCGAATTCCCGCAAGAGCCAGTTTATCCTTCTTCTCCAGCGGGTTCTCGCGAACCCACCTTCCTGTGATCTTCCCATCCTTTTCTCCCTCTTCCTCAAAACGATAGAGCGTCCGCATGGCGATTTCTCCCTCACGGATTCCAAGGATTTCAGCTACCTCCAGTACTTTCCGGCTCTTGTCCCGCAGCCTTCCCAGATGCACCACAACGTCCAGTGCCGACGCAATCTGTGCGCGGATCGCGGCAATCGGAAGCTCTGCTCCCTGCAGAATCATGATCTCAAGCCTCGACATCATGTCCCTTGCGCTGTTGGCATGACCGGTTGACATCGAACCGTCATGGCCCGTATTCATCGCCTGAATCATGTCAACAGCCTCGCCACCTCGAACCTCTCCGACGATGATCCTGTCCGGTCTCATTCGAAGAGACGTGCGGATCAGATCCCGGATACTGATTGGAACGCATCCTTCCACATTGGCACTGCGTGCCTCCAGACGAACCAGATTGGGAATATGACGGATCTGCAGTTCCGCGTTGTCTTCGATGGTAATCACACGTTCTTCTTCCGGAATAAAGGCAGACATGGCATTCAGAAAGGTTGTTTTGCCGGAGCCGGTTCCCCCGCTGATGAATATGTTGTAGCCGGAGCGGACCAGTGCCTTCAGGAAATCCGCAAGTTCTCCGGAAAGAGAACCGAATTCCAGAAGATCCTTCACTTCTATCGGATGTTCCGGAAATCTCCGGATCGTCAGGATCGGTCCGTTCAGCGCGGTCGGCGCGAGTACCACGTTGACGCGGTCTCCATTCGGAAGCCTTGCATCCGCGATCGGAGAAGATTCGCTGACAACCCGGTTGCAGGCAGAAACGATTCGCGTTACCACATCCAGCAGCCGTTCCGCAGAGCCGAATCGGAGTGGGAGCTGTTCCAATCCGCCGCCCCGTTCCACGAATACCGAATCCGCTCCGTTGATCATGATCTCCGTAATGGACGGGTCATCCACAAGATCCTGCAGAATATCAAGTTTCCGGAGTGAATGAAAAACCTCCTGCCGGAGTCTTGTCATCTCAGAAACCAGAATCTCTTCTTCCGAGGCAAGAGAAGTAATCTCTTCATCGATCAGCTCCAGTACCCGTTCATCACTGACCTCACTGGAAAAATCAATTTTCTCCAGAACGCGCTCCCGGATTTTCCGGCTTCTTTCCGCAAGCTGCGGCCTGTCGTTCTCTGCCTTCATGATCACGTTCCGCCGTACCCTTCCTCTTCCATAATCTTACGTACTCTGTCTGCCATCTCACCATGCGTCAGGTTCTCCAGTGCTGCCGGCAGCTCCCGGAAAATCGGGAACCGGCACCTTCTGGTTTTTGCCGCAATATCCTCACAGCCGCCGGACTGCAGAAGCTGTTCATAGGCGGTCACCTTGGCTCTGGACCACTCGTCATCCCTGATGATTGTGAAGATCTGCTCACACTCCCGAAGAATCGAAAACAGCCCGTCTGTGGACTCTGACAGATCCAGAATCACGTATTCATAGTCCGTAATTTCTTCCAGAGAATGAAACAGTTCCAGCCACTGCTCCTTCCGAACGGCCCTCAGTTCCGTAAAGGATTTCATCGGCGGAATATAATCCAGCCCGTTCAGGTTTTCTGTAAGCAGGGCCAGCTGTGCTGTCAGACGCTCACGCGCGCATTCGTTGTAATAAAGGAGGTCCGCAACGGTACCTCGGAAGCTTCTGCCAAGCATTCTGTCCAGTCCCGAATAATTCTCGAAATTCAGGTACAGTACCTTGTGCTGTCTTGCAAGAATCTGGCCGAATGCCAGAGAAAAAGTAGTCTGAAGACATCTCGAGATCGGTGTATAACAGCCGATCATCCTGCAGCCGGTTCCATGCCGGATCATTCCCGGCACGGCTCCTTCCTGCCCCATGGCAAGCTCTTTCACAATCTCCAGAATGACATCCGTGGACTGGTATTTGCTGACACTCCGTACATTCTCCCCAAGGTATTGCCCGGTTTCATTCAGAACAAGGACACTGCCTTCCTCTGTCTGGCCGGCTCCTTCCTCATACTCCCGTTCAGAGACAATCAGAAGCGCGGTTTTGCCTTCCAACTTCTCCCGAAGGCTTTTCCACTTCTCCGCGGAGGTATACAGCTCCATCTCACACGGAAAAGAAAGATGCCCTTTCAGATATTCCATCAGGCGTTCTCCATAATCTGCCTCACTGTCACAGATCACAATTCTCCCGGCTTCTTCCTGATTTCCCATATGATTTCCTTTCCGCTGCGGCTCCCGGCCGCAGTTCCGTAGCTGCCACATTCGCTGATTTTGCCTCAGCGAGGTATAAAAACGATTCGTTATCCCTGTCCTCTCATCGTTTCCGATCATGGTTTCGCAGGAAATGACTATAGCAAAGCTGTGCCGATCCGGCAGATCCGCCTGGGATTCCTGCCAGGATTCCACCGACAGCAGCATCTTCCTGCAAAGAAAAAACAGCAGAAAACAGGGTGTTCCGGATTTCAGAAAATCACACCAAAAATGTACGCAGTTATTTCAAAACGATGTGAATCGAATCCGCTGTAAAACAGAATGTAATGATCATGAAGTAGTACTCTGCCATGGTTATGACAAACCCGGCATGCCGGAAGAACTCCGGTCTGAAGCTGATTTGATCTTCCTGAAAACAGATGTTTCTGAAATTCAGGAAACGATTGGTTCCCTCCGAAGGGTTTGGAAAGCCTTCCGGGAAGATGGATGCATCGTAACAAAGAAATTTTCACCTGGCAAGATGAAAACGGACGGTTCCGATGATTTCAGCAGATATGCATGAATTTTGTCCACAGGAATTGTGACTTCTTTTCTACTTATCCACACAATTCACATAAAAAACTGCTCCCCTCCCCTGCATCTGCAAAGGAAGGAAGCAGTTCTCGTCAGCCGTGCAGTCCGTCCGTCTGACGCTGCATATCCTCGACGACGATATCGTAAATTTCTCCGAGAGTCCGGAAGTACTGCAGAACCAGCCACGGCTCATTGGTATGATAATGAACCTTCAGTGTTGCCTTTTCTCCGCCGACTTCGTCCTCTCCGGTGTCCCCCGCAACGATCAGGCAGTCACCTTTAAAGTTATCGATGATGTAATCTCTGGTCTCATCCACGAGATCGTCACAGCCGTCGTCATCCAGCCCGTAGACGTCCAGAAGAAGCTGTGTATCGTAGCGATATTCAATGATTTCCTTGTGGTTTGCCATCTGTCAGATCCTTTCTTTTCTTATAATTGTTCAGCACCTGCCGATTTCCGCAGAGAAACCCGAAATGCGCTGACTCGTTACCTTTTCTTTGTCTTTACATTGTTATTCCTCGCTGAGGCAAAATTCTCACGCCTTCTGCTCATCTGACGGTTCTGCAGCCGGTGCAGTCTGAGACTTATCCTCCAGCTGCGGCTTGCGGTTCAGAATTTCCATGAATTCCTCTCCGGTGATGGTCTCCTTCTCATACAGATACTGAGCAAGTTCGTCCATCTTGCGCTTGTTCTCCGTCAGGATCTTGATTGCCTTCTGATGCTGCTGTTCCACGAGACGGACCACCTGCTGATCAATCTTCGTCTGCGTATCCGGCGAGCAGGCAAGAGAAGCATCGCCGCCAAGGTACTGGTTATTGACAGTTTCCAGCGCAACCATGCCGAAATCGCTGCTCATGCCATACTGCGTGATCATCTGGCGGGCCAGTTTGGTCGCCTTCTCGATATCATTGGAAGCACCGGTGGAAATGGAATGGAATTCCACCTCTTCTGCCGCACGTCCGCCGCAGAGTGTTGCAATCTCGCTGGTAAGCTCTTCCTTGCTCACCAGATAATGATTGCCCTTCTCCACCTGCATGGTGTAGCCAAGCGCTCCGCTGGTTCTCGGAATGATGGTAATCTTCTGAACCGGAGCCGTGCCATCCTGCATCGCAGCCACGAGCGCGTGTCCGATCTCGTGATACGAAACCACCAGCTTCTCCTTGTCCGAGAGAATCGCATTCTTCTTCTGGTAGCCTGCAATGACAACCTCAATGGATTCCTCCATGTCGCTTTCATTCGCAAAGCTTCTGCCGTCGCGGACCGCGCGGAGAGCCGCCTCATTGACGATATTGGCAAGCTCCGCACCGGAGGCTCCTGCTGCCATACGGGCAATCTTGTTGAAGTCAATGTCATCCGCAATCTTGATTTTCTTTGCGTGAACCTTGAGAATGTCCTCGCGGCCCTTGAGATCCGGCAGCTCCACCGGTACCCGGCGGTCAAACCGCCCTGGTCTTGTGAGCGCCGCATCCAGAGATTCCGGGCGGTTGGTTGCCGCCAGAATGATGACACCATTATTGCCTTCAAAACCGTCCATCTCCGTCAGGAGCTGGTTCAGCGTCTGCTCGCGCTCATCATTCCCGCCGTAATTGCCGCCGCTGGAACGCTTTCCGCCAATCGCATCAATCTCATCAATGAAAACAATGCAGGGAGCCTTTTCCTTGGCCTGCTTGAACAAGTCACGAACCTTGGCGGCGCCCATTCCTACGAACATCTCCACGAATTCCGAACCGGACATGGAGAAAAACGGAACGTCCGCCTCACCGGCAACGGCCTTCGCCAGCATGGTTTTACCGGTTCCGGGAGGGCCGACAAGAAGAACGCCCTTGGGCATCTTCGCACCGATCTCCTGATACTTCGTCGGATTCTTCAGATAGGTGACGATCTCCTGCAGATTCTCCTTGGCTTCCTCTTCACCCGCGACATCTGCGAACTTGATGCCGTCCGAAGATTTCACATAGACCTTGGCATTGCTCTTTCCCATGCCGAGACCTCCGAAGCCACCGCCGAAGGTCATACTGTCATCACCGGTCATGTTCTTGAGCATCTTCTTGCGCATGATGTTCCCGAGAACCGTGAAGATCACAATCGGAAGGATCCAGTAGAGCAGGAAGGACAGAAGAGGAGACTGCTGTTCGATGATTTCGCTCGAGAAATCTGCTCCCGCGTCATACAGTCTCTCCACCAGCCCGGCGTCATCCATCAGACCGGTCTCGTAGACCGTCTGAATCTTCTGGTCACTGTCACCTTTCAGGGTGAACAGAATCTTGTTGGATTCGATTTCGACCTTGTCGATTTTCTTTTCTTCCGTCATTTTCATGAAGGTTCCGTAGTCCGTCTCATGAATCTGGGAAGACTTGGCAATCGGAAGCGCAACCAGATTCAGAAGGAACAGAAGAACCATCGCAATGATCCAGAAGGTTATGAGAGGTTTTTTGGGTTCTTTTACTTCATCCATGTTGATACCTCGCTGAGGCAAAATCCGCGAAGGCGGTTTTGCCGAATGTGGCAGCCGGTGCGTCAGCACCGATGCTGCAGTTTGAAAGTGACATATCGATGTCACTTTCAAACTTTATCCCCGTTTCTGCTGTAATAAAACTGTCTGCTGCCCGCATAAAAGATATTTTCCATCATTCCGGTCTTTTCTGCAAATGACAGAAATCCCTGCAGGCAAAGTGATACCAGTATCTTCTCACAGAGAAATAAAAACGCAATAAACATTGGATAAAATTTGTTCGAATTCGGTGCTTTTGTTATCATATATCTGGTTGGCGGCTGAACCTGCATCCATTCATTCGGCACAGGCCGCAGACGATCCGGGCTGCCGAACCGTCCGCACCGCCGGAACATGAACCAAGAACAGGAGAGAACACATTGAGACTTCGCAACATTCCACGGGCGAGAGATACCATTGAGGCAAGCCCGTTTGTCGTACAGAAACCGGAAGAGAACAAGGGAAACTGGAAAAATCTGTTCGGAAACGAAAATCCCGTTTACCTGGAAATCGGAACCGGAAAAGGACGCTTTATTCTGGAGCTTGCCCAGCTGCATCCGGAAATCAATTATATTGGAATTGAGAAATATTCCAGCGTACTGCTGCGCGGGGTGGACCGCCAGGATGAGCTGCAGCTTCCGAACCTGCGCTTCATCCGCGGAGAGGCCGAGCTCATCACGGAATATTTTGCAGAGGGAGAGGTCTCACGGATTTATCTGAATTTTTCCGATCCGTGGCCAAAGAAGCGAAATGCCAAGCGGCGTCTTCCTTCCAAAGAATTCTTACGCCGCTACGACGTGATTCTCGATGAATCCGGAACCATTGAGTTCAAGACCGACAACCGGGAGCTCTTTGATTTTGCCGTGGAAGAAGTCCCCTTCAGTCCTTTCCGCATTGATGCCATCACCTATGACCTTCATGCGGACCCGGTCATGAACCAGGGCAATGTCATGACGGAATACGAGGAACGTTTCTCCGCAAAGGGCAATAAAATCAACAAGTATATCCTGAAGCAGAATCCGGATTTTCCAGGGAAAGAAGCCTGAAGGCTCAGAATCCGGAAAAGATCACTTTCCGCCGCTTGTCTTTCTGTTGACAACGGAACCGCTATGATATAATTTTTCTGTCCAACAGAGAGTCTGCGCAATTGCATTCATTGTCTGTCACGCGCCGGTTCTGCCCATGACCGTGTCCATTGAGGACGGGCCGCAGGAGGGAGAATCCGCCTGGTGAGACAGAAAGGAGTTTATGATGATTTTCACATCGGATAATTTTGAAACGGAAGTATTAAAAAGTGATATTCCGGTCGTGGTTGATTTCTACGCCGACTGGTGCGGTCCCTGCAAGATGATGGGACCTTATGTTGCCGCAATGGAGCCGCTGTATCAGGGAAAGGTCAAGGTCGGCAAACTGAACGTGGATGACGCAACCGACATCGCAGAGAAGTATAATGTCATGTCCATCCCGACCCTTCTGTTCTTCAAGAACGGCGAGGTTGTCGGAACAAGCGTCGGCCTGATTCCCAAAGAGACTCTTCAGGAGAAAATTGAAGCCCTTGCAAAATAAGATCACTGCCCCGGAGCATTCTTCGTTCCGAAAGAAACTTCATGCTTTATTCTGCGCCGCTGCCTGCAGCGGCGTTCTTTGTATGTTTTCTGCACAGGCCGTTCTGGCAGCTCCGTCGGTGTCCGACAATGCCTATTCCGACACCGTGGTCAACAGTTCACAGGGAGATGTCCTGACCGATGACGGACATGTCGTCAACAGTACCCAGGCTGCCGCGCAGAAGGCCGAGCCCATTCAGTCCAACGACATCACCGGCTGGCCGCAGGGACCTGCCATCACGGCGGAAAGCGCCATCCTTCTGGACGCGAAAACCGGAACCGTTCTGTATTCCAAGAACATTCACGAGAAGATGTACCCTGCCAGTACGACCAAGATGCTGACCTGCCTGATCGCGGCAGAAAATCTCGATCTCTCCGATACGATTACCTTTTCAGAATCGGCCATTGCGGCTGTTCCGGCAGACGGATCCAACATCGGAATGAGTGTCGGTGAAACCATCACGGTAGAAGAGGCTCTCTACGGTCTGATGGTCGGTTCCGCCAATGAATGTGCCAACGCGCTGGCAGAGAAGACAGCAGGTTCCATCGACGCTTTTGTTTCACTGATGAATGAGAAGGCTTCCTCGCTTGGCTGCACCGATTCCCATTTTGTCAACACCAACGGTCTGTATGACGACAACCATTACACCAGTGCGCATGATCTCGGCATGATTGCCCGGGCCTTTTTTGACAACAAGGTCTGCCGACAGGTTGGAAACTGTGCTTCCTATCATTTCCAAGCCACCGATACGCAGCCGGACGATTTCACACTCACCAACAAGCATGAGCTGATCACCGGTCAGGTTCCCTACAGCGGAATCATCGGCGGAAAAACCGGCTACACCAGCCAGGCTCATGAAAATCTGGTGACCGGATGCGAACGCGGGGATATGGAACTGATCTGCGTGGTCATGCGTGAGGACGATCCCGCCCAGTTTGAAGATACCGCGACGCTCTTTGACTACGGATATGAGAACTTCTCCCTCCAGTCTGCGGAACAGAAGGAAGATCTTCCGGCTTCTGACGGAATTTCGTTTCTGACAGAGGGACAGGATCTTCTGGGCTCCAGCACCCCGGCACTTTCCGTTTCGGACGGCGGCTATGTGATTCTTCCTTCCTCCGCCTCTTTCAACGATCTGACATCCGACTGCAGCAGCAATATCATCACTTATTACTACGGCGGAAAGGACAACGGCACCGTCGTTGGAACGACCACACTCGTCCCGGCAAGCCTGACGGACCGGACTGACAACTCCGTAGCAGGAGAAATGATTCAGCGGTCCGAGAAACAGGAAAAAGACGGAGGTCCTCTCCGGATCCTCCTGTCCCGCTACGTTGTTTTCGGTCAGAACAATACCGTTTACATCAATGTGTCCTCGGTTCTTCTTACCGTCATCGCCGTGTCGCTTCTTCTGTCGCTCTTCATTCATTTCTCTGCCGCAATGCACGACGCCAGAGAAAGGGCAAGGCAGCGGAGAAGGAGAGCAAGACGCGCCCATGTACAGCGGAACGATTATTACGAAAATCACCGCTACGACCGGGATGATCAGTACTACGACAACCGCTATGATCCGGACGATGATTTCTATCAGGATTACAGATAGAACACCTTTTTCTGATCCGGCTGATCCTTTCCGAAATTCATTGCGAAGTCTGCATTCCGCAGATTTATGTAAAAAACAGGTGTACCACAGGCCTCTGAATTTTTCAGACAAGCACGGTACACCTGTTTTATTCTGCAGCTGTTCGGCACCTTTCGATTTCCGCAGGGAAATCCGGGATGTACGGAACAATTACTTTATTGCTGTCAATAATCTGCCGAAGGATTGATGGCTGCTCCGTCCACCTCGAACGGCTTGTCATCTTCCAGAACGCAGACCATGGTTTTGCCCGTATTCAGCGTAATTTCATCGCCGTTGTCATCGTAATACTTCGTCGGGCCGTAATCGCTGTCCTTCTCCCAGGTGACATGAATCATCCTGCCCTCGGTGATGAACATTCCGTCGTGGGTATTGTCATGCATCCGGAATGCAAGGTATCCGTTGTCATCACGAACCTCGTAGTAGGTCCACTGAACCAGAACATTCTCAAAGGAAAGCTGCGTTCCGGTTGTGCCGTCCACCTGAGGCTCTCCGTAAATGCTGCGATAGTACAGGTGGTCCTCCTCGTTGTACTCGAAGGTCGGCGTGTCATGCGGGAAGGCATCGGAGAAATCAAGAGACTTGGCGTCAACAGCCTTGTCGCCGTACTGATCCAGCGTATTCTTGTGAGAAGCATCCGTAAACTGATAATGTGTCTGATCCTTGTAGTCTGCGAATACGTCATCGCGGTAGTTCAGCTGGAAGCCGGCTGTATCGCAGGCCTTCAGAAGAAGTTCGCTGCTCGTATACGCCGTGTGCTCCGAGGCACGTCCGTCCGGATTCTCACGGAAAAACGCATCATAGCTGTCGCCGAGTTCTCCGCCGACACCGTTGATGTTCTGCACATCATCGCGGGTGAGAATATCCTTCACATAGACTACAGGACCGCCGAAATGAACGATGATCGGATCGTATTCAAGGGCAGCATAGACAAAATAGTCGCGGATACTCCGGATGTTTCCGATTTTATCCAGGTTCTTCCAGTCCTTCATGATGGCCATCTGACGGCTCATGCCATCCTCTTCCAGAATTTCATAGAAGATGTCAATCTTGTCATAGCCGTACTGCGGCATCGCTTCCTTGTTGATGGGATACATAACCGCGATCGGGCGCTGATCATACAGGTCCTCATCAATCCAGTCATTGGTCAGCTGGCTGCGCACCTTTCCTTCCGGAGCCATTTCCTCTTCCGTCTGCGTGGATGCCTCTGTGGAAGCGGTATCACTCTGCGGAATGGTTTCCGCAATGGAATAATCTTCGGTCTCCGTGCTGCCGCAGCCGGACAGAAGGGCCGCAGAAGCAGTGATTCCAGCCAGAAGAAGTGCCGTTAATCTTTTCATAATCTCCTTTCCTGCCGCAGGTTTTCTGCGGCTTCCTCTTTCTCTTCCTGTTTACATCAGATGCATGGCATTGCAGACAATGGCTGCAATGCAGCTTCCCAGAATTGCGCCGATCAGAACCTGAAGCGGTGTATGACCGACAAATTCCTTGAACTGCTCCATGGGATCCATGGTCTGCAGTTTGTTACCCATTTCAAACCACTGGCTCACGATTTCATTCAGAACCTTGGCCTGTTCACCGGTTTCTCTCCGAACGCCCATAGCGTCATACATGACGATAAACGCGAAGAAAACCACCATCGGAAATTCAAAACCCGAGGGACCGTAGACAACCGCCGTGGATACGACCAGTGCACATACCGTCGCCGAATGTGCACTCGGCATTCCGCCGGCACCGATGATCCGCTCCCAGTTGAATTTATGATTGATGATCAGATAAATGATCGTCTTGGCCAGCTGTGCCACCAGCCAGCTGCAGGCGGCAGCCACGAACAAAGGATTATGGAACACATTTGTCAGAAAGTTCATTCAGGCCTTATACCCCATCTCGGTCATGTAGACATCCAGTGCTTCCTTCCAGTCCGCATAGACATGATCTGTGGTCAGACGGAACATATAATTGTCCAGAATCGAGTAATGCGGGCGCGGAGCCGACTGCGGATTGGCCGCCTGATACTGCTCCGTGGTTACGCTTGTTACCTTCGTCTTAATTCCGGCGAGACGATAAATCTCTCTCGTAAATTCATCCCAGCTCGTAGAACCCTCGCAGGTTCCATGGAACAAACCGTAGTTATCCGTGGGAAGGAGATAGGCAATGGCCTTCGCCAGTTCCTTCGTACTGGTAGGAGAGCCGAACTGATCGTCCACAACCGTGACCTCATCGTGCGTCTGTGCGACCTTCAGCATCGTGCGGACGAAGTTCTTACCCTCACCATACAGCCATGCGGTACGGATTATGAAGTAGTTTCTCGCGAAGTCCTTCACGAAATTCTCGCCGGCAAGCTTTGTGATGCCGTAAACGCTCTTCGGACCGGTCGGATCGAATTCCGTCAGCGGCTTCTCCGAGGTTCCCGGGAAAACATAATCCGTGGAAATATGAACAAGCTTCGCCTGATTCTCGGTTGCCGCAATGGCAAGGTTTCTGGGACCGATTGCATTAATCTTGTAGTTCAGGTCCAGATGCGTCTCCGCGGCATCCACAGCCGTATAGGCTGCACAGTTGATGATGGCGTACGGCCTTACTTCCTTTGCAAAAGCAAGAACCTCTTCCACATTGGTGATGTCCAGCCTGCGGTCAACCTTCACAAAGCCGGGATCCGATACGTCAGTATTGATAAGATGATATTCCCCGTTTCCGCCGAGAAGCTTATTGACAGCGATACCAAGCTGCCCGTTGCAGCCGGTTACAATGATATTCTTCATAAGATAAAAATCCCCTTTCAGGATACAAAGCATAGCTGTTCGTATTATAGCCTATCTGCCCTGAAAAAGGAATTCACCGTCCTTTTCCTGTTTTCCTTTCTATCTGTATTTTTTCTCTTTACATATACCCCCAGCTGGTATATATTTTGTAATTGCAATACCCGCTACGGGTATATTGTTTTTACAGTTTCCACTCCCATTCACGGATCCATAGGATGCCGCATTCGTCAAAAACGCTGCACTCAAGGAAGTCTGATGACATCTTCTTCTGCTTAAAGTGCCACCAGGCGGTACTCTGTATACAGAGAAAATTATCCTTCGCGAAATTCTCTCTGGTATCGCGGATTTTGCCTCAGCGAGGTATATAGATGCAGAAAAGGAGAATCATGAGCGAAGAAGAAAAGAAAAATTTTCAGAAATTATACGAACAGCAGATCACGGACAGCGAGAACAGAACGCTGGAAGAGGGATGTCCCTGCTGCCACAGGAAAAGCCGCTCTGAATCCGAGGAGAAGGATCTGATCACCCGTCTGAACCGGATTGAAGGCCAGATCCGGGGAATCCGGAAGATGGTAGAGAGCGATGCCTACTGCGTGGATATCCTCACTCAGGTTTCCGCGGCATCCTGCGCACTCAACAGCTTCACGAAGGTCCTTTTGTCCAACCACATCAAGACCTGTGTCACGGAGGATATCCGGGCAGGGAAAGAAGAGAAGGTGGACGAACTGGTGAGGGTTCTGCAGAAGCTTATGAAATAAGAAAACTGTTATTTCAGTCGTAAATGTACCCGCAGGCGGTCCATTCACGACTGAAATCAACATGTGCTGAATCGTTACAGATGAAAGAAAGGAGATCTGTATTATGAAACAATATACCGTGACTGGCATGAGCTGTGCTGCCTGCCAGTCCCGCGTGGAAAAGGCCGTCAGCAAGGTGCCCGGCGTCTCTTCCTGCTCGGTCAGCCTTCTTACCAATTCCATGGGTGTGGAGGGAACCGCCTCCGATGAATCCGTCATCCGGGCAGTAGAAGATGCCGGCTATGGGGCTTCCGTCAAGGGCGAAGCGGTTTCCGATAAAAAGGGAGCCAAAGGCTATACCGCACGAATTGCCGAGGAGGAAGATGCGCTTCGCGATCACACCACACCGGTTCTGAAGAAACGGCTCATCTGGTCCGTTGTTTTTCTGCTCATTCTGATGTACTTCTCCATGGGAGTTCATATGTGGGGCTGGCCGGTTCCCGCCTTTATGAAGGGCAATCATGTTGCCATGGGACTGATGCAGCTTCTTTTATCCGGGATCATCATGGTCATCAATCAGAAGTTCTTCGTTTCCGGCTTCAAGAGCCTGTTTCACGGTTCGCCGAACATGGATTCCACCATTGCACTTGGTTCCGGAGCGGCTTTTGTCTACTCCACCGTCATGCTGTTCGCCATGACGAGCGCGCAGGTTTCGGGCGGTTCTGAGGCGGCCATGCCTTACATGAACGAGTTCTATTTTGAATCCGCAGGCATGATCCTGACCCTCATCACGGTCGGTAAGATGCTGGAATCCATCTCCAAGGGAAGAACCACGGACGCTCTCAAATCTCTCATGGCGCTCGCTCCCAAAACAGCAACGCTGATCCGTGACGGAAAGGAAGTGACGGTTTCCGTCGATGAGGTGCAGACCGGTGATGTTTTCGTCGTGCGGCCGGGAGAGAACATCCCGACTGACGGCGTTGTTCTTGAAGGAACGAGCGCTGTCAATGAGTCCGCCTTGACTGGAGAATCCATTCCGGTTGATAAGGAACCCGGTTCCACAGTCAGCTCCGCCACCACCA
Organism: bacterium; assembly: GCA_963655255.1. Taxonomy (GTDB): domain Bacteria; phylum Bacillota; class Clostridia; order Lachnospirales; family Lachnospiraceae; genus CAG-791. The sequence continues at coordinate 23,114 of CAVKEB010000021.1, forward strand.
ACCAGAGCGGTTTCCTGAAATGCCGTGCCACCCGGGTCGGAGAAGACACAACGCTTTCCCAGATCATCTCGATGGTCAGCGATGCGGCGGCAACCAAGGCCCCTGTTGCCAGGCTTGCCGATAAAATTTCCTCGGTATTCGTTCCTTCCGTCATCGGCCTTTCGATCATCACCATCGCGGTCTGGCTGCTTCTCGGAAAAGAAATCGGGTTTGCTCTTGCCCACGGCATCTGCGTTCTGGTGGTTTCCTGCCCCTGCGCTCTTGGACTTGCCACGCCGGTTGCCATCATGGTCGGCAACGGCCTCGGTGCGAAAAACGGTATTCTGTTCAAGACGGCCGAAGCCCTGCAGGAAACCGGAAATGTTCAGATTGTTGCCCTGGATAAAACAGGAACGATCACAAACGGAACTCCCGTTGTAACAGATCTTCTCCCGGCAGAAGGAACAAACTGCGAAGAGCTGATCCGCAAGGCCGCCGCTCTGGAATCCCGATCGGAGCATCCCCTCGCCAGGGCCATTGTCGCCTATGCGCAGGAAAACGGCTATGCGGCTTCATCCTGCCCTTCGGATTCTCTGAATGACAGTCCGCATGCTCCCGGCGAACTCACGGATTTCCGTGCACTTCCCGGAAACGGACTTACCGGTACCCTGGGAGGAAAACTGCTCTCCGGCGGAAATGCCGGTTTTATCGGAACAAGGACAGAGATTGCTCCTGACATGAAAAATGCCGCGGAGCACCTTGCCGGATCCGGAAAAACTCCGATGTATTTTGCAGAGGACGGAAAGCTTCTCGGCATCATTGCGGTTGCCGATACCATCAAGGAGGATTCTGCAAAAGCCATTCGCGAACTGAAGAGCATGGGCATCCATGTCGTGATGGTAACCGGAGACAACCGGCAGACTGCGGAGGCAATCGGAAGACAGGCAGGTGTGGATGAGGTTGCCGCGCAGGTTCTTCCGGAAGGAAAAGAAGAGATTGTCCGGAAGCTCCAAAAGTACGGAAAGGTTGCCATGGTCGGCGACGGCATCAACGATGCACCCGCTCTTACAAGAGCCGATATCGGCATTGCCATCGGCGCCGGGACGGATGTTGCCATCGATGCGGCGGATGTTGTCCTGATGAAATCAAGACTCACGGATGTCTCCGCGTCTGTCCGGCTCTCCAGGGCCACTTACCGCGATATCATTGAGAACCTGTTCTGGGCACTGATTTACAATGTGCTCTTGATTCCTCTTGCTGCGGGACTGTATGCTCACTGGGGACTCAACATGAATCCCATGTGGGGAGCTGCCGCGATGAGCTGCTCCAGCCTGTTCGTTTGTCTGAACGCGCTTCGTCTGAATCTGTTCCGCATGCATGATTCCGGAAAAGATCACAGAAGCCGCAGGGCTCTTTCCAAATCCGCTCTTCTGGAAAACAACGAGGATTCTTCGATTGAAAAAAACGGAAGAGAAAAAACGGAAAAGGAAAGAGAAAAAGAGGACGGCGCAAAGGAAACACAGGGAAGAACCATTCAAACTGCAAAGGGTTTCGCAGAAGAGGAACCCGGAAAGGATGTTATCATGAAAAAAACAATGAAGATTGAGGGAATGATGTGCTGCCACTGCGAAATGACCGTAAAGAACGCTCTGGAGGCTCTGGACGGTGTCGTCTCCGCTGAGGTTTCGCATGACAAGGGAACCGCTGTTGTGGAGCTCTCGAAGGATGTTGACAACGACCTTCTGAAGAAGACCGTCGAAGCCAGGGATTACAAGGTAACCGGAATCGAATGATCGGTGTCCTGTTTCCCGTCCGTGCCTTTGTGTGTTACACTAAACCATAATTGCAGATCAATCAGCTACCCTGCATCCGTTACCCTGTGCCCGGAAAATGAGCATCCGGCGTGTCGGCTGCAGGAATAAGAAATCACCACGGAGGTTATCAATATGGCAGAAGTTAATGAACAGGAACAGCAGAGCAAAGAGCCCATCCGTTCCGATATGATTGTAAGAGATGTCATTCTGGCACACCCGGACGCAGCAGAAGTGCTGATGCGTGTCGGCATGGGCTGCATCAGCTGCCCGGCAGCTCTCATGGAGAGCCTCGGCGATGCCTGCATGGTACATGGTCTGGATGGAGAAGAGGTTGTGAAATACCTGAATCAGGAATTAAATCTCCCTCAGGCAGAAGAGGCCTGAGGTCAGGCAGAGAGAATAACCTTCCATGCCTCCACAAGTCTTGTCAGTGACCAGGATGCGTTGGCAGGAGAGGTAGAGGGAAGCTTCGAGACAATCGGAGCTTCTCTTTTTTGTTCCCTGCACCAGTTCTCCAGAACCGGCTGTGCGTACTTCTGAAACAGCTGATACGATGCCGTCCCGTTGCAGTAAATTCGCTCAATCCTGCACTGTGACATGAGCCACGGAAGATCCGTCACCGTAACATCGCGGATAGAACTGTCCGAAGAACCCACAATGGAGCAGCGTTCGATGGTATCCCAGAGAGCCAGATCATGCTCCAGAACGAGTGCCTTCTTCTCTTCCAGAGTCGCTGGAACCGAAATCTTTTCCCCTTTTCTGACCGCTTCTGCCGTTTCCGGCTCATAGAGTACCCGCAGAACTCTCCAGAAGCGGTTCTGCGGATGTCCGTAGTAAAACTGTGCCTCCCGGGATTTTACAGAGGGAAAACTCCCTAGAATCAGAATTTTCGAGTGACTGGAATATAGCGGTCCGAAGCCATGATCCAGATACAGCGGCTGTTCTGCTTTTTTCACAAATTTTTCTCCTTAAAAAAGGAGCCCCAGTGGGGCCCCCTCTTTTATCTTATTCTTCCGACGGCTCCTCAGAAGATTCTCCGGAGGAATTCTCTTCTCCGTCAAGGTCGACCGGGTGGCCGTTTCCGTCATCCACTTCGTCCCGTACCTTTGCGATCTTCACAACCTTCACGCCATCTTCCAGATTGATCAGCTTCACACCGGAAGTGATGCGCCCGTGTACCGGTACTTCACTCATCCGGATCTGGATAATGATGCCTGCTGAGGTGATCATCATGATCTCATGCTCATCGTTGACCGCCTTCACACCGACAACATCACCGGTCTTCTCCGTGATCTTATAGCACTTGATGCCCTTTCCGCCGCGGTTTTGAATGCGGAAATCCTCCAGTGCGCTGCGCTTGCCCATTCCCTTCTCGGAGACAATCAGAATGGAATCTCCCTGGGAACTCAGCTGCATGCCGACCACGCAGTCATTCTCATCCAGACGGATGCCCATCACACCCATCGAACTGCGGCCGGTCGGACGAACCTGCGTCTCATGGAAGCGTACGGACATTCCCTTCTTCGTAACGATGATAATATCATCGTCCGCACAAGTCTCCTTGACCTCGATCAGTGCATCGCCTTCCTGAATGGTGATGGCATTGATTCCGTTGGAACGGATATTGGCGAATTCCGTACACTTCGTTTTCTTTACGATACCGTTGCGGGTGACCATGAAGAGATTCTTGTCATCGCTGACGCCCTGAACCGGAATCAGCGCGGAAACCTTTTCATCCGCATCCAGCTGCAGGAGATTGACAATCGCCGTGCCGCGGGAAGTTCGGGAGGCCTCCGGAATCTTATAGGTTTTCAGCTTATAGACACGTCCCTTCGTCGTAAAGATCAGGAGTGTGTCCTTGATCGCCGTCATCAGGAGATCTTCCACATAGTCGTCATCAATGGTATGTGCTCCCTTGATGCCGCGTCCGCCGCGGTTCTGCGCGCGGAATTCATCTGCAGACGTTCTCTTGATGTAGCCGAGGCTCGTTCTCGTGATGACACAGTTCTCGTTCTGAATCAGATCCTCCATCTCGATTTCGGACAGATCCGCATGGACATTGATCTGAGAGCGGCGCTCATCGCCGTATTTGTCTGCAATGACATTCATTTCATCCCGGATGACGCCGAGCAGGAGATTCCGGTCCGCCAGAATTGCCTGAAGGCGTTCGATGGTTTTCAACAGCTCCGCGTGCTCCGCCTCCAGCTTGTCACGTTCCAGACCGGTCAGTGCACGCAGACGCATGTCCACGATGGCCTGTGCCTGCACGTCATCCAGTCCGAAGCGTTCCGTCAGCCGGTTCTTCGCTTCCTGCACGGAAGAAGAGGAGCGGATGATATGAACCACTTCATCAATGTTGTCGATGGCAATCAGCAGTCCCTGAACAATGTGATCGCGCTCCTCGGCCTTGTTCAGATCATACCGGGTTCTGCGGGTCACCACCTCTTCCTGATGCTTCAGATAGTAGGTCAGAAGGTCCTTCAGTCCCAGAATCTTCGGTTCTCCATTGACCAGAGACAGCATGATCACGCCGAAGGTATCCTGCATCTGCGTGTGCTTGAACAGCTGATTCAGGATAATGTTCGCATTGACATCGTGCCGCAGCTCGATCACAATGCGCATTCCCTCGCGGTCCGACTCATCGCGCAGGTCTGTGATGCCCTCGATTTTCTTATTTTTGACAAGATCCGCAATATTCCGGATCAGGTTTGCCTTGTTGACCAGATACGGAAGCTCCGTCACCACGATCCGGCTCTTCCCGTTCGCCATGGGCTCAATGTCCGTAACGGCGCGGGTGATGATCTTGCCTCTGCCGGTCATGTAGGCTTCCCGTGCTCCCTGCAGCCCCATGATGATGCCGCCCGTCGGGAAATCCGGTGCCTTGATGATCTCCAGAAGCTCCTCGATATCCGTTTCCCGGTTCTCCTGAATCCGGTTGTCAATCATCTTCGTGCAAGCCGCCACGACCTCACGCAGATTGTGCGGAGGAATGTTCGTTGCCATGCCGACGGCAATGCCGGTGGTTCCGTTTACCAGAAGATTCGGAAAACGTGCCGGAAGAACAGACGGCTCCTTCTCCGTTCCGTCGAAGTTGTCTACGAAGTCAATGGTGTCCTTATTGATGTCCGCCATCATCTCCGTGGAGATCTTCGTCAGTCTCGCCTCGGTGTATCGCATTGCCGCAGCGCCGTCACCGTCGACAGAGCCGAAGTTCCCGTGTCCGTCCACCAGGCAGTACCGCATGGACCACGGCTGTGCCATATACACCAGCGCTCCGTAAATGGAGCTGTCTCCGTGCGGATGGTACTTACCCATCGTGTCACCGACGATACGCGCGCACTTACGGTGCGGTTTGTCCGGGGTATTGCCGAGTTCGCTCATTGCCCAGAGAATTCTTCTCTGAACCGGCTTCATTCCATCCCGGATATCCGGCAGTGCTCTCTGAACAATGACACTCATCGCGTAATCAATATACGAATTGCGCATGGTCTTGTTCAGATCGACGTCATGTATTCTGCTGTCAAAAACGTTGTCTTCCATGAAGACTCCTTTATTACTCTGTCTTATACGTCAAGATTCTGTACGAACTTCGCGTTCTGTTCGATAAATTCACGGCGGGGTTCCACCTGATCGCCCATCAGTGTCGTGAACGTCAGGTCCACTTCCGATTCACTTTCCTCATCAATGTTGACGCGGCGCAGGATTCTGCGTTCCGGATCCATCGTGGTCTCCCAGAGCTGCTCCGGATCCATCTCACCCAGTCCCTTGTAACGCTGGATGTGATTGTTGTTGTCCCTGCCGACCTCATTCAGAATTCCGGCAAGCTCCTCATCGCTGTAGGCATACCAGACCTTCTTGTTGCGCTCGAGCTTGTAAAGAGGCGGCATGGCCAGATATACATGTCCCTGCCGGATCAGCTCCGGCATAAAGCGATACAGGAACGTCAGCATCAGCGTATCAATGTGTGCGCCGTCCACATCGGCATCCGTCATGATAATGATCTTGTCATAGCGAAGCTTTGAAAGATCGAATTCCTCATGAATGCCGGTTCCGAACGCGGTGATCATCGCCTTGATTTCCTCATTGGCGTAGATCCGGTCTTCCCTTGCCTTCTCCACGTTCAGAATCTTGCCGCGCAGAGGAAGAATTGCCTGCGTGAAACGGTTTCTCGCGCTCTTCGCGGAGCCGCCTGCGGAATCACCCTCAACCAGGAAAATCTCACAGTTCTTCGGATCCTTGTCCGAGCAGTCTGCAAGTTTTCCGGGAAGAGCCATGGTCTCCAGAGCGGTCTTGCGTCTCGTGAGATCTCTTGCCTTTCTTGCGGCCTCTCTTGCGCGCTGCGCCAGAAGAGCCTTTTCGCAGATTACCTTCGCGACATCCGGGTGCTGCTCCAGATAATAGGTCAGCTTCTCACTGACAACGGAATCCACGGCACCTCTTGCCTCAATATTGCCGAGCTTCTGCTTCGTCTGTCCCTCGAACTGCGGATCCTCCACCTTGACGGAAATGATTGCGGTCAAACCTTCCCGGATATCATCGCCGGAGAGATTCTGCTCACTGTCCTTCAGAATTCCGTTCTTTCTCGCATAGTCATTGAACGTCTTCGTCATTGCATTGTGGAAGCCGGTCAGATGCATGCCGCCTTCGGGCGTGTTGATGTTGTTGACGAAGCTGTATTCCGATACGTTGTAAGCATCATTGTGCTGCATGGATACCTCAACGTAGACATTGTTCTTCGTTCCGTCAAAATAGAGCACATCCTGATACAGTGGAGTTTTGCTGCGGTTCAAGTACGCAACATACTCCCGGATGCCTCCCTCATAGTGAAACACATCTCTTCTCGGCTCTCCGTTTTCCTGCTTTCCTTCCTCGCGAAGATCCGTCAGGGTAATCTTCAGACCCTTGGTAAGGAAGGCCATTTCCCGAAGCCTTGCCTTGATGATGTCATAGTCATAGACTGTCGTTTCCTGGAATACAGAAGGATCCGGCTGAAAAGTGACGCTCGTTCCCGTGTCCTTCGGGTCGCAGGTTCCGACGACATGAAGCTTCTCCTTTACATGTCCGCCGTCCTCGAAGCGGATGACATGAATCTTTCCTTCCTGGCGGACGGTAACCTCCAGCCAGCTGGAAAGTGCATTGACGACCGAGGCACCGACGCCGTGCAGACCTCCGGAAACCTTATATCCTCCGCCGCCGAACTTGCCGCCCGCATGCAGAATGGTATAAACGACCTCCACCGCCGTCATGCCGGTCTTGTGATTGATTCCGACCGGTATGCCGCGCCCGTTGTCCGCCACCGTGATGCTGTTGCCCGGATTGATGGAAACCTCAATGTGCGTGCAGTATCCGGCGAGCGCCTCATCGACAGAGTTGTCCACGATCTCATAAACCAGATGATGAAGTCCCCGTGATGATGTCGTGCCGATGTACATGCCGGGACGCTTGCGCACTGCCTGAAGTCCCTCCAGAACCTGTATGTCATCCGCCGTATAGGATCCGACATCTTTCGTATCCTTGACGTTGTCATCCTTGTATTCCTTCTCATTCTCGGCGTACTCGCGGGCAAAGCCCTCTGCCTGCTGCGCCTTCTGGTCTTCCTGCGCGGCCTCTAAAAGATTCTTGATTTCTTCTGCTGCCATTGTTTATACCTCATTCGTCTCCGCGACCTTTCCTTCACAAATCCGGTAAAGGCGGTCAATGGAAAAACGGTGATTCACAAATTCATCCAGTCCCGTACAGGTAATAAAGGTCTGAATTCCGCCGAGGGAATTCAGAAGATAATTCTGACGGTTGGTATCCAGCTCCGACAGGACATCATCCAGCATCAGAACCGGCTCTTCTCCGATCAGTTTCTTCACAAGCTGCAGTTCGGAGAGCTTCAGAGAAAGGGCACAGGTTCTCTGCTGCCCCTGGGAGCCGAATTTGCGAAGGTCAATTTCGTCACAGATAAAAGAAAAGTCATCCTTATGCGGCCCGACTGCCGTGGAACCGATATACTTCTCCCTCTCCCTGACCTTCTGCAGTTCCTCCTCAAAATTCTCTTCCGCTACATTCGGCTCGTAGCAAAGGGACAGATGCTCCCTGCCTCCGGAGAGATTCAGATGTATTTCACGAATCATCTCATTCAGATCCGTCATAAATGCGCGGCGTCTCTTGATGATCTTCGTTCCGTACTCCAGAAGCTGATCATTCCACACATCCAGAGTTGCCGAAAGTGACGGAACATCCAGAATCTGGCGAAGAAGCTTGTTGCGCTGTTCCACCACCTTGTTGTAGTGATTCAGATCATACAAATAAGACTCATCCAGCTGGCACAGCTCCATATCCATGAAGCGTCTTCTCTGGGAAGGCCCGTCCTTTACAATGGACAGATCCTCCGGTGAAAAGAAGACAATGTGAAGGAGTCCGATCAACTCCGATGCCCTGCGGATCCTCTGACCGTTGATGGCAATGCCCTTCGCTCTGGACTTCCGAAGGTGAAGATCCACCTGGTAATCGATGCCGCCCTTGATAATGACACACCTTACATGCCCCTCCTGACATCCGAACCGGATCAGATCCCTGTCATAGACGCCGCGGTGAGACTTGGTAGTGGCAATCAGGTAGAGCGCTTCCAGAATATTGGTTTTTCCCTGCGCATTGTCGCCGTATAAAATATTCGTCCCTTCCGAAAAATCCATCGAAAGGTTCTCATAATTGCGGTAATCCGCAAGTCTTAATGACTTGATATACATCAGTTCTTCATGGAAGAGGAGACAGTGAAGCTTTTTCCTTCCGCTTCTACGGTATCGCCGTCATAGAGCTTCTTCCCACGGCGTGTTTCCGTTTCTCCGTTGACCTTCACGTTCCCTTCTTCAATCATGTATTTGGCGTCCACTCCGGACTGCGCAATGCCTGCCAGCTTCAATGCCTGGCCCAGCTTGATAAATTCATCCCTGATCGTAATCTGATTCATGAATTCTTACTTCTTTACACTTTCTCTGCATCCGCATTCTTCTACCCCACATTCGGCAAAATTCGCGAAGGCGATTTTGCCGAATGTGGCAGCCGGTGCGTCAGCTGTCTTTAATCAATATTGATGAAGTTCACCGGAAGAACCAGATAGCAGTAGCTCTTGTCATCGCGAATGAACGCCGGTGCGCGCTGGGAGAGAAGATAAATGTCAATTTCTTCATCGTCAATGGCGCGAAGCGCATCAATCAAGAACTTCGGATTGAAGCCGATGTTCAGATCCTCGCCATCCTTATCAATCGTGATGGTTTCATCCATGCTGCCGAGTGTCGTATTGATTTTCAGCTCAACGGTGGTATCCGAGATCATCAGAATGATCGGTTTCTTATCCTCTTCTTTGACAAGAAGAGTGGCACGGTCAAGGCAGGAGAGGAACTCCTGGCGATTGATCCGGAGATGTGTCTGATAATCGCCGGACAGCATCTGGTCAATCTTGAAATATTCTCCCTCAATCAGGCGGGATACTACGATCGTATCATCAAATTCAAACAGAGCGTGACGGTCGGTGAAGTACAGCTTCACCATCTTGTCCATGTCTCCGGAGAGAATCTTGCTGATGTCGGAAAGCGTCTTGCCGGGAATGATGACCTTCCGGTTCTCGTAGGTCTGCTTCAGTTCCACCTTGCGAATGGAGATCCGATGTCCGTCCAGTGCAACGACACGCAGAACATTGTCGCAGATTTCAAACAGTTCGCCTGTCATCATCTTGTTGCTCTCACTGGAAGAGATCGAGAAAATCGTTCTCGCAATGACATCCTTCAGTGTAAACTGCGAAACTTCAATGCCGTAGTCGCGGTTGATTTCCGGAAGATAGGTAAAATCCGATCCGTCTTTCCCTAAAATGTTGAATTTGGCCTTTTCACACTGAATCGTGACCTTTTCTCCGTCCGTGGAGATATTGACGATTCCGTCAGGAAGCTTTCTTACAATATTGGAAAAGATATCTGCATTGACGGCGATGATTCCGTGAGAAAGAATCGTACCTTCTACTCCGGTTTCAATACCAAGTTCTGTATCATTGGCGATCAGTTTGATCTTTTCGGTGGATGCGTCAATAAGAATGCATTCCAGAATGGACATGGTTGTCTTACTGGGAACAGCTCTCGCAGCGATATTGACGGCGGCAATGAGCTTATTTTTTTCGATCTGCAATTTCATAATGAATGTCCTTTCTGTGCTGTGACACATTCGGGTGAAGGGAACGATCTGCGGCGATGTGGATATCCGGCAGAAATTCGGTGCAGGAATTTTCAGCCTTTCTGATCTGCGCCTTTGGCGCTTATAAAGAAAAGGATCGTAGCCGTTCGTAATAGGCGCCGTTTAAATGTGTACAGCCTCAATGATTGTATCAAAAAAGCCTTTATTTTTCAATGAAAACGGGCGTGCCGCCATTGTGGACAGCGCGCCCGGATGCGTGCGGAAAAGCACTCTTTTTATCAACGAAATTCCGCCACTGGCGGCAATTTTACGTGTTACTGGATATTGAGCTTTTTCTTGATGCTGTTGATGTTGTTCTTTAATTCCTCGTTATTCTCCATATCCTCTTTGACCTTATCCACACCGTGCATGACGGTCGAATGGTCCTTCTTGTTGAGGAGTTTCGCGATGGAATCCAGGGTAGCGTCGGTGTATTCGCGGCACATGTACATAATGACCTGACGCGGAATGACGCACTCGGCATTTTTCTTGCGGGAGGCCACCATGGAGAGTTTCACGCCGTAATGTTCGCAGACGATGTTGGCGATCATCTTGGGAGTAATCGTGTGCTCGGCATTCGGATAGATAATGTCCTTCAGTACATCCTGCACCATCGTGAGGTTGATCTCAACGTTGTTGAGTTTGGAATAGGCGATGATCTTGTTGAAGGCGCCCTCCAGCTCACGGATGTTGGATTTAATGTTGGTCGCGATGTATTCCAGGATTTCATCTTCCACCGCAAGGTGCTGCTCTTCGGAATTCTTCCGGAGAATGGCCATCCGGGTTTCGTAATCCGGTGCCTGGATGTCGGCAATCAGACCCATTTCGAAGCGTGACCGGAATCTTTCGTCCAGTGTCTCCATTTCCTTAGGAGGGCGGTCGGAGGAAAGAACAATCTGTTTTCCTGCGGCATGAAGCTCATTGAAGGTGTGGAAGAACTCTTCCTGTGTGGATTCCTTTCCTATAATAAACTGGATGTCATCGATGAGAAGAACATCGACCGTGCGGTATTTGTCACGAAGTCTTGTCATGGACTGCGCGTTTCCGCTTCGGATGGATTCGATGACTTCATTCGTGAACTGTTCACTCGTGACATAGAGAACGCGCATATCCGGATTCTGTTCCAGAATATAGTGCCCGATCGAATGCATCAGATGCGTCTTGCCAAGTCCGGCGCCTCCGTAGAGAAAAAGAGGATTGTAAACGGAACCGGGCGTTTCGGCAACGGCAACGCAGGCGGACTGCGCAAAGCGGTTGTTCGCCCCGACAACGAAGGTATCGAACCGGTACTTTACATTGAGGTTGGCGTCCTCGGCCTTCAGACTGATGCTGGTTTTCTTCTGAATCTCTTCTTCCTGTTCTTCGGTCCTCTGTTCGTTGTTCAGAACGAAAATGACGCTCACCGGATGGTCGAGCTGCTCGGAAATCGAAGCCTGGAGCGGCTCCTTGTATTTCTTCTCATAATAGGAGAGCATGAGAGGATTGTCACTCGGAATGCAGACACTCAGGGTGTCCTGTTCGAGAGAGCCGAGTTTGAGATCCCGGATCCATGTATTATAGGAAACATCCGAAATGCGATAGATGTCGCGGATGTTCTCTTTGATTTCATTCCAATTGTTCCTGAGATCTTCCATGTTCATGGTGCTGATGCTACCCCTCACTCTTTCTTACTCTTTATTATCTGCAATCGGTGAATCCGGTGCTCTTTTGTATCGTATATCGATGCAATGGTTCCGCACATACCGGATTTCCATCTGGAAATTCAGTATGTGGCTGGCCAGAGCAGAGATATTCGCGTTTTCACATTCCGGCTCCGCCAGAGGCGAAGGAATTATGTGGATAAGTTCGTCTCAATATCCCGCAAAGGCGCTGAATTCAAGGCTTTTTCTGATGTGCAGATGTTATCTTATAATAATTCAAATGAAGTTTCAAACGGCGGATCCGTCTCCGCCCATGGCGAAAATCCGAAAAAACGGAACCAGAATGTGAAAATGTGGATAACTTAGTGGATATCTTATCCACGCCCGTAAATGGCGTAGAAATAAGGGTTTTAAAAATACAGTGTGGAAAAAAACACGTCAAAGCCGCAGGTTGTCCACAATTTATCCACAAAATGTGGATAAATATTTTGGAATCCACATTTTGTGGATGGATTGTGCACACCAAATGTTGGAGGAAAAAATTTATTTTTTCAATATCTGGTGGTGGTTAAAAATGCCCGGAAAGCCTTGAAATATCACGGTTTCCGGTGTTGACAGTACACTCGTTTCTACCATATAATATGAGAGCTGTTCGTAAAACGATTCTGTTATCAGTAAGCGTATATGGAATCGTAAGCCGCGGACAGAAACGGTATGACCGGATCTGGTGATACAGGAAAGCGTGGGGAATTTCTTCTATATTATATATAGAGAGAAGACCGGCTCTGTTTTGCGGCAACGCGATGAATGAATTTGATATTTTCGAATAAAGGAGGTGTAGCGAACGATGGCAAAGATGACATTTCAGCCGAAGAAGAGACAGCGCTCCAAGGTGCATGGTTTCCGTGCAAGAATGGCTAGTGCTGGCGGACGTAAGGTTTTAGCAGCAAGAAGAGCAAAGGGAAGAAAGCAGTTGACTGTTTAATCACACTGCTCCAGGGGCCGCAGCAATGCGGCCCTTTGTGTTATGTAATTGTTCAGCTTCAGCAAGGGGACTCGTGGAATCAATCAGGAAAAACGAAGATTTCAGGACATGCTATAAGTTCGGGAAATCCTATGCCAACAAATATCTGGTCGTTTATGTGAGAAGAAACGGCACAGATCAGAACAGAATCGGAATTTCTGTCAGTAAGAAGGTCGGGAACAGCGTTGTCCGGCACAGGATCAAGAGACTTGTTCATGAAAGCTATCGGCTGCATGAGAAAGAATTCGATAGCGGTTCGGATATTGCAGTCGTCGGGCGCAGATCGGCAGACGGTGCCAGTTATTATGAGATCGAAAGAGCGCTCCTTTTCCTTTTGCGAAATGCCGGAATTTATCACAGTGAACGGAACTCCGCTCCGAACAAGCCGCATACACCTGCGGCAGAGGATGACAGGCATGATTAAGAAAATTATGATTGCGGGAATTCGTTTTTACAGGAAGTATCTCTCTCCGTTGAAATCCACGAAGTGTCCGTATATTCCGACCTGTTCGGAGTATGGGCTGGAAGCAATTGAGAAATACGGTGCACTGAAGGGAGGCCTTCTTGCGCTCTGGAGAATTCTCCGATGCAATCCGTTTTCGCATGGCGGATATGATCCCGTTCCGTAAACAACAAGACAGTACCAACACCATTTGAAGGAGGATTTGATATCCTATGCTCTTAACACAGGACAATACATTTCTGATCGGACCCATTGCCACGCTCCTCGGGTATCTGATGAACGGTATCTTCTGGATTCTGGAGAAGATCGGTATTCCGAACATCGGTCTTTCCATCATCATTTTCACGGTGATCATTTACATGGCTCTGATGCCTCTGACCGTCCGGCAGCAGAAGTTCTCCAAGCTGCAGCAGAAGATGCAGCCGGAGCTTGCCAAGATTCAGGCAAAGTACAAGAACCGCAAGGATCAGGAATCCATGCTCCGCATGAACGAAGAGACGCAGGCACTCTATAAGAAATACGGTGTATCTCCGATGGGCAGCTGTGTACAGCTTCTGATCCAGATGCCCATTCTGTTCGCTCTGTATCGTGTCATTTACAAGATTCCGGCCTATGTCGGACAGGTAAAGAACGCATTTTATCCGCTCGTTACCAACCTGATGGCAGATGCGGGATCCAAGGATTATCTGCAGGCAACTTCCGCTGCCGCGCAGTATGCGAATGAATTCAAGACGGACGACTTCATCAACGGTGTCGGACATGCGGTGGAGAATGTATACATTGATGTTCTGAACCGTTTCTCCAGTGCGGACTGGGTTGCGCTCGGTGAGAAATTTACGAATCTGACCAGCGATATTCAGACAACCGTTGCGAAGCTGGAGCAGTACAACAATTTCCTCGGACTGAATATCGGAAACTCTCCGTGGTTCACGTTTAAAAACGCACTTGCGGCAGGTTCCATTCTCGGAATCATTGCGGCTGTCATCGTTCCGCTTCTTGCAGCCGTAACACAGTTAATCAACGTTGCGCTGATGCCGATGCAGACTTCCTCGACGGGAGACCCGCAGCAGGATCAGATGGCTTCTTCCATGAAGACCATGAACTATATTATGCCGCTGATGTCGGCATGGTTCTGCTTCACTCTTCCCGCAGGTATGGGACTTTACTGGATTGCCGGTTCGGTCATTCGTTCCCTGCAGCAGATTTTCATCAACAAGAGCGTCGACAAGATGGATATGGACGCTTTCCTGAAGAAGCAGGAAGAGAAGAACCGCAAGAAGGCAGAGAAGAGAGGCGATAAGCCGACTGCCTACGAGCGCATGATGGAATATTCGCAGATGAATACCAAAAACGGCCAGGAGTCCCTGTCCGGTGCGGGAAATACCGCTTCGAAGCGCAAGACTCTTTCGGAGAAGGCAGGCTATCAGAACCGCAGCAATGGCAAGGGCGCCGCTCCTGCTGCAGAGACCCAGGAGGTTCGCAAGTACCGCAAGGGGAGTCTTTCCGAGAAGGCAAACATGGTTGCCGAGTACAATTCCGCAGCCAGAAATACAGGTTCTAAGAAAAAGTGACGGGGGATCAGATCATGGCAAACGAGTATATCGAGATCAGTGAGAAAACACTGGATGACTGCATTACTTCTGCGTGCCGCAAGCTTTCGATTACCAGTGATAACCTTGATTATGAAGTCGTGGATCAGGGAAGCCTTGGATTCATGGGATTCAATTCCCGCAATGCGGTCATCCGCGCGAGAGTGAAGGAAAATGAGCATGGATCCGCAGCGGCAGGCGGAGATGTTCTCGGAAATGTTCACGAGGAGAAGTCTCAGGAAGAATACGAGACGGACAAGCGGGCAGAGGCTTCTTATGAGAAGAGCTACGGCAGGTCCGATTTTACCAGATCCTCATACGGATCCGGAAGAAGCTCCTACGGTTCACGGCAGGGCGGAAGACGAACCTATGGTTCTTCGTATGATCAGCCGAAGAAGGATTTCACGCAGACTTCCATTTATGACCGCACGCCGGCTCCCACCAAAAAGCCGGAGGAACCGAAGGTGAATTACACGGATGAGCAGATCGCCGGATTTCAGGAGAAAGCAGAAAACTTACTGAAGCCGATGTTCCAGGCAATGGGAATGGAGGTTGCGGTCACATTCGATTTTGACAAGGAAGAGAATATCCTGAACATTGATTTCGAGGGCGATGACATGGGAATTCTGATCGGCAAGCGCGGTCAGACCCTGGATTCCATTCAGTATCTGGTATCTCTTGTGGTGAACAAGGATGTCGAAGGATATGTCCACGTTAAGACGGACACTGAGGATTATCGCGCGAGACGCAGAAAGACTCTGGAGAATCTGGCCAGGAACATTGCCTTCAAGGTGAAGAGAACTCATAAGGCACAGGCCCTGGAGCCGATGAATCCCTATGAGCGCCGCATCATTCATTCCTCCCTGCAGGGAGACCGGTATGTCACCACTTACAGCGAAGGCGAGGATCCGTACCGCCGGGTAGTGATTGCACCGAAGAGATGAACGGTTCACAGAAAGAAGGGAGTGCCGGGAACGTTGTTTCAGCGTTTCCGGTACTTTTTTGTGGCGTAATGATACAGGAAAGCTGCTGATATCCCGGGAAAGCATGAATTTTACTGCGAAAACTGCAATGTTGAAGAGAGGGACGTTGTATTATAGTAAGTGTTCCTCAGCACAAGGACGGAATGGAAACAGGAGATTATGGCATTAACTTTTGACAGAGATCAGAATGATACGATTGCGGCAATTGCAACCGGAATGTCGGAAGCGGGAATCGGGATTGTCCGGATCAGCGGCCCCCATGCGTCTGACGTCATTTGCAGAATTTACCGCACGAAGTCGGGAAAGAAAATGACTTCATGGAAACCGAATACCATTCATTACGGGAAAATCACAGATCCGGAGACGGGTGAGGCTATTGATGAAGTGCTGGTTTCCTGGATGGAGGCCCCGCACAGCTATACAACGGAAGATACCGCAGAAATCAATACGCATGGCGGTACCTATGTGATCCGAAGGGTCTTGGACGCGGTTCTGAGAGCCGGAGCGCGGATGGCGGAACCGGGAGAATTTACGAGAAGAGCCTTTCTGGGAGGGAGAATTGATCTGTCGGAGGCCGGAGCCGTGATGGACCTGATCCGGTCGCAGAATGAGTTTGCGCGCAAGGTCAGTCTGGCGCAGCTCGAAGGCTCTGTTTCGGGAAAGGTAAAGGAGCTTCGGAGCAGCATTCTGTACGAAATCGCATACATTGAATCCGCACTGGACGATCCGGAAAATTACTCTCTGGACGGCTATCCGGAGCAGCTTCGGAAGAAATGCGAAGCCATTCTTTCGGAACTGGAAGCGGTGCTGCAGCGGTCAGAAAACGGAAAAGTTCTGCAGGAAGGAATCCGGACGGTCATCATCGGAAAGCCAAATGCCGGAAAATCTTCTCTTTTGAACCGGCTTGCGGGAGAGGAGAGAGCGATTGTCACTTCCGTTGCCGGAACGACCAGAGATACGCTGGAAGAAACGGTGAGACTGGGAGATCTGACGCTCCGGGTCACGGATACGGCGGGAATTCATGAGACAGAGGATCCCGTGGAGAAGATCGGTGTGGAGCGTGCAAGGAAGGCCATGGAAACGGCCCAGCTTTTTCTATTCGTTCTGGACACTGCTGCCGGTATTACGGAAGAAGATCGGCAGATTGCGCAGATGATCGAGGAAGAACTCACGACGGGAAGACACTGTATCGTTCTGCTGAACAAGTCGGATCTTCCCGCGAAAATGGAAGAAGCAGAGGTCAAAAAGCTCTGGAAAACACAGAGGGTGGAATGCCTTTCTCTTTCTGCGCTTGAGAACACCGGTCTGGATGAACTCCGGAGCAAAATCGAAGAGCTGTTTCATCTGGGAGAAATTGCTTCCTCTACGGAGCTGTTCGTCACCGATGATTTTCAGAAATCGGCACTTCGGGAGACAATCCATTCTCTGCAGCTGGTCATTCAGAGCATTGAAAGCGGCATGGGCGAGGATTTTTTCTCCATCGATCTTCGAAATGCCTATGCATCTCTGGGACGGATGATTGGAGAAGAGGTGGAGGATGATCTGGTGGAAGAGATTTTCAGCAGATTCTGTCTGGGAAAATAAAGAAGACTGAGGATACCCCTGCACTGCCCTGGTTATCTGCCGGTTTCAAATACAAATTGATCTGCAGGCAGATGATTTGCGGTCAGATGACTTGCATCAAAAATTTCACGTGGTAAACAGTTACAAAACGTAGTGGAGAGTTCTATGGATTGCTGCATAAATATAAGGAAGGCGGAAGAATCTGATTTATCGCGAATCGCGGAAATCTTTGTGTTCAACAATCGTCTGAACTATCTTCCGATTTTCCACGACGCAGAGTATTCCTTCGGGAAGCTCCAGGTCGTTTCCTTTATCGACGGTTATCTGAAAAAAGATGGAGTCCTGGAGCAGATTTATGTTTATGATGATGGACTTATCAAGGGATTTCTTCAGATGAACGGCCCGGAAATCTGCAAGCTGTATGTGGAACCCTGTTTTCAGAGTGAGGGAGTGGGAGGCAGACTGATTGCGTTTGCGGTGGAAAAGTGTGGTGCAGACTGCCTTTGGGCCCTGGAGAAGAATGAAAGAGCGATCACATTTTATCGAAGGCACGGCTTTGAACGAACCGGAGAGAGAAAGCCGGAAGAAGGTACTGACGAGTATATCATTGCAATGAGGAGAGCAGTCTGAAAGTGACATATTGATGTCACTTTCAGACTGCAGCATTCGGTAAAATCGCCGCACTTGAAGATGTCTGATGACATCTTCTCCTGCTTAGAGTGCCGCCAAGCGGCACTCTGCATGCAGAAAGAATTCGCCTTCGCGAAATTCTCTCTGGCATCGCGGATTTTGCCTCAGCGGGGTAGAATAATGGAAATTACATTACAGAAAATCAATGAAGACAACTTTCTGGATGCCTTTCATCTGAAGCTGGCAGAGGGGCAGGATCGTTTTGTATCTCATCCGATCCGAAGCCTTGCACAGGCTTATGTTTATTATCATCAGTGTACGCCGTTCGGCATATACGATGGAGACCGGATGGTCGGTTATGTCATGGTAATCTATGATTATGATGTGCCGGAATATGATATCTGGCACATGATGATTGATGAATCGGAACAGGGGCATGGGCATGGAACCAAAGCTCTGCAGAAGGTTCTTGATTACATTCGCACGAAGCCGTTCGGAGATTCTCAGAGAGTGGTGCTGACCTGCAACAAGGAGAACAGCTTCGCGCAGAGAATGTATCGGAATGCGGGCTTTCGCCCTACGGGCGCTGCGGATGAGGACGAGGAAGAATATGTCCTTATGCTGTCCTGAAAAAGCCGAATAATACAGAAAAATTTGTTTAAGGTAAAAGATTGAGACGGGAAACGGCGTATGTCAAAACTGGTGATCCTGCGGGGAAATTCCGGCAGCGGCAAAACGACAGTCGCAAAATTGCTGCAGGAGAAATTCGGGAAAAATACAATGCGGATTTCACAGGATGCTGTCCGGAGAGATATGCTCCATGTAAAGGACGGTAAAAATACAAAGGCCCTGCCGCTTATGAAAGAGCTCTTGATTTACGGAGAAAAGAACAGTGATCTTGTGATTCTGGAAGGAATTCTGCGGGCGGAGTGGTACAGGCCTTTGTTTGAGCTTGCTGTCCGGCTGTATCACAGCAATATTTGTGCATATTATTTTGATCTGAGTTTTGAAGAAACCCTGAAACGCCACTGGACAAAGCCAAACAGCGGAGACTTTGGAGAAGAAGATCTTCGAAGATGGTGGAAGGAAAAAGATTTTTCGGATGTTCTGCAGGAGAAAAGCATCACCCGGGATCAGAGTATTTCAGATATCATAAGAATCATCTGCGAAGATCTTGAAAAATTGTAGTATTTGTTATTCCGTTTTTATCGACAGGGGTTGAAAGAGCTTTAAATCGGACAGAAATTTATCAGACTAACATCCGCATCAGACAGATAGTCTGATGTCTGATGGGATAAATCAGCAAACTGGAGCAGGAATGAATCAGAACGCGTACCATATTGAAACAGATATCTGTGTGATCGGTGCAGGTCATGCCGGATGTGAGGCGGCGCTTGCCGCAGCAAGAATTGGTTTTCGAACCGTGATTTTTACGATGAATGTAGACAGTATCGCGATGATGCCCTGCAATCCGCATATCGGAGGCTCTTCCAAGGGCCATCTTGTCCGGGAAATCGATGCTCTCGGCGGAGAAATGGGCAAGAACATCGACAAGACCTTCATTCAGTCCAAAATGCTGAATCAGTCCAAGGGTCCGGCAGTCCATTCTCTTCGTACACAGGCAGACAAGGCCGCCTATTCCATGAGCATGCGTGAGGTGCTGGAGAATCAGAAGAATCTGGAAATCCGTCAGGCAGAGGTGACCGATATCCTGACAGAAGAGATTCCGGCGGCTGAGGAAAATTCTCCGCAGAAGAGGAGAGTAGTGGGGGTCCGGGTCCATCAGGGAACGGTTTATTCCTGCCGTGCGGTTATTATCTGTACCGGAACCTATCTGAACGCGAGATGCCTTGTCGGAGAGTCGATTACGGAGACAGGGCCATCCGGTATGCAGCGTTCCACTTTTCTGAAGGATTCTCTAAGCCGCCTTGGAATCGGACTTCGCCGTTTTAAAACAGGCACTCCGGCGAGAATGGACGGAAGGAGCCTGGATTATTCCAAAATGACCATTCAGAAGGGGGATGAGAAGGTCATCCCGTTTTCCTATTCGACGGATCCGAAGGATGTGCAGATTGAGCAGGTTCCCTGCTGGCTTACTTATACCAATGAGGAAACACATGAAATTATCCGTGAAAATCTGGATCGTTCACCAATTTATGCGGGGATTATTGAGGGAACCGGACCGAGATACTGCCCTTCGATCGAAGATAAGGTTGTGAAATTCTCGGAGAAAACGAGACATCAGGTTTTCATTGAGCCGGAAGGCCGCAGCACCAATGAGATGTATGTGGACGGCATGTCCAGTTCCATGCCGGATGATGTCCAGCAGAGAATGTATCGGACGGTTCCGGGATTGGAGAACTGCCGAATCGTCAAGAATGCCTATGCAATTGAGTATGACTGCATCAATGCCAATGATCTGAAGCTGTCTCTGGAAATGAAATCAGTGGATGGCTTATTCTGTGCGGGACAGTTCAACGGGAGCAGCGGTTATGAAGAGGCAGCCGCGCAGGGACTGCTGGCAGGAATCAACGCTTCCATGAAACTGAAGGGACAGGAACCGCTGATTCTGAAACGTTCGGAAAGCTACATCGGTGTTCTGATCGACGATCTTGTCAGCAAGGACAACCGGGAGCCATACCGGATGATGACCAGCCGTGCGGAATACCGGCTTCTCCTTCGCCAGGACAATGCGGATCTCAGACTCCGGAAGTACGGCTACCGTGTCGGATTGATTTCACAGGAGCAGTATGACTATGTCTGCTGGAAGGAACAGGAAATTCAAAAGGAAATGGAGCGCCTTCGGGGCATTAAGATCGGCGCCGCTTCCTCCAATCAGAAAATTCTCCGTGAAATCGGAACCAGTGAGCTGAAAACTGCGGTTACGCTTGCCGAGCTTCTCTGCCGTCCGGAGATCACCTATGAGAAATTAAAGGATCTGGATCCCGGCCGTCCGGTGCTTCCGGATGCGGTGACGGAGCAGGTTGAGATCAATCTGAAATACGAGGGCTACATCCAGCGCCAGCAGAAGCAGGTGGAAGAGTTTAATCGTCTGGAAAATCGCGTGATTCCGGAAAACATTGATTATGATGAAGTATTGAGCCTTCGTCTGGAGGCAAGGCAGAAGCTAAAAGAACTTCGTCCGTCATCCATCGGACAGGCATCCCGTATGTCGGGTGTCACTCCGGCAGATGTAGCAGTTCTGCTGATCTATCTGGAGAAGGAAAAGAGACATCCGGATCCTGCAAATCCGGAAGAAAACGCTACCGGTCAGTAAGACTGCCGCAGGAATGCGGCCTCAGTGGGAGATAAAAATGACAAGAGCAGAAGAGCAGTTTCTCAGTCGTCTGGAGCAGTTTATTCCGGACTTTATGCTGCAGGAGAAGCAGATGCAGCAGCTTCGTGTATTCTACGAAAATCTGATTGAGTGGAACAAGGTGATGAATCTTACCGCAATCACGGAAGAGGAGGATGTTTATACCAAGCATTTTCTGGACAGCTATTCCATCCTGACCAGTGTTCCACGTGAAACATTGGAACAGAATGAAGGAGCACACCTGATTGATGTGGGGACCGGAGCAGGGTTTCCCGGAATCCCGATTGCCATTGCTTTTCCGGAACTGCAGGTGACCCTGATGGATTCTCTGAACAAGAGAATCAGCTTTCTAAAGGATACCATTGAAAAATGCGGACTGAAGAATGTGACATGCATTCATTCCAGAGCAGAGGAGCTCGGGAAAAATAAGGAGCATCGCGAAAAATACGATTATGCGGTGTCCAGGGCAGTTGCGAATCTGAGCACACTGAATGAATACTGTCTGCCTTTTGTGAAAGTAGAAGGCAGGTTCATCGCATATAAGGGCGATAAAGTGGCGGATGAGATGCCGGCGGGAAAGAAGGCCGCTGAAATTCTTGGCGCGAAGCTTACCAGGGAGTTCTCATTCTATTTGCCGGAGACAGATTATCGTCGGACGATTCTTACGTTCACCAAGAAGAGGGAGACACCGAAGAAGTTTCCGCGAAAGGCGGGAACACCTGCCAGAGAACCGATCGCATAAATCGGGATTTATAAGGAGAGAGAAGTAAACATGTCTATGATTCAAAAAGAAAACGACAACTGGCATTGCCTGAATGCAACCAATATTAAATTTTTAGCGGCAGCTCTTATGTTTGTCGATCATATTCATCAAATGTTTTCTTCCATGGGAGTTCCTAATTGGATTGATTTATTTGGACGTCCGGTTTTTCCTTTGTTTTTATTCTTGGCCGCGGACAGTTTTCATTACACTCATAGTAAAAAATCGTACATAAAGCGGCTGTTGTTCGCAAGTTGGGTCATGACCTTTTTAACCTATATTACTGAAAGAATTGTGCCCAATGACACAGTAGCATTGATGAACAATGCTTTCAGTACTTTTTTTGTCACATCACTTTATATGTTAGGCTGGGATTTCCTGCAGGATGGATTGCACCAAAAAGAATGGAGAAAAATCAGAAAATCCATTTTGATTATGCTGATCCCTGTTGCGTTTATTTTACCAACGGCTCTCATGTTGTTTTTGGCGTTAAACGGGATGGCTTCAGAAGGGACAATTCAGATTTTGTCCTTCGTTTCGCTTTTGCTTCCAAATCTTATTGCCGTTGAAGGTGGTCCTCTGTATGTTTTGTTAGGACTTTTGTTCTATATCTTCCGAGAAAACAGACAAATCCAAATTGCAATGGTCATTGCTTTTGGAATAATCGCTTATCTGATTTCCGGCGGTGTGCAATGGGCGATTGTGTTAGCGGCTATTCCAATGGTTTTGTATAATGGACAGAAAGGAAAAGGCGTAAAAAACTTTTTCTACATTTTCTATCCGGCTCACATTATTGTATTGTATCTCTTGGCCACACTTTTAATGAAATTATAAAAATAAGTCTAAGCAAGCTTCACATTTGCGAAGCAATGAAAGCCTCTGGAAAGCTTTTGTGAGACAGAATGATCATGCATCAGAAAGAGGGAGGGGTTTCGCTCCTGATAAATTCCAGTCTGTGATGCTGACGCATTCGGCAAAACCGTCTTCGTGGATTTGCCTCAGCGGGGGATAAAAATGTATTTCACTGATGAGAAAGATTACATTATGCGAATGATAAAAGAGATGGTAAGAGTACTGTCCTCTGTGGCATTCGGTAAAAAATACGTTTCCGTTGAACTGGAGAAGGAAAACAAGTATGAAGTATCCGGAAAAAAGCTGAAAGATTTCTTCGACATGATAGATTCAGGCAGGATCAATGAGGCCGAGAATATACTTCTGGACAGCATTGACTATACAAATAAAGATGAAGTAATGGCAGCGGCTCTTTTTTATCAGCATCTTAGTGAGAAAGACAGTGAGTTTTTGGAGAACAGCAATTATACGAAAGCCTACTAATAAAAAATCAAGCACTTATTCAGGATAGCGGATAGGCGGAAAG
>CAVKEB010000022.1:0-38717 GCA_963655255.1 bacterium
CGCTTCATCGCTATCATGTCACAGCGTGTTTTATTGTACACGAAGGTTTTTTGTAATGCAAGACCTGTTTTTTGCTTTTTTCACAAAATTTTTGCTGAATTTTCGTGCATCCTCGCCATCTTATGCTCGGACGCAGCCGGAAGGCTTTTCATCCGTTTCTCTGCCCGGGCCTCAAAATCAAAAGCACATGCCGCAGGCTTCTTCCGAACCGTTCCGGTCCGGGCACTGCGCATGTGCTTTTCCCTTTGTAACCCGGCAGCATCAAAGATTTCCGTAAGGAAATTCGAGATGTTCTGAACGGTTACCTCTATTTTTAGTAATTTCCCAGAATTCCGCCGCCTGCTCAGTTCATTCCCTCGACCTCTTCGTAGCACTTCACGATGTCCCCGTCCGGTGCGGGCGTTACGAGCGATACGATCACATTCACGAGAATGGCCGCCACGAAGGCCGGGAGCAGCTCATAGATCCCGAGCACGCCGCCCATCGGGCGGATGGCGAATTTCCAGACAAAGACCATCGTGCCGCCCGTCAGCATCCCGGCAATCGCACCGAACCGGTTCGAACGCTTCCAGAACAGAGCCAGGAGTACAATCGGTCCGAAGGACGCCCCGAACCCTGCCCACGCAAAGCTGACGATGCCGAACACCGAGCTGTCCGGATCCCAGGCAAGGAAGATTCCGATCACCGCGATGGCAATCAGGCTCAGCCGCGAGAGGAGAAGCGACTGCTCCTTCTTAATCTTAATATGGAAGAACTTCACCAGAATATCATTGCTCACCGAGGAGGACGCCGCAAGGAGCTGGGAGTCCGCGGTGGACATCGTGCTCGCAAGAATGCCGGACAGCACAACGCCCGCAAGGAGCGCCGCCGCAATTCCGTGTGTCGAAAGGAGATTGGCGATCTGCACGATGATCGTCTCCGATGCCGATCCCTCCAGCATCGGGATTTTGCCCTCACGCGTGATGCCGAGGCCGACCATGCCGATCAGCACCGCAACCGCCATGGAAATCACCACCCAGACGGAAGCCACTCTCCGGGAGAGCTTCAGCTTGCTGTCATCCTCAATCGCCATGAACCGCAGCAGGATGTGCGGCATCCCGAAATAGCCAAGGCCCCAGGCCAGCGTCGAGCAGATGGTCAGGAACGTATACGGACTCGCTGTTCCGCTCACCGGATCGTAGGTCTGCGTGAGGGAGAGATAGCCCGGGAGCGCTCTTGCGTTGTCAAAAACCGCCGCTACGCCGCCTGCCTGCGTGAATCCGAAGATCAGAATCGCCGCCAGCGCAAGGGTCATGATGATGCTCTGAATGAAATCCGTCGTGGACGCCGCGAGGAACCCGCCCATGGCCGTATAGAAAATAATCACAATCGCGCTGATGATCATGGCTGCATGGTAGTCCATCCCGAAGAGGGAACGGAACAGCTTGCCGCAGGCCGCAAATCCCGACGCCGTATACGGAACGAAGAATACGATGATCCAGACCGCCGCAATCAGCGTCAGGATGTTCCTCCTGTCGCCCCAGCGGTTCGAGAAGAACTCCGGGAGCGTAATGGAATTCGTGTGTTCCGTGTAGCGCCGCAGCCTCCGCGCAACCACCAGCCAGTTGATGTAGGTACCGGTAGCCAGTCCGATGACC
The DNA here is from genome assembly GCA_963655255.1 of bacterium. GTDB lineage: Bacteria > Bacillota > Clostridia > Lachnospirales > Lachnospiraceae > CAG-791. Next base: position 1,638 of record CAVKEB010000022.1, read on the forward strand.
GTCCAGCCGACATCCGCCGCTCCGGAGAGGTACGCCAGTCCCGGCAGGCCCATCAGAAGATAGCTCGACATGTCTGAAGCCTCTGCGCTCATCGCCGTGACAAGCGGCCCCAGCTGCCTTCCTCCCAGGTAAAAATCGCCCATGGTCTCATTCTTTTCGGACAGCTTGATGCCAACTCCCACCATCAGAAACAGGTAGGCCGCCATCGCCGCCAGCATTGTGATCTGTGCTCCCGTCATCGCTTCTTCCCCTCTCTTTTCTTTGGTATCGTTTGTTCCTGCAGGATTCGACACAGCGGATCTGCAGACCGATGCCTGGATTTACAAAAGTTGTATACACAAAAACATTTCTCTCATTTTATCCGGTTCTTCCCAGTACGTCAACATGGTAGTGCAATAAAGTGTCCAGGAGAGGCAGTGCATCAACTGAAATGAAACGCAGAAGGATGGAGTCAGCGTAAATTTTTACAGGAAGTCAGGGGCGGGTGGAACTGATGTAAAATTCCGCAGGGAGTCAGGGACGTGGAAACGGATGTAAGGTTTTGCAGGGAGTCAGGAACGGGGGATCTGATGTAAGATTTTACAGGAAATCAGGAACGTGTGGCACCATCGCAAGGTTCTGCAGGGAGTCAGGGACGAACAGGACCGGCGTAAGGTTTTGCAGGAAGTCCGGAACGGATTGACGTTTTCTAAGCATAGGAAAATATGGTACACTATTCGATGTTCCGCCGCGCTCCCGCGGCCCCGTTTGCTGGGGTGCGATGGAATTGACCGAAGCGGTCATGTTTTTTTTCACGAGGCCGTGCGAGGGGCTCTGGCAGGCGGCATCATGGATTTTCACAGGAAAATCCGGGACGTCCCGAGCAGCTGCCATTACCTGTAAACTGCAGTTATCATTATTTATATATAGAAGGAAAAGAACACTTATGTGGGTTGCCGGAAACTGGAAGGATTATGAAGTCATCGATACCTCCTGCGGAGAGAAGCTGGAGCGCTGGGGCGAGTACCGCCTCATCCGCCCGGATCCGCAGGTGATCTGGAATACAAAGAAAGGCCGCGACTGGAACAGACCGAACGCGCACTACCACCGCAGTAAGAACGGCGGCGGCAGCTGGGAGTTTTTCTCCCTGCCCGAGGAATGGATGATCTCCTATTCCGGTACTGGGAAAGAGCGGCATTTCATGCTGAAGCCGTTCAGCTTCAAGCACACCGGACTGTTCCCGGAACAGGCGGTGAACTGGGACTGGTTTACCCCGATCCTGCAGAAGGCCGCTGACGAGGGAAGAAGCGCGAAGGTTCTGAATCTCTTCGCCTATACCGGCGGGGCCACTCTGGCGGCCGCCGCTGCCGGAGCTTCCGTGACGCATGTCGATGCTTCCAAGGGAATGGTGACCTGGGCCAGGGAGAACGCAGCCATCTCCGGCCTTGAGGACGCTCACATCCGCTGGCTCGTGGACGACTGCGCCAAATTCGTGGAACGCGAAATCCGCCGCGGCAATCACTACGACGCCATCATCATGGATCCTCCTTCCTACGGAAGAGGACCCAAGGGTGAAATCTGGAAAATGGAAGACAATATCTACGACTTCCTTCTCCTGTGTTCGCAGGTTCTGTCGGACGATCCGCTGTTCGTGCTCCTGAATTCCTACACGACGGGACTCCAGCCCGCCGTCCTCTCTTATATGCTGAACACCGTTTTCCGGACGAAGTTCGGAGGACATGTCGAGGCTGATGAGATCGGACTTCCCGTCACGGATTCAAAGCTCATCCTTCCCTGCGGCGCAGCCGGGCGCTGGCAGAGGGACTGACTAAGACAGGATCCCTCCCGCGCCCCGTCGGGAGACGTCCTTCACTGCCAGAGGCCGTTTGTCCTGAGTCTCTGGTAAAGCGCCGCCGTCGGCAGCCCCACCACGCCGTGATAGCTTCCCCGGATTCCCGCGACGTACATGCCGAATGTCCCCTGAATCCCATAGGCCCCGGCCTTGTCATCCGCCTCGCCGGTTGCAAGGTATTCCCGGATTTCTTCCCCGCTCATGGCGTTCACGGAAACCTCCGTGATGCTGCAGAAGGAATCCCGGTGTGCGTTTCCCTCCTCATCGGTCCAGCAGAGGGCAACCGCTGTCATCACCTGATGTTCTCTTCCCTGCAGGACCTGAATCATCTCGAATGCTTCCCCGCGGTCCTTCGGCTTTCCGAGGATCCGGTCTCCCAGAACAACGATCGTATCCGATCCGATCACGATGACCGGTTTCGTCTCCGGAAGGACCCGTTGAAAGACCTCTTCCGCCTTGTGCTCCGCAAGCTCCGTCACATAGCGCTCCGGATTCTTCTGAGTGCTCTTTTCCTCCCCCGCCGCCGGGATGATCTCAAACGTCAGTCCCATCTGGTGAAGCAGTTCTTTTCTTCTCGGCGATGCCGAAGCGAGAATCCATCTGCTCACGCCTTCTCTCCCTCTTCCGGAGACATGTTCTGCTCCGCCGCAGGTGCGTTTTCCTCTGCCGGTTTCCGCTGGATTCCCGCAAATCCTTCCGTGCCTTCGCTCATCGCGCCGTCAATCAGACGCAGCAGCTCCAACGCACTCCGGAAATACTCCTTCCGGTTCTGCTCCGCCCAGACGACCTGTCCCTGCCAGGTCGCATTCTGTCGGTATTTGATCTGAACAATAAACGTTCCTTCTTCTCCGTTCTTTGCTTCCAGATTATTCATTCTCTTTACTCTTTCCCTGTGCCTGCCCGTCTGTGCTCCCTGTGTCGATGTCCCGGTGAAGCTGCGCGGAACCATCGCTCTCTGCGGAAAATTCAGTTCATCCAGGAAATTCTCAATGTACCGCACAGCCCCCAGCATACTGGTAAAATGTGCCGGCTCCGTGTCATACTCTTCCCAGATTTCTCCTTCATAATCCACGCCATTTTTCCGGTCGATGCAGATGGAAATCAGATTCGGGGCATACAGGCGTTTCACATTCTTCTCTGTCATTTTCGATCGTTTTCCTCAGTTCAGCGGGGTCATACGGGACAAATCCGCCAGCGAGACATTGCTGTAGCGGACATCCGCCCGCGTTCCCTCGCGCTCCTTCAGGCTGGCGCTGATCCTGCGGGAAACCACCTCGCACCCTTCCTGACTGCTGCCCACCAGAAGAACCAGATACTGGGATGCACTGTATTTCGTGAAAATGTCGCCGCGCCGAAGGCTGCGGCCGATGCACTGCTTCAGTGTCTCCGAGCGGGCATCCAGCTTCTCCCGGTTTGAAATCGGCTTGCCGGCGTAATCCACCAGCGTACACAGGAGAAGAAAAACAGAATACCCCGTCCGCTCCATGTTGCGCTCCAGGACGTGATAGGTATCAATAAAGCTCGGGTAGCTGCAGTAGTATGCGCCGCTGACCGGGTCTTCCTGAAGAGACGACTGGATTTCCTGAATCCTTCCCATCGGCGATGTGATCTTCTGCGACATCTTCCGATAGTTCTCCAGCATCTTCTCTGACGGCGGAAGCCCCATTTCTTCCGAATAGCGGTGCACCGTCTTGTCATACAGTCGGAACGCTTCCTTATAATCTTCCTTGCAGATCAGTGCCTCGATCTGATCCGCCTGCCAGTCATTGTCCGGATAAATCCGCGCCGCCTTTTCATAGACGCGGTACATTTCGTCGAAATCCTTCTGTTCCTTGGAAAGACTGCCGAGAAAGCGCACGGCTTCGGCGAACTCTTCCCGGAGTTTGACCGCTTCGGTCACAACCCAGGCTCTGTTCTCCGCTTCCGGAAGAAGAACGCCCTGATAGCATTCGAACGCCGTCCGGTACGCCTGTGTTTTCACCGCGTTGTCATCGCTCTCCCGGGCCCTGCTGACGGCATCGTGAAATTCCTGCACGTCCGCATGAACGCGCACATTCGGATCCGGAATATAAACCTTCCCCATCTTGACAATGTAATCCATCCGCGGAAGCCCCGCCGCGACCATCTGTTTGCGCATCTGAAAAATCAGATTATTGAAGCTGTTATTGGGATTGGAGAGTTCATCTCCCTCATACAGGCAGTGCACAATCTGCTGCTTGGAAATTCCCCGGTCTCCGCGCAGCCAGATCAGCTGCAGGAGCTGTACGAATTTCGCCGTGGTATTGCGGCCCAGTACGATCTCCTCTCCCCGATAGGACAAGGCAAATCCCCCGAGCATTCTGACTGTCAAAACATCCATCTGTTCTATCATGATTCATTCCATTCCATACCGAAATTCCGGTATAAACAAGTCGATCAGGTCGGACTCCCCTCCAGCCTGATCGAACATTCTTCGGATCTTCTTCTGTAATCCCTGCAAGCTTTCCCGAAAAGGGAATCTTTTCCTGCAGCTACAGAGATTATAGGCGCTGTCCGCTCATAGAATATATCATATTCCGTGATTTTTTTCACGAATCCATGCTGGAAGTTCCTCCAGACTGTCCAGAACCGCATCTGCAAGCCCCCGGATCTCCTCATCCGGTGCGATGAGATCCGGAACCATCACCGTCAACATCTGCGCATTCTTCCCGGCGCGCACACCGTTGAAGCTGTCCTCCACGACAAGGCACTCCGAAGGACTCCTGTGAAGAAGTCTCGCCGCCTCCAGAAAAATATCCGGAAACGGCTTGCCGCGCTCCATCGCGTTTCCGCTGATCACTTCAGCAAAAAAGGCACCAAGTCCCGTCATCTGCAGATACCGCTCTGCAACTTCCCTTGCGCTGGATGTCGCGATCGCCGCAGGAATTCCCTGCTCCTTCAGCCATTCAAGGATTTCTGCCGTCCCGGGCTTGAGCGGGACGCCGTGCTCCTGCAGGTCCTTCTCCACGGCCGCACTCCGCACCGCGCGCACCTTCTCAAGGTCATATCCCCATCCGGTGAGCAGTTCATCAATGTTCACGCGGCTCCTTCCGATCAGCTGATAATACTGCTCCTTCGTAAGCCCTGCCTTGATCCAGGCCCGCCCGTAGATCACCTCGGTATCAAAAAGGGTGCCGTCCATATCAAAAATGACGGCGCGGATTTTCTTCTTATTCATTTCTTTTGTCTGTTTCCCTGTTGTCATCCCTTCTATCCTTCCCGCAGACATATTCCTGCTGTAATTCATGGTCAACTCTGTGAGGCAGAATTTCTTCGCTGAAGCTGTCTGTCCGTATATTTCCGCCGCATCTATAGTCATGTCAGTTTGATCAAATGGCGGCCTGCCTTCGGCTCTTCGGCTTTCCGAACACGGCCGGGCAGGCGGCGCTGATCAGCCTCTCCGCCGCGAGGCAGCAGCAAATCGTCACCACTGCCATCAGAAGATCCGCCCCGATGCTCTCCTTCCGTCCATGGAAGAGAAGCTTCATTGCCATCACCGGAAATTTATGCATCACCAGCACCGCCAGCGTTCTGCGGCCGAGATACTGCATCCACCGGTTCACCTGCGGCACCCCTGACAGAAATCGTGCGATTGTCAGGATTCCGAAAATACCGAACAGCATCTCCGGGATAAAAAGCCCGATTTCCGAAAACCGGTCCGCGCGGAAATCTGCGTCCTCTGCTCCCCAAAGAAGGAGCCATAAAGCCACAAGGGACACCGTTCCCAGCACCGCGAACAGGGCAGTCTGCTGCATCCCCGCAGTCTTCGATCCCGTGGTCTTCGAATCAACCTGATTTCCCGTTGTCCTGCCCGCCGGATTTTTCAAAGCCATTTCTTCCGAACCAGGAAATTCCCCGCGAAGGAGGCGTCCCGCCCCGAAATAGGGCAGCACGCAAACTGCGGTTTCCAACTCCCACGGAAGGCAGAGGTGAACTCCCGCCAGGTTCTGCCCGATGATCCAGGCAAAGGGAAGCGTCATCGCCGCGCCGAACAGGAGTTTCTGCCGCCTTGCATGAAGAATCGCATACCAGATCAGTTCCACCCATACGAGACAGACCAGGAACCACAGCGGACGGTTCCATTCCATGTAGCCGCTTCCGGAATTTCCGTACAGCAGTCCCAGAAGATTAGGCACCACCCCGAAGTGCTTCCGGTCCGAGGCCAGCCCTTCTGCCACTCTTCTTCCGAGGATACCATAAATTCCAACGCTGATGCACCCCCAGAACAGATACGGAAAGATCAGCCCCCGCCACAGATTCCTCAAAAAGCACCGCACCGACCGGTGATCAAACCACGGAAACGCACCCTCTTTCCAGCAGAACGTCATCCCGGAGAGCAGAAAGAAAATTCCCACTCCCGCGAACATGGAAAAGTGGAGAAGAATCCGGCACGAGCCGTTCTTATCCGCGCAGTGCCCCGCCACAATCAGAAAAATTGCGATTCCCTTTGCTGTATCAATCCATTCGATTCGTTTCTTCACAGAGGTTTCTCCTTAAACGAAAGATGGCACTTCGGAAAAATCTCCGAAGTGCCATCCATAATACAGCTTATTCTGTTGTGTGTCTATCACTCGATGATGGAAACAACACGGCCAGATCCAACAGTACGGCCACCCTCACGAATAGCGAAGGTAAGTCCCTCCTCCATTGCTACGGGATGGATCAGCTCGATGGTCATCTCAACGTGGTCACCAGGCATGCACATCTCAGTTCCTTCCGGAAGAGCGATAACGCCGGTAACGTCGGTTGTTCTGAAATAGAACTGAGGACGGTAGTTGTTGAAGAAAGGAGTATGACGGCCACCCTCGTCCTTGGTCAGAACGTAAACCTGAGCGGTAAACTTCTTGTGGCAGGTAACAGAACCGGGCTTAGCAACAACCTGGCCACGCTCGATCTCGGTACGATCAATACCACGAAGCAGAACACCGATGTTATCACCAGCCTCTGCGAAGTCCATGGTCTTACGGAACATCTCGATACCGGTTGCAACGGAGGTCTGAGTCTCTTCCTTAATACCAACGATCTCAACGGGATCGTTCAGCTTCAGCATACCACGCTCTACACGGCCGGTAGCAACGGTACCACGACCGGAAATGGTGAATACGTCCTCGACAGGCATCAGGAAAGGCTTGTCGTTATCACGAACCGGATCCGGGATGTACTCATCTACGGTATCCATGAGTTCCATGATCTTGTCTCCCCACGGTCCCTTGGGATCGTTCAGAGCCTGCAGAGCAGAGCCCTGGATGATCGGGGTGTCATCTCCCGGGAAGCCGTACTGATTCAGCAGATCGCGAATATCCATCTCGGTCAGCTCGATCAGCTCCGGATCATCCATCATGTCGCACTTGTTCAGGAATACGACGATCTTCGGAACACCTACCTGCTTAGCAAGCAGAACGTGCTCACGGGTCTGAGCCATAACACCATCGGTTGCTGCAACAACGAGGATAGCGCCATCCATCTGTGCTGCGCCGGTGATCATGTTCTTGACATAGTCAGCGTGGCCAGGGCAGTCAACGTGTGCGTAATGTCTCTTTGCGGTCTCATACTCGATGTGAGCGGAGTTGATGGTGATACCACGCTCTCTCTCTTCGGGTGCGGAGTCGATCTTGTCGAACGGAACTGCAGGATCAACGCCAAGTCTGTCTGCCAGAACAGCAGTGATTGCTGCGGTCAGAGTAGTTTTACCATGGTCAACGTGACCGATTGTGCCGATGTTTACATGCGGCTTTGTTCTGTCAAAATGTGCCTTTGCCATTTCTTATTTCCTCCTTGGAAAATAATCATAGTGTGTTCGCCAGTGACCTTAGACATTCACTGCCGATTTTCGGTCACTGACAAACATTATAACCAATGCAACTGACAAGCGCAAGGATTAAGTACCTCTTTTCGGTGCTTCCTCCCTCAGGCAGGACATTCCGTTCGGATTATGCCTTGTCCTTGTTTGCATCGTTCAGTACCTTCTCCGCAATGTTCTTCGGTACGGGCTCGTACTTCTCGAAGAACATGGAGTAGTTGCCGCGGCCCTGGGTCATGGAACGAAGATCGGTTGCATAACCGAACATCTGTGCCAGCGGAACAAATCCGTTGACCTGCTTGCCGCCGCCGATGTCTTCCATACCGGTGACACGTCCGCGTCTGGAGTTCATATCTCCAATGACATCGCCCATGTATTCCTCAGGCATGGTAACCTCGACCTTCATGACAGGCTCCAGAAGAACCGGCTCTGCCTTCTTCATGGCTTCCTTGAAGCACATGGATCCGGCAATGTGGAATGCCATTTCGGAGGAGTCGACTTCGTGATAGGATCCGTCGTAAACCGTAGCGTGAACGCCGACAACCGGGAATCCGCCGAGGTTTCCTGCCTTCATGGCCTCTTCAATACCTTCTCCGACAGCCGGGATGTACTCCTTCGGAATGTTACCGCCGACAACCGCGTTGTCGAACTTGTAGGTCTCCTCGCTGTTCGGATCCATAGGCTCGAACTTGACTTTACAATGTCCGTACTGACCGCGTCCGCCGGACTGCTTCGCGTACTTGTATTCCTGGTCAACCGGCTTCGTGAAGGTTTCCTTATAAGCAACCTGCGGAGCACCGACGTTTGCTTCTACGTGGAACTCACGGAGCAGACGGTCAACGATGATCTCAAGGTGAAGCTCACCCATGCCGGCAATGATGGTCTGTCCGGTCTCGGTGTTCGTGTGTGCCTGGAAGGTAGGATCCTCTTCCGACAGCTTCTGCAGCGCGTCGGTCAGCTTATCCTGGCCCGCCTTGGTCTTTGGCTCGATTGCGAGCTCGATAACCGGATCCGGGAACTCCATGGACTCCAGAATAACCGGAGCGGATTCGTCGCAGAGGGTATCGCCGGTCGTGGTGACCTTCAGACCTACTGCTGCAGCGATATCACCGGAGAACACCTCATCCAGCTCGGATCTCTTGTTCGCATGCATCTGAAGAATACGGCCTACACGCTCCTTCTTATCCTTGGTGGAGTTCAGAACGTAAGAGCCGGCCTTGCAGGTACCGGAATAAACACGCATGAATGCGAGCTTTCCAACGAACGGATCGGAAATGATCTTGAATGCAAGAGCGGAGAAAGGCTCGCTGTCCGAAGAATGTCTCTCCACTTCGTTTCCGTCAAGGTCAGTGCCCTTGATCGGAGGAATATCAAGCGGAGAAGGCATGTACTCGATGATGGCATCGAGGCACTTCTGAACACCCTTGTTCTTGTAAGCGGAACCGCAGCATACCGGAACTGCCTGGCAGGTGCAGGTTGCCTTGCGAAGAACCTTCCGCAGTGCATCTACAGACGGCTCCTCACCTTCAAGGTACTGCTCCATCAGATCATCATCCAGAGAGCAGATCTGCTCGATCATCTGATCGTGGTACATCTGAGCCTCGTCCTTCAGATCATCCGGAATTTCCTTGATCTGGATATCCGTTCCGTCATCATTGTTATAATAGTAAGCTTCCATCTCGAACAGATCGATCAGTCCGATGTAAGTGTCTTCCTTACCGATCGGGATGTTGATCATGATGGGGTTCTTGCCCAGTCTGTTCTTGATCTGGTCTACGCAGCCGTAGTAGTCTGCGCCGATGACATCCATCTTGTTGACGAATGCCATACGGGGAACGTTGTAGGTATCAGCCTGACGCCATACGTTCTCAGACTGAGGCTCAACGCCGCCTTTTGCAGAGAAAACACCTACCGCGCCGTCCAGAACACGAAGGGAACGCTCAACCTCTACGGTGAAGTCTACGTGTCCGGGGGTATCAATGATATTGATACGGTGCTCAAGAGCGCCCGCTTTTTTCTTGTGGTGATCCTCTTCCGTCCAATGGCAGGTGGTTGCCGCGGACGTGATGGTGATACCACGCTCCTGTTCCTGCTCCATGTAGTCCATGGTTGCAGTACCGTCGTGTGTCTCACCGATCTTGTAGTTAACACCGGTATAATACAGGATTCGCTCGGTCAGAGTGGTCTTACCTGCATCGATATGAGCCATGATACCGATGTTCCTGGTTCTCTCCAGGGGATACTGTCTTTTTTCTGCCACAGGTTTTTCCTCCTAGCAAACCCCGCGTTCCTCTTCCGGGAAACAGCTGTCTGTTCCCGGAAGCGCTCATGCGGGAATCAATGCCCAACAGATTCTCTCCGATCAGAATTTGTAATGAGAGAATGCTCTGTTTGCATCTGCCATCTTGTGCATGTCTTCCTTACGCTTTACGGAAGCGCCCGTGTTGTTGTATGCGTCGAGGATCTCGCCTGCAAGCTTGTCCTCCATGTTCTTCTCGCCTCTCTTGCGGGAGAACATGGTGATCCAGCGCAGTGCCAGAGCCTGTCTACGCTCAGGGCGAACCTCAATCGGTACCTGATACGTAGCGCCGCCGATACGTCTTGCCTTAACTTCCAGTGCAGGCATTACGTTGTTCATTGCACCCTCGAAAACCTCGAGTGCCGGCTTGCCTGCCTTCTCTTCTACCTGAGCAAATGCTCCATATACAATCTTCTGGGCAACACCCTTCTTGCCATCCAGCATAATGCTGTTTACAAGTTTGGTTACGACCTTGCTGTTGTATAAGGGGTCTGCTAATACATCTCTCTTCTGTACATGTCCTTTACGCGGCATGATACTTCCCTCCTTATCAATGTGTGTCGGGCTGACCGTCATTCCGTGTGATCAGCCTTCCAGTGGATAATTCACAGGTACTCACTAATTTGATGTGTCCATGCTGGCGATCAGGTTCCAACACCCGTCCGGTCCGGCGCAGCATCTGCAGCCGAAGGACCGCGAAGGATTTCTGTACAGAAATCTATCGAAACCAGATTCCAACATCACCATACATTTAGAAAGTATTATTTTGCAGCTTTCGGTCTCTTTGCACCATACTTGGAGCGGGCCTGCTTGCGGTTTGCAACTCCGGCAGTATCGAGAGTACCACGGATAATGTGGTATCTGGTACCGGGAAGATCCTTAACACGTCCGCCACGGATCATGACAACGGAGTGCTCCTGCAGATTGTGTCCCTCGCCCGGAATATAGGAAGTGACTTCCATTCCGTTGGAAAGACGTACTCTGGCGATCTTACGAAGAGCAGAGTTCGGCTTCTTCGGGGTTGCGGTCTTGACTGCGGTGCAGACACCTCTCTTCTGCGGAGCAGCCTGTGCGATCTGCTTCTTCTTCAGAGAGTTGAATCCTACCTGCAGTGCGGGTGCCTTGGATTTCTTGGTAGAAACCTCACGTCCCTTTCTTACCAGCTGGTTAAATGTCGGCATTCTGATTACCTCCTTGTTAGATTTGTCCCGTCTGTTAACCCAGACCGGACAGGAATATGTTCTGCTCCCGCCGCCTTCCTTCTGATCGGATAAAAGACAGCAAAAGAGCGATGTGCTGTATGCACATCGCTCTAAGTTTACGCATCGGAGCGTTCGTTGTCAACGATTTTTTGTAACTGTTCAACACAGGACAATTTTTATGAGAATTGACCGCCTGCGGGCATATTCTCGTAGAAAATTGCCCTGCGGCCAGGCCCCGGAGAGGCCTTGGCCGGCCACATCAAGGATTTCCTTGCGGGAATCCTCGATGTGCGGAACAGTTATTTTTCAAATCAGGCGGAACCAGATATTCTGAGCAGATTTTACTCCTCATCCTCCGCTGCAACCACGGTGTCCTCTGCCTGCTCCTCTTCCGGGAGCTCCGCATCCGAAACGGTATCCGTATCCTCCGGCGCCGGAGCATCCTGATCTTCCGCATCCAGGATATCCTGATCCAGAAGAGCCGTCTGAGCTGCCAGACGCGCATCCGTGTTCAGCTTCGTGTAGCGATAGCGCTTCATGCCGGTACCTGCCGGAATCAGCTTACCGATGATGACATTCTCCTTCAGACCGATCAGCGGATCGACCTTGCCGCGGATTGCCGCATCCGTCAGGACTCTTGTCGTCTCCTGGAAGGAAGCTGCCGACAGGAAGGAATCCGTTGCCAGAGCCGACTTCGTGATGCCGAGGATGATGCGGGTTCCCTTTGCGGGCTCCTTGCCTTCCTCGGTCAGACGCTCGTTCTCGTCCTCGAAATCCAGGAAATCGATCAGGCTTCCCGGAAGGAATTTCGTATCTCCGGGCTCCTCGATACGAACCTTCTTCAGCATCGAACGGACAATGACCTCAACGTGCTTGTCACAGATATCAACGCCCTGCAGACGGTACACTCTCTGTACCTCACGCAGCAGATAATCCTGTACGGCGCGGACGCCCTTGATCTTCAGAAGATCGTGCGGGTTGACCGAACCTTCCGTCAGCTCGTCGCCGGCCTCAATCACCTGCTTGTCCTGAACCTTGATGCGGAAGCCGTAAGGAATTGCATATTCCTTCGACTCTCCGTCCTCATCGTTGGTGACGACAACCGACCGCTGCTTCTTGCTGTCTCTGACCTCAACCGTTCCGGCGATATCCGAGATAATTGCAAGTCCCTTCGGCTTACGTGCCTCGAACAGCTCCTCGACACGGGGAAGACCCTGTGTGATATCTGCGCCGCCCGCGACACCGCCGGAGTGGAAGTTTCTCATCGTCAGCTGGGTACCGGGCTCACCGATGGACTGTGCCGCGATGATTCCGACCGCCTCACCGACCTGAACCATCTCGCCGGTCGCCATGTTCGAGCCATAGCACTTCGCGCAGATGCCGAGGTGGCTGCGGCAGGTCAGGATGGTACGGATCTTGACCGCATCCTTCAGAGGATCGATCGGCTCACCCTCCGCGTTCAGGCCCTTCGACAGAATGGCCTCCGCGCGGCTCGGGGTGATCATGTGGTTCTTCTTCACGAGGACATTGCCCTCGGCATCCCGGATCTCCTCACAGGATACACGTCCCGTGATGCGGTCCTTGAGACTCTCGATGTTCTCCTTGCCGTCCATGAACGCCTTGACGTACATGCCGGGGATCACTTCCTTGCCTTCCGAGCAGTCGATCTCGCGAATGATCAGCTCCTGAGAGACATCGACCATTCGACGCGTCAGGTAACCGGAGTCTGCGGTACGAAGCGCGATATCCGACATTCCCTTGCGGGCGCCGTGTGCCGAAATGAAGTACTCCAGTACATCCAGTCCCTCGCGGAAGTTCGACTTGATGGGCAGCTCGATGGTACGTCCGCTCGTATCCGACATCAGGCCGCGCATGCCGGCCAGCTGCTTGATCTGCTGGCTGGATCCTCGCGCACCGGAATCCGCCATCATGAAGATGTTGTTGTACTTGTCCAGCGAGTTCAGAAGGGCATCCGTCAGACGGTTATCGATCTTCGTCCAGGTCTCTACGACTGCGCGGTAACGCTCTTCCTCGGTTACCAGACCTCTTCTGTAGTTCTTGGAAATCTGGTCAACCGTCTTCTGTGCCTCTTCGAGCAGCTCCTTCTTCTCCTTCGGAACAAGGATATCTGCAATCGAAATCGTCATGCAGGCGATGGTGGACCACTTATATCCCATTGCCTTGATCAGGTCCAGAACCTCGGCGCACTTGAAGGTGCCGTGCTTGTCAATGACCTTCTGAAGGATCTTCTTCAGGTCCTTCTTCTTGACCAGGAAATCAACCTCGGGAAGGAGGAAGTTCTCCGGCTTGCTGCGGTCCACGAAGCCCAGATCCTGCGGCAGCGCCTCGTTGAACATCAGGCGTCCCAGAGAGGTGTCTACCATTCCGGAAATGACGTTTCCGTCCGCATCCTTCTTGGACAGCTTCACCTTGATCTTGGAGTGGAGCGTGATGTAGTGATTCTCATAGGCGAGAATGGCCTCGTTCATGGACGAGAAGCACATTCCCTCGCCGGGCTCTCCGTCTCTCTGCTGTGTAATATAGTACACACCCAGAATCATATCCTGGGAAGGAACCGCCACCGGGCCTCCGTCCGAAGGCTTCAGGAGGTTGTTCGGGGAGAGCAGGAGGAACCGGCACTCCGCCTGCGCCTCTACTGACAGAGGAAGGTGGATTGCCATCTGGTCACCGTCGAAGTCGGCGTTAAAGGCCGTGCAGACCAGCGGATGAAGCTTGATGGCCTTGCCCTCTACCAGAATCGGCTCGAATGCCTGAATACCCAGGCGGTGCAGCGTAGGTGCACGGTTCAGCATCACGGGATGCTCCTTGATGACATCCTCGAGGATGTCCCACACCTGCGGATTCACGCGCTCAACCAGCTTCTTCGCGTTCTTGATGTTCTGGGAAATGCCGCGCTTCTCCAGCTCCTTCATGACGAAAGGCTTGAAGAGCTCCAGTGCCATTTCCTTCGGAACGCCGCACTGATAAATCTTCATTTCCGGTCCGACGACGATAACCGAACGTCCGGAATAGTCAACACGCTTGCCCAGAAGGTTCTGACGGAAACGTCCGCTCTTTCCTTTGAGCATGTCGGACAGGGACTTCAGGGCACGGTTGCCGGGGCCGGTCACCGCACGTCCGCGGCGGCCGTTGTCGATCAGGGCATCCACTGCCTCCTGAAGCATTCTCTTCTCGTTGCGGACGATGATGTCCGGTGCGCCGAGTTCGAGAAGTCTCTTCAAACGGTTGTTGCGGTTGATGATCCGGCGGTACAGATCGTTCAGATCCGACGTTGCAAAACGCCCGCCGTCCAGCTGAACCATCGGGCGAAGATCCGGAGGAATGACCGGAATGCAGTCCAGGATCATCCAGGAAGGCTGGTTTCCGCTCTCACGGAAGGACTCCACAACCTCCAGTCTCTTGATGACGCGCGCTCTCTTCTGTCCGGTGGAATCCACCATCTGCTCCGAGAGCTCCTGATATTCCTTCTCAATGTCGACAGCCAGGAGCAGCTCCTTGATGGCCTCTGCTCCCATGCCTGCGCGGAATTTGCTGCCCCACTGTTCCTTGGCTTCCTGATACTCGCGCTCTGTCAGGACCTGCTTGTACTCCAGATCCGTGGTGCCCTTGTCCAGAACAATATAGTTGGCAAAATAGAGAACCTTCTCCAGCACCTTCGGGCTCATATCCAGAATCAGTCCCATTCTGGACGGGATTCCCTTGAAGTACCAGATGTGAGAAACCGGAGCCGCCAGTTCAATGTGGCCCATTCTCTCTCTGCGGACGGAGGACTTGGTTACCTCAACGCCGCAGCGGTCACAGATTACGCCTTTGTAGCGAATCTTCTTATACTTTCCGCACTTACATTCCCAGTCCTTGGTGGGTCCGAAAATCTTCTCGCAGAACAGGCCGTCTTTTTCCGGCTTAAGCGTTCTGTAGTTGATGGTTTCGGGCTTCGTCACTTCACCGTAGGACCACTCACGGATTCTCTCCGGAGACGCAAGCCGGATCCGGATTGCGTCAAATGTTACGGGTTGATAACTCTGCTGTTTTGTATTAGGCATCTATCATCACTCCTCTGAATCACTGAAATCATCGTTGTCAGCGTCATCGGTATCCGGCTCCGCATCTTCGTCTGCCTCAGCTTCCTGCAGCTCGCCCTCTGCGTTGAACTCCTGCAGGGACATACCGCCCTTCGCAAGAGACTCACGGTCGGTATCACCGGAATCCTTGAAGTTATTGGCCATTGCGAACTTGTAAATGGAGGATTCGCCGTAGTCAATATCTTCTTTAATCTCCGCCTCGGTGCCATCGTCCTTCAGTACCTGTACATCCAGACCGAGCGACTGGAGCTCCTTCAGGAGAACCTTGAACGACTCCGGAATGCCTGCCTCCGGAACATTCTCGCCCTTGATGATGGCCTCATAGGTCTTCACACGTCCGACAACGTCATCCGACTTCACCGTCAGGATTTCCTGCAGGGTGTATGCCGCGCCGTATGCCTCCAGAGCCCAGACCTCCATTTCTCCGAAACGCTGTCCGCCGAACTGAGCCTTGCCGCCCAGAGGCTGCTGCGTTACCAGCGAGTAAGGGCCGGTGGAACGTGCATGAATCTTATCGTCAACCAGATGGTGCAGCTTCATGTAATGCATGAAACCGATCGTGGTCGGGTTATCGAACTTCTCGCCGGTACGTCCGTCGCGGAGCTGTACCTTTCCATCCGGAGTAATCGGCACGCCCTTCCACTCTTCACGGTGATCCAGGTGATCGTGCAGGTACTGCATGACTTCCGGATCTACCTTGTCCTTGTATTCCGCCTCGAACTCCTCCCAGCTGGAATTGACATACTTGTTCGCCATGTTCAGAGCGTCCACGATGTCATCCTGAGTTGCGCCGTCGAAGTTCGGCGTCGTCACATTGAAGCCGAGCGCCTTGGAAGCCAGGGACAGATGCATCTCCAGGACCTGTCCGATGTTCATTCGGGAAGGCACGCCCAGAGGGTTCAGAACGATATCCAGCGGACGTCCGTTCGGAAGATAAGGCATATCCTCCACCGGAAGAATTCTGGAAACGACACCCTTGTTTCCGTGACGGCCTGCCATCTTGTCGCCGACCGAGATCTTTCTCTTCTGTGCGATATAGATGCGGACTGCCTTGTTCACGCCGGGAGCCAGCTCATCGCCGTTCTCTCTGGTGAAAATCTTGGTGTCCACAATGATTCCGTACTCGCCGTGCGGAACCTTCAGGGACGTGTCGCGGACCTCTCTTGCCTTCTCACCGAAGATGGCGCGAAGGAGTCTCTCCTCTGCGGTCAGCTCCGTCTCTCCCTTGGGAGTCACCTTTCCGACCAGGATATCACCGGCACGAACCTCCGCGCCGATGCGGATCACGCCGTTCTCATCCAGATCCTTCAGGGCATCCTCGCCGACACCGGGAACATCACGGGTGATTTCCTCCGGTCCGAGCTTCGTGTCGCGCGCCTCTGCCTCATACTCCTCAATGTGAATGGAGGTGTAGACATCGTCCTTGACCAGTCTCTCGGAAAGAAGAACGGCATCCTCGTAGTTGTAGCCTTCCCAGCACATGAATCCGATCAGCGGGTTCTTGCCGAGCGCCAGCACGCCGTTCTGGGTGGAAGCGCCGTCTGCAAGGATAGCACCTTCCTCAAAGTGATCGCCCGTGTTGACGACCGGCTTCTGGTTGTAGCAGTTCGACTGGTTGGAACGGAGGTGCTTGATCAGCTCGATGTCTTCCGAGGTTCCATCGTCGTATTTTACCGAAATCTTCGTTGCGTCCACGAAAACAGCCGTACCGGGCTTCTCCGCAATGACGCAGACACCGGAATCTCTTGCTGCCTTCTCTTCCATGCCGGTTCCGACAACGGGAGCTTCCGTCGTGATCAGCGGCACACCCTGACGCTGCATGTTGGATCCCATCAGTGCGCGGTTCGCGTCATCGTTCTGCAGGAACGGAACGAGCGAGGTTGCCACGGAGAATACCATCCGGGGAGACACGTCCATGTACTGGAACATGGTTCTCGGATAGGAAGAAGTCTCCGTGCGGTAACGTCCGGATGCATAGTTGTCTACAATGTAGCCGTTCTCATCCAGCACGGTGCTCGCCTGTGCTACGTGGTAGTTATCCTCTTCATCCGCCGTCATATAGACAACTTCGTTGGTGACGCGCGGTCCCTTCGGATCATCCTGATCGATCTTGCGGTACGGAGCCTCGATGAAGCCGTACTGATTGATCTTCGCAAAGGATGCCAGAGAGTTGATCAGACCGATGTTCGGTCCTTCAGGCGTCTCGATGGGGCACATGCGTCCGTAGTGCGTATAGTGAACGTCTCGTACCTCGAATCCGGCACGGTCTCTGGACAGACCGCCGGGTCCCAGTGCGGAGAGACGTCTCTTGTGCGTGATCTCGGACAGCGGGTTGTTCTGATCCATGAACTGGGACAGCTGGGAGGATCCGAAGAACTCCTTCACTGCAGCCTGCACCGGTTTGATGTTGATCAGAGCCTGAGGAGAAATCTCCTCGGATGCATCGTGTGTGGTCATTCTCTCGCGAACCACGCGCTCCAGTCTCGACAGACCGATGCGGTACTGGTTCTGCAGAAGCTCACCGACACTGCGGATACGACGGTTGCCCAGATGGTCGATGTCGTCATCCGTTCCGATGCCGTACTCCAGATGCATGTTGTAGTTAATGGAAGCCAGGATGTCTTCCTTGGTAATGTGCTTCGGAATCAGCTCGCGCACGCTCCTGCGCAGAGCCTCTGCGAGAGCCTCCGGATCCTCATTGTCCTGATACTGGATCAGGATCTCGCGAAGGGCAGGATAATAAACCTGCTCAGTAATTCCCAGCTCCTGCGGATCGCAGTCAACAAAGTGCGTGATGTCCACCATTAGGTTGGACAGAACCTTCACGCGGTCTCTGGTATCCGTCTGGATCCACACATACGGAATGGCTGCGTTCTGGATTTCATCTGCCATCTCACGGGTGACGGTATCTCCCGCGCTCCCGAGTACGTCGCCGTTTGCCTCATCCACCACGTCCTCAGCCAGAATATGGCCGGTGATGCGGTTGCGCAGCGCCAGCTTCTTGTTGAACTTGTAGCGGCCGACCTTCGCAAGGTCATATCTTCTGGGATCGAAGAACATCGCGTTGATCAGGCTGTCTGCGCTCTCCACGGAGAGCGGTTCGCCGGGACGGATCTTCTTGTACAGCTCAAGAAGACCTTCCTCATAGGAGTGAGCAGGGTCCTTGGTAAAGCTGCCGCGAAGCTTCGGCTCGTCGCCGAACATATCCAGAATCTCCTCGTCGGTTCCGACGCCGAGGGCACGGATGAGAACCGTGACCGGCACCTTTCTGGTGCGGTCCACGCGGACATAGAAAATATCATTGGAGTCGGTCTCATACTCCAGCCATGCTCCGCGGTTCGGGATGACAGTGCAGGAATACAGTTCCTTGCCGTACTTATCCTTGTCAATGCCGTAGTAGATGCCGGGAGAACGAACCAGCTGGGATACGATGACTCGCTCCGCACCGTTGATGACGAAGGTTCCCGTCTTGGTCATCAGGGGAAGGTCGCCCATGAAGATTTCCTGTTCCTTGACTTCCTTCTTATTCTCCTTATCGTACAGGCGGACGCGGGCACGAAGGGGTGCCGCATAGGTTGCGTCTCTTTCCCTGCATTTTGCAATGGAATATTTAATCTCATCCTCGCAGAGGCGATACCCTACGAAGGAGAGAGAAAGATGTCCGCTGTAGTCCTCAATCGGAGAAATGTCATCGAACACTTCCTGAAGACCCTGATCCAGGAACCACTGGTAGGATGACTTCTGCACCTCAATGAGGTTCGGCATCTCCAGTACTTCCTTCTGGCGGAAATAGCTCATGCGCATGCTTTGGCCGCTGCCAGCGGGGTGAAGCCTGATCTTATTGCTCATTCATTTACCTCGTTCTGTCGAACGTCGATGTCCGGGGAAAACAGAATCGCTGAAGACGTGAAAACTGCAGGCGGCTCAAATCCTTTACGGAAACCACGGCGTTCGTATGCTGTGTGTACAGGTACCACCATATTGTGCCTTATCCCGCTTTCTCTTCCGGAACTTAATCCTTAAGGAGAGCAAAGTAGGGCATAATTGCAGAACATAGCGCATATATGATATGGCAAGTTGTCAGTGGAGTCAAGATATTTTCGAAAATTCGGTAACTGTTCCGGTCATCCCGAATTTTCCCGCAAAAACATCCGGTGTCACCGGTAAAGACAAATAAACCCGCCGCCGGATCACCGGTGACGGGTTTATCGTTCTGTAAGATTCTCTTCGAGAGCAATTACTTAAGGGTAACCTTAGCGCCCTCAGCCTCGAGCTTAGCCTTGATGTCGTCAGCCTCTGCCTTCGGAGCTGCTTCCTTAACAACCTTCGGAGCTGCCTCAACGAGGTCCTTGGACTCCTTCAGGCCAAGGCCGGTGATCTCACGGATAACCTTGATAACCTTGATCTTGTTCGGGCCAACCTCAGTCAGCTCAACGTCGAACTCAGTCTTCTCTTCCTCAGCTGCTGCGCCAGCGCCTGCTGCTGCTACAACAACGCCTGCTGCTGCGGATACACCGAACTCTTCCTCGCAAGCCTTTACGAGATCGTTCAGCTCAAGTACGGATAACTCTTTGATCGCATCAATGATTTCTGCGGTAGATAACTTTGCCATCTTAAATGACCTCCTATAATGATAGTGAAAATCTGCGGCGCTATGCCGCCCTGCCCTTTCTCATGAAAGGAGCAATTATGCTTCGGGAGCTGCTTCTGCCGGAGCTGCAGCCTCTGCTGCAGGAGCCTCTTCGGCTGCAGGCGCTGCCTCGCCGCCCTCTTCCTTCTTCTCCGCGATCTGCTTGATAACGCGTGCGAAGTTGGTGATGGGAGACTGAATGCTTCCAAGGAACTTGGAGAGGAGCTCGTCTCTTGAAGGGATCTTGGAAATCTCTTCCAGAGCATCCTTGTCATAAGCCTTGCCCTCTACAACACCGCCTTTGATTTCAAGCTTGTCTGCCTTTGCAGCAAACTGATAGAGAATTCTTGCGGGTGCTGTTGCGTCATCCTTGGAGATTGCTGCTGCACTGGGTCCGTCCAGATACTGGTCCAGCTGCTCAAAGTCCGTTCCCTTGAATGCGAAACGCATCATGGTGTTCTTGTAGACCTTGTACTGAACGCCAGCCTCACGAAGCTGCTTGCGGAGCTCGGTGTCCTGAGCAACCGTCAGTCCTCTGTGATCAACCAGCACTACGGATGCAGCGCCTTCGATCTTCTCGGAAATTTCCTGTACGACAGGCTTTTTCTCTTCGATCTTTGCCATTTCTTACCTCCTTATAGATTCTTGTTGCCGATCAAGGGAGATAAATGAAAACTCCCTCTGCCGCATGACAGAGGGAGCTGAATTTCACTTCATCATCCTCGGCAGGCTGCAATGCATTACGCCTTTCGGCACCTGCTGTCTTCGGCCGGTTCTATTTGAACCATTCGCTACTATAACAGAACAAGATATCGGCGTCAAGAAGGAATTCCTCGAAAATTCTTCCCGCCCGGCATCCGGTTCCGTTCACCGGCAGCGATCAGTGTGGTTCCAATCAATATCTGTTCGCAACGATCTTCACGCCAGGGCCCATCGTGGTTGCGATGGAGATGCTCTTCAGATACTGGCCCTTTACGGATGACGGCTTTGCCTTCTCGATGGCAGCCATGAGAGCGTTGAAGTTCTCCATGAGCTGCTCCTCGGTGAAGGATGCCTTTCCGAGAGTCACGTGAATGATGTTCGCCTTGTCCAGTCTGTACTCAACCTTACCGGCTTTGATATCTGCGATGGCCTTGGTAACATCCATCGTTACGGTACCAGCCTTCGGGTTCGGCATCAGGCCCTTCGGTCCGAGAACCTTACCAAGACGTCCTACAACGCTCATCATGTCGGGAGTTGCAACAACGACGTCGAAGTCAAGCCAGCCTTCCTTCTGGATCTTCGGGATGAGCTCCTCACCGCCGACGAAATCTGCGCCTGCTGCGGTTGCCTCGTCTGCCTTGGCGCCCTTTGCGAATACCAGAACACGAACCTTCTTGCCAGTTCCTGCAGGAAGGACAACCGCGCCACGGATCTGCTGATCAGCGTGACGGGAATCGCAGCCCGTGCGGATGTGCAGTTCTACTGTCTCATCAAACTTTGCAGATGCGCTCTTCTTTACCAGTGCAACTGCCTCTTCAGCCTCGTAAACCTTGGACTTGTCGATCAGTTTAGCGGCCTCAACATACTTCTTTCCGTGCTTCATGATTTAACCTCCAATTCTGATCTGTCAGTCTGTAACGGTGATGCCCATGCTGCGGGCAGTTCCTGCGATCATGCTAGCTGCTGCCTCAAGGGAAGCTGCGTTCAGATCGGGCATCTTGGTCTTGGCAATTTCCTCAACCTGTGCCTTGGTAACAGATGCAACCTTGGTCTTGTTCGGCTCACCGGATGCCTTCTGAATGCCGGCTGCCTTCTTCAGAAGAACAGCTGCCGGAGGGGTCTTGGTGATGAAGCTGAAAGATCTGTCTGCATAAACAGTAATAATAACAGGGACGACTGTGTCACCCATATCTGCTGTCTTGGCGTTGAACTGCTTGGTGAACTCAACGATATTGACACCATGCTGTCCGAGTGCAGGTCCGACGGGCGGTGCAGGGGTTGCTTTGCCGGCCTGGATCTGTAATTTGATGTAACCTTCTACTTTCTTAGCCATGTGTTTTTCCTCCTTTGCGGTCATCGCAGGTGGCTCCTGCTCCCGCACATTACGGTGCCGGATGATTCCGGCGATTCGCCGCACATAACTGCCACGCGGCAACAATCAGGCATTATACCTGTCTTGTCCATATGATTCAAGCGAAGGCACTCCCGTGCCTTCTGGCGGACTGCTGCCGTCTCCGGCAGATCAGGAAGTACGTGTTAGCCGTTCTCCCGTCAGTTCGTCTTGCGAAGCTCCGCAAAGCTGATCTCAACCGGCGTCTCGCGTCCGAAGAGCTCCACGCTGATGGTTGCAATCTGTTTGCTGTAGTCGAGCTTGGAAACCACGCCCAGGGTATCCTTCCAGACACCGGCGATGACTGCCACGCTGTCGCCCTCTGCGAAGTCCACCTTCGTGTCCGCCGTGTGAATGCCCAGATTCTTCATCTCAGCCTCAGAAAGCGGAACCGGCTTGGATCCCGGTCCGACAAAGCCCGTCACGCCTCTGGTGTTGCGGACGACGTACCAGGTCTCGTCGTTCATGATCATTCTGACCAGAACATAGCCCGGGAAGAGCTTCTTCTGCGTCAGCTTCTTTGCGCCGTTCTTGAGCTCGTACACGTCCTGCATGGGAACCGTGACTTCAAAGATCTGATCTTCCAGATGGCGGTTCTCCACCGTCTTCTCCAGACCTTCCTTCACCTTGTTCTCATAGCCGGAATAGGTGTGTGCCACGTACCATCTTGCCACATCGCTGATGGCACTCTCATCCAGCTGCTCGCCGTCGACGCTTCCCTCTTCCTGTGCCTCGAGAGACTGCGCAACCGCTGCCGCCTGTGCCTCGTCAGAAGCCGCATCGCCCTGATTCAGAACGCGCTCCGCCTCTGCCTTCTCGATGTCAGCCGCCTTCTTCGTGAAATCCGGTCTTCTGATCTCGCGGACCTCCGGAAGAACGCCAGCCCTGACACGGACTTTTGTTTCTTTCTTATCTGCCATTGATTTACCTCTTCTGATCCAAAGCACCTTCCACGGAATTATCAGGGAAACGGTCAGCCGCCGATGGTAATTCCCGTCAGAAGATCGATCAGATTCTGGAATCCAAAGTCAATCAGTGCAATCACTGCGCCGAGCAGAACGGTGACAACCAGAACTGCGGCCAGCTGCTTCAGCATGGTATCGCGGTCCGGCCAGATGATCTTGCGGAACTCGGCCTTCACGCCCTTGAAAAAGCCAGCTGCTCTGGACTCTTTGGCTTTCGTATTGTCTTTGCTCATGCGATCCTCCAAAGAACAGCCGGATTACTTCGTCTCTTTGTGCACGGTGTGCTTTCTGCAGAATCTGCAGTACTTCTTGATTTCCATACGATCCGGATGAGTCTTCTTATCCTTGGTCGTGTTATAGTTGCGGCGCTTGCATTCGGTGCATGCCAGGGTAATTCTTGTACGCATAGTCTTTAACCTCCAAATGATGAACTATACTCCGGTAATCGGCGGTTTCTCAAATTTCCGCCTCCCGGTGACTGCGCTCCCGCTTTTCAGCCTTTCGCGCATAAAAAAAAGACCTTTTCACGATCTTTCGCAGGATAGAATAGCATCCTGCAAAAGCCGTGTCAAGGTCTTTCCATCTGTGCGTTCGCTTTGATTTCCTGCGTTTTTGCAGAAAATCCTTATTCCTCCGGCTGACGCATTTCAAGCTTTTTTATTTCTGTCCTTCAGATTCCCCGCATGGAAACCTCAAAGTGGAGGTGCTTCTTATTGCTGAGAAGAAATTCCTCATGCGTCCTTGCTCCCCAGCTGTCATCCCCGGCAACGCCCATCTGCATGAGAGAGCAGCGCACCGTTGTGTGATGCACCGGCGGCAGCTCCGTGTGGTGGGCGGCGTTCTCGATTTCCTCCGGCGTCCAGGGAAGCGCGGAGAAGTTCATCGTCATGCCCTCCGGAACAGAGAAAAGAAGTCCTCTCCCCCTCCGGTCGGTCACCTTCGCCCAGCGGACCCCCGTCTTGTTGCCGCACTCCTGCGGAACAAGGTAGCGCGTCATCTGGTCCGCGACGCTC
Organism: bacterium; assembly: GCA_963655255.1. Lineage (GTDB taxonomy): Bacteria > Bacillota > Clostridia > Lachnospirales > Lachnospiraceae > CAG-791. Next base: position 25,591 of record CAVKEB010000022.1, read on the forward strand.
CCGGAATAAACGCCGAGCTTTGCGCCCTTTTCCCGGTCACAATAGGTTTCCTCCGGTCCGTTCCCGTACCAGGTCACCTGATCATAATCGGCATCCAGCGTAAAGAGCATGCCGAATTCCGGCATCGGCGGGAGCTCTTTCTGCGGATCATAGTCCATCACAAAGTCCACGGTTCCGTCCAGGTGGAACTTCGTCTTCACCAGAAGCTCCGCCTCCGGCACCGTCGGGAGGAACAGCCGCTGCGTGACCGCATACGTCTCTCCTTCCTTCCGCACTCTCGGGTAGCGGGAGAGCTCCTCCGGAGAAAGGCTTCCCGCCCCTTCCGCCGGGAAGTCCGATGCGTACAGGCTTGCCAGCTTCCAGATTCCGTACCGGCCCGGCATATTATTGCCCTTGTCGTTGTCGGTCGGCGCTCTCCAGAAATTCGGCCGCGGCGGAAGGTCAATCATTTCCTTCCCTCCGTACCGGTAGGACTTCAGTCCCATCTTATTGATATAGGAGAACAAAGCGTCATAGTCGGTTCCCCTCACGCCGACATTGAAGGTTCCGCGGATCAGCTCCGGAAGCTCTGCTTTCTCCTTTGCCTGTCCCTCTCCGCCCTCTTCCCGGTTTTCCACGGCAGAAAGCACGGACTTTGCAGCTGCAGCATTTCCCGGAATCCGCACCACCTGCTGCCCGAAGGCAGTTTCATAGCCGGCATCCGCCCACAGCGTCTTTTCGCGCAGCCGGAAGGAAACCGTCACCGCATACTCTCCCTTTTCTTCCGGGAGCCGGAACGGGAGCGGATATTCCTTCTCTTCCAGAGGCGGAACCGCTGTCTCCACCTCTTTCTCCTCCAGAAGGTGTCCTTCCTTCTCCAGAAGCACCACGCACGCAAAGCGGTCCGTCGACACCTCCAGATTCCGGTTGATGACCGTAAACGAACTGCCGTCAAACCGGACGGAAATGTTCTGATACAGGAACTTCACTTCCTGAAGCTTCGGGTATTCCAGACGGTCCCCCGCCACAATGCCGTTTCCGGAGAAGCTGTAGTCCGTCGGCCGCTCCAGGCAGTCTCCGCCGTAGGCCTGATATTCCCGGCCATAGCGGTCTTTCTTTCGCAGGGACTGATCCGCAAAATCCCAGATAAAGCCGCCCTGATAGCGCGGCTCCTCCTCGGAGAGCTCCGTGTACTTGAACATTCCTCCGTTGGAATTGCCCATGGAATGTGTGTACTCGCAGCAGATAAACGGCTTGTCCGGATGGTCCTTCAGGAATTCCCGGATCTTGTCCGCAGGCGTATACATCTGGCTCTCGATATCCGAGGTCACATCGTAGCGGCGGTCCCAGAAAACGCCCTCGTAGTGCACCAGGCGGTCCGGGTCCAGCTGGCGGAACCGGCGCGACATCTCATAAATGACGCTCCCGCCGAATGACTCATTTCCGCAGGACCAGATCAGAATCGCCGGGTGGTTCTTGTCTCTCTGGTAGCAGGAATTCACGCGGTCCAGAAGAACCGGTTCCCACTCCTTGTGATCACCGGGAAGAATGTTCTCCTCTCCGGAGCGTTCCTTCGCCGCCCAGGTTCCGTGGGTCTCCATGTTGTTCTCCGCGATCAGGTACAATCCGTACTCGTCGCAGAGGCGATACAGCTTCGTGTCGTCCGGATAGTGGCTCGTGCGAATGGCATTGATATTATTGCGCTTCATGATCGCAAGATCCCGGCGCATCGCCTCCTCGCTCATTCCGGCGCGGCCGCTGTCGCAGGAAAACTCATGCCGGTTGACGCCCTTGAACACAATCCGTTTCCCGTTGAGGCACATCAGGCCGTCCTTCAGCTCGAAGCGGCGGAAGCCGACCTTCTCATGGATGAATTCCACGGCCTTCCCAGACTTCGCGTGCAGGGTCAGATACAGATCATACAGCTGCGGGTCCTCCGCCGACCAGAGGGCCGGTGCCGCGACCTTTGCCGTGATCTCGTTCTCCCTTTCGTTGTCCGCCTCGCCGGAGAGGATGATTTTCCCGTCCTTCTCCAGACGGTACTCCGTATAGCCGTAGATGTGCTTTTCCTCCTGCACCTCCTCCGCCGGTCCCGAGAGCTTCAGATTCAGCACCAGATCCGCCTGCGTGCAGGACTCATCCAGGAGCGTCCGGATTTTCAGATCCTCCGCGTGCACCTCGGGCACCGCGGTCAGATGCACATCCCGGAAAATACCGCTGAACCGGTAGAAGTCCTGATCCTCCAGCCAGCTCGAGCTCGTCCACTTGAAGACGCGGACGGCCAGCTTGTTCTCTCCCTCGAAAAGATACGGCGTCAGGTCGAACTCCGACGGTGTGAAGGTGTCCTCGCTGTAGCCGACAAAGCTGCCGTTGAGCCACACCGCATAGCCGCTCTCCACGCCCTGGAAGGAGATATGGACCGGCTTCCCCTGCATTGCCTCCGGCACCCGGAAGTACTTCACATAGCTCCCGACCGGATTGAACTGCGTCGGGATCTCTCCCGGCTTCAGCGCTTCCCTTCCGTCCCACGGATACTGCGTGTTGATGTAGGCCGGAACATCGTACCCTTCCATCTGCATATGGGCAGGAACACGGATCTCGTCCCAGCTTCTGCAGTCGCAGCTCAGCTTCTCAAAACCGCGGATGGCCGACTGCGGGTTCCTCGCATAGGAAAAATACCACAGACCGTTTAAGGAGCTGCGAAGCGAGGTCTCCCCCTTCTCCATCTCCGCCGCCGAAGCATAGCAGACGTGATCCGAATGGGCCGGAAGAACGCCGATCTTGAACTGCTCCGGATCCGAGAGGACCGATTCGTCAAAAGAAGCACCTCCGTTCTCCCGAAGAATTCCCTTTTCGATCTCCAGACTGTCCTTTCTGCAGTCCGGCAGCTCCTCCCCGATCAGCGCATCCAGCTCGCCGTTGAAATTCTCCATGCAGCGGTGCAGAAGGTTCCTGCCGCTCTGGGCCTCATAATCGGAGAGCTTTCTGCGAAAACGCTGCAGCGTTCTCTCCGAAACCGGCTGCACCAGCGCACTTGTGGTATGAAGCGCCGTCTGGTAACGGACATCGAAGATGCAGTTCTCCACAACCTGCGTGTCGGACAGATCAAAAATTTCTTCCAGAATCAACGCCCCCACAATGACATTGACCGGTCCGCTCGGTTTCGTGGAAATGCTGGAATACAGCGGCAGGAAAATCTTCTCGTCGATTCTCGGGAAAATCTGTTCCGCAAAACGTCCCGCCCAGGATTTTTCAATCCGTTTCTGTTCCCGGTCGTTCAGCGAGAGCGTTCTGTCACCGAAGCCGAGCTGCTGGTAACTGTTTGATGAAAAAGCCATGGTGTTCCCCCCTCTTTTCCTTCCTGGTTTCTATAATCATTGAAATCACATCCTGTCATTGCTTCCTGCGGACAGCCACCTCGAATTTCCTCCGGAAATCTTCGGTGTTGGACTGGCGTCCAATGGAAACATGTGTCTTCACATCAGTGGTGCAATCAATCTCAGCAGGCAGTGGAAGATACGAAGGAAGATGCTCCGCTGGCCGACGCGGTAGCGATCCGTCACCTCGCAGCTGCGCGCAAGGAGCGCCTCCATATCCTTTTTCACGTCCTGCACGGAATGAGTTCCGTACATCACGCATCCGTCCTCAAAGTGATGATACAGACTCCGGTAGTCGAGATTGATGGTGCCGCAGGTCGCCACGAAGTCGTCGCTGACGCAGCACTTCGCATGGCAGAAGCCCGGCGTAAACTCATAGATCCGGACTCCCTTGCGCACCAGCTGTGCGTAATAGGACCTCGTCAGCTGATACGTGATCTTTTTGTCCGGGATCCCCGGCGTCACAATCCGCACATCCACGCCGCGCTCCGCGGCAAGCGTAATCGCGCGGCTCATCTCATCTGTCAGAATCAGGTACGGCGTCACGAAATACAGATAGTCGGACGCCCCGTTTGCGATCGACATATACACGTTCTCGCCGATCTGCTCTTCATCCAGTGGGGAATCCGCGTAGGGCTGAACATATCCGGTCGCGTTTTTCACGACGTCATATTCCACGTTCTCCGTGCTCTCCCGGACTTCCGGGTTCTTCCAGAAGTCCGCCGCCGACTCCGCATTCTCAATCGAAAGCCCCGGGAAAAAACGCCCGAACTCCTTATCATCCTCATCGGTCGCGCGGATCGCGTTCCACATCTCCAGAAAAACCGTGGTGTAGGTGCGGACTGCGGGGCCGGTCAGCCGGATGCCCGCGTCCTTCCATTCTCCGTACGGATGGGTCACGTTAAAATACTCGTTCGCGAGATTGTAGCCGCCGGTATAGGCAACCTTCCCGTCAATCACGGTAATCTTCCGGTGGTCCCGGTTGTTCATGAACACGCGAAGGCTCGGCAACACCGGATTGAAGACCCTGGTGCGGATTCCGTCCGCTTCCATTTTCGCGCGGAAACCGCCGTTGATGAAGCTGATACTGCCGACATCATCGTAGAACAAACGGACCTCCACGCCCTCCTTCACCTTCTGCTTCAGAATGCGGTGAATCCGCTCAAACGACTCCTTGTCCTCAATCGCGAAATACTCCATGAAGATGAATTTCTCCGCCCGGGAGAGATCCTGGAGCTGGGCCTCCAGAGCCTTTGCCGCGTCCGGATAATAAATGCATCCCTCGTTGCGGTACAACGGAAAACTTCCCTTCCGCCACAGATACCGCGCGATGCCGTCTGCTGCCGGATTCTCATAACGAAGAGACGGCTGCACATTTTTCTCCTGCAGCATGAACACCGACAGCCGCTTTTCGATCTCCGAAAACCGCTTCTGCATCGGATGCGTCGCAAGCTTGCTGTCCATCAGAAACCAGAGAACGATCCCCAGAAGCGGCACCGCCGTAATCAGCATGATCCACGGCATTTTCATGGAAGAAGTGGTGTGCTTCCCATAGATCATCAGCACGATCAGAACGGCAACGACCTCCGTAAAAATACGAATCCATATGGAATAGCCATTCAGCCAGGCCACCAGAATATAGAGGAAATAGATCTGCGCCGTTGTGGCCAGCACGACGAAAATCAGCCGGACGACGCCGTTGCCGGTGTCTGTCTTCCGCTCCACTCTCATGTTGCTCAATTCGTTTTGCTCCTTACTGCAATTTTTTATCCGGGTCCTTCTGCCTGCCTTTTCCGGCAAGGCCGCCCCGTCCGTCCGTGCACAGGGTAGTATCTTTTCTGCCTGTCCCTATTGTACAATATGCGGTAGCATCTCCTGCATATAAAGTTGCAGGACGGAATCTGCCATCAGGCAGAACGACTCCCCCAAATGGGTATCCGGGCCGCTTCATTTCCGGCATATTCGCATATTGTACAGAATGGATATTATTTTAACGCATCCGGATCGACTTACGAAAGGATTTGTTATGGATTTGAATTATTCCCGCACAGCTCTTGTAACCGGCGCTTCCCGCGGAATCGGGAAAGCCATTGCCGCAGCGCTGGCAGGGGACGGATGGAACCTGATTCTGACCTGCTCCCGGACGCTTCCGGAGCTTTCCGCCTTTGCTGCGGACCTGGAAGAGCGTCATCATGTGCTCGTCCGGAGCGTTCTCTGCGACATGGGGGATTCCGCTTCGGTTTCGCGTCTTTTTGCAGGGATTCCTTCGCTGGAGCTGCTGGTCAACAACGCCGGAATCGCGCACATCGGCCTTCTGCAGGACATGACGGATGAGGAATGGGACCGCATTCTTGCGACCAATCTTTCTTCCGTTTTCTATACCTCGCGGGCAGCCATCCCGCTCTTTCTGAAGAACCGCTCCCGGGCGGAGGACTGCGATACCGGTGCCGCACTTTGGAACACAAAAGAAGCCGCTTTCGACGCAGTACTCCAAGACACAAGGAAATTCAATTCCTCCGGAGATGATGTACGCGCCTCTTCCAAGCCAAAAGAAGACGGCATTCCGGCTGGGTCTGTCTGCCCGGGGCGCATTCTCAACATCTCCTCTGTCTGGGGAAACGTCGGAGCCTCCTGCGAGGCGGCCTATTCCGCCACCAAGGGAGGTGTCAATTCACTCACCCGGGCCCTTGCCAAGGAGCTCGCGCCTTCCGGCATTCCCGTCAATGCCATTGCCTGCGGGTGCGTCGACACGGCCATGAACGGCCAGCTGAGTGCAGAAGAAAAGGCGGAGCTTTCCGAAGAAATCCCCGCCGGACGTTTCGCAGAGCCGGGGGAAATTGCCGCCGCGGCCTTGCAGCTGATCCATGCCCCCGCCTATCTCACCGGTCAGATCGTGACCGTGGACGGCGGATGGATCTAACTGTCATGGCACCGGTTCCGTGCCTTTCTTCTACTGCATCTCTTTCACCAGTTTGATCACGCGGCTGGTGCCGAGCCGGGACGCCCCGAGCTCCAGGAACTTCTCCGCATCCTCCAGCGTGGAGATTCCTCCGGCCGCCTTCACTCTCACATGAGGGCCGACGTGCTCCTTCATCAGCTTCACATCCTCGAAGGTTGCGCCCGCCGTGGAGAAACCCGTCGAAGTCTTGATGAAATCTGCGCCGCTCTTTGTTACCGCTTCGCACATCCGGATCTTCTCTTCCCTGGTCAGGAGGCAGGTCTCAATGATGACCTTCAGAATGTGATCTCCGACGGCTTCCTTGATCTGCCGGATCTCATCCTCCACCTTGTCGTACCGTTCGTCCTTGACCCAGCCGACATTGATGACCATATCCACCTCCGACACGCCGTTTGCGATGGCGTCCTTGGCCTCGAATACCTTGGAGGCCGTTGTGGAATAACCGTTCGGGAAACCGATCACCACACAGACCGGAATCCGTCCGTCCAGATATTCCACGGCCTGTTTCGCATAGGCCGGCGGAATGCAGACGCTGGCCGTCCCGAACCGCACGGCATCATCGCAGATTGCCTGGATCTGCTCCCACGTGGCATCCACCTTCAGCAGGGTGTGATCACAGCTTGCAATAATCTCCTGTAATTTCTGTCTGTCCATTTCCGTATCTCCTTTCCAAGTTTCAATAACTGGTTCTGTTTTTAAATCAAAAAACCTTGTATTTTCAACATTACAGACATCTCGTTGAGAATACAAGGTTTCATAAAAGCTGCCGCCAGCGGGAATCGAACCCGCACTCTGTTGCCAGAACGGGATTTTAAGTCCCGCGCGTCTACCAGTTCCGCCATGGCGGCATATCATCTGGTTTATGATACGCGACTGTATCGAAATTATCAAGATTTTTTTGCGGACTACTCCATCAGCATCTCCACGAGCCTCTGATAGATTTCGCTGCTCTTCTCTTTCCAGCCCGCCACGGCCTTCTTCGCCGCTTCTTCATCCGGAATCGACAGGTCCAGGGAGACAATCGGATGCCCGCTCTCCTTCACCACGAGGTGCGTTGTGTAATCGCCGAAGGTCGAGCGGTAGTATTCGCCGAAGATGGACTCCTCGTTCGTGATCTCCCGTCCCATGTCCTTCAGATAGGTGCGCACCTGCTGTTTGATGCCGTCCGGGAGCTGATCCGCGAAAAAGCCGAGCGTCTCCTCCCCTTCCTCCGTAATCTGGAGAAAGGTTTTGCCGCCCATGCTGCGCTCTTCCACGAATCCGTTTTTCTCGATCTCCTCGTAGGTCTGCAGGAGCGTCTCGAAATTCGCGTATCCGTTCTCGATCAGAAAAGAGCTGGTTCGCGGCATGGTAAGCTCCCCGCCCGCGCGGTCCAGCATATATAGAATGATTAACTTGTAAATTGCAACCGCTTCCATCAGAACAGCCTGTTCTCTTCTGTAATATTGTCGCGCACTGCTGCCGATACCACTTCCGCGACCTTCGGGTTGAAGGCTTCCGGCAGAATAAATTCTTCGTTCAGTTCCTCATCCGATACAATGCCGGCAAGCGCCTCTGCGGCGGCCAGCTTCATCTCTTCCGTGATCTGACGTGCCTTTCCTTCCAACGCCCCCTTGAAAATTCCAGGGAACACCAGGACATTGTTGACCTGGTTCGGAAAATCGCTGCGTCCCGTTCCCACGATGCGGGCACCGGCTTTCTTCGCAAGGTCCGGCATGATTTCGGGAACCGGATTGGCCATGGCAAAGAGAATCGCGTCCCTGTTCATCGAGCGGACCATCTCCTCTGTCACGCTGTTCGGAGCGCTGACACCAATGAAAATGTCTGCTCCCCTCAGGGCGTCCGCAAGATTTCCGTTCCGGTTGTCCAGATTGGTGGTCTCCAGCATTTCCCGCTTGATCCAGTTCAGATTCTCCCGGTCTCTGCTGATAATGCCCTTGGAATCGCAGAGAACAAGATGCCGGAATCCGTAGCGCAGGAGGAGCTTGCTGATCGCAATGCCCGCCGCTCCGGAACCGTTGACGACAATGCGGCAGTCCTCTTTTTTCTTTCCGGTGATCTTCAGTGAGTTGATGATGCCTGCCAGAACGATGATTGCCGTTCCGTGCTGGTCATCATGAAAAACCGGAATGTTCATGGTCTCTTTCAGACGGCGTTCGATTTCAAAGCAGCGCGGCGCGCTGATATCTTCCAGATTGATGCCGCCGAAGGTGGGCTCCAGGCGCTGCACCGTCTCCACAATCTCATCGACATTCTGCGTCTTTAAGCAGATCGGGAACGCATTGACGCCGCCGAATTCCTTGAAGAGAACGGATTTGCCCTCCATGACCGGCATCGCGGCCTCCGGTCCGATGTTGCCAAGGCCCAGGACCGCGGAACCGTCGCTGACAACCGCAATGGTATTCTGCTTCAGCGTATAGGTGTAGGCGGCCTTCGGGTCCTCATGAATCACCTTGCAGGGCACGGCGACTCCCGGCGTATAGGCAAGCGCCAGGTCCTCTCTCGTCCGGACCCTGCACTTCGCCTCCGTTGAAATCTTCCCCTTCCATTCCTCATGAAGCTTTAATGCCTTCTCTGCGTTGGTCGCCATCCTGTTCCCCCTTTTCACCTTTTTAATAACTGATCTTTCTGTTTTCCTCTGCTGCATTCCGGTTGGATGCCCGGTGCCGCAGATGGTTCATCCGTTCTTTCCTACTTTTTCTCTGCTTCTTTCCCTGCCGGCTCCATCCTCTTCTCCGGAAGGATTCATTGCTGCCCGCCATCCCGCGGAAGTCCCTCTTCCTTCTCCGTATAGCGGGGATCCTTCGTCAGATGTGCCATTCTCTCCCGGATGGTCTGTTCATAGCCGTTCTCCGACGGCTGATAGAGCCTTGTCCCGCGGATCTTCTCCGGAAGGCACGGCTGTCCCGCGTAATGCTCCTCATAGGAATGGGCATACTCGTAACCGATTCCGCGGCCGAGATCGGCCGCCGCCTGATAGTGCGCGTCCTGCAGATACGGCGGGATCGGAAGATCTCCCGTTTTCTGCACGAGCTTCCTCGCATCCATGATGGAAGCGCAGGCTGTGTTGGATTTCGGTGCCGTCGCCACATACTCCGCCGCCTGGGCGAGGATAATCTGCGACTCCGGCCAGCCGATGCGCTCTGCGGCAAGACTTGCTGCCGTTGCCACCCGCAGTGCGTTCGGATCCGCATTGCCGACATCCTCCGACGCGCAGATCATGATCCTGCGCGCGATGAATTCCGGCTCCTCCCCCGCCTCAATCATCCGGGCAAGGTAATAGACCGCAGCATCCGGGTCGGATCCGCGCATGCTCTTGATAAAAGCAGAAATCGTATCGTAGTGATTATCGCCTTTTTTATCATAGCGCGCAACACGTTTCTGGATGCACTCCCGCGCAACCTCCAGCGTGATGTGGATTTTCCCATCCTCCTTCGACCGCTCCGTCGTCAGGATGCCCAGTTCAATGGCATTGAGCGCATGTCTGGCATCTCCTCCCGAAATCTCCGAGAGGAACTCCAGTGCATCCTCATCCAGCACCGCGTGATAGCTTCCCATTCCCCGTTCCGGGTCGTTGACCGCACGGGTCAAAAGTTCCCGGATGTCCGCAGAAGTCAGGGGTTTCAGCTCAAAAATCATGGACCTTGAGATCAGAGCGCTGTTCACCTCAAAATATGGATTCTCCGTCGTTGCGCCGATCAACGTGATCGTGCCGTCCTCCACATAGGGAAGCAGATAGTCCTGCTGCCCCTTGTTAAAGCGGTGAATCTCGTCGATGAACAGAATTGTTTTCTTCCCATAGCCTCCGAGGCGGTTCTTTGCTTTGGCGACGACCTCTTCCATGTCCTTCTTGCCCGCCGAGGTTGCGTTGATCTGACAGAATTCCGCCGAAGTCGTATTCGCAATCACACGGGCGAGCGTGGTCTTCCCCGTTCCCGGAGGGCCGTAGAAAATGACGCTCCCCAGCTTATCCGCCTTGATCGCGCGGTAGAGGAGCTTATCCTTGCCGATGATGTGCTGCTGCCCCACCACCTCATCCAGCGTCCGCGGGCGGAGCCTCGCCGCAAGGGGCGATTCCTTTTCCGTGTTCTTCTCCCGCATATAGTCAAACAAATCCATATCCATAACGCGCCTTTGTCTCTTTCCGTAAAAGCTCTTTATCCTGACGGTCCCGCACATCCCGAATTTCCCCGCGGAAAACCACGATGTCATCGGTCAGAAGCCCTTCATGCCCTGTCCACCTTCCGGTATCATCTTAACACAAAAGGCATGCCACAGTGCATCGGGCACTCCTGCCCGTATGCGCTGCGCATGCCTTTTGCCGATGTTTCCCCAATAATGCTTCCGGTTATTTCAGCTTCCAGATGTCGCGGTTGTATTCCGCAATCGTGCGGTCACTGGAGAAGAAGCCCGCCTTTGCGATATTGACAAGGCTCATCTGATTCCAGTGCTTTCTGTCCTCATAATCGGCGAACATCTGATCCTTCACGCGGATGTAATCCTCAAGGTCAATCAGGGCCATGAACCAGTCCTTGTTCAGAATGTCGTTGTACAGGCGCTCGAGATTTTCCTTATGACCGATCTTCATGCACTGCGGCCCCACGATGAAGTCCACGGCTTCCTTAATAACAGGGCTCTTCTCATAGTAATCCCGGGAGACATAGTCCGCCTTCTTATAATGTTCAATGACGGTCTCGGAATCAATGCCGAACATGTAAATGTTGTCGTCGCCGACCATCTGGTGAATTTCCACGTTCGCGCCGTCCGCCGTTCCCAGCGTCACCGCACCGTTCAGCATGAACTTCATGTTGGAGGTGCCGGAAGCTTCCTTGGATGCCAGGGAAATCTGTTCGGAAACCTCGCACGCCGGAATCAGTTTCTCCGCGTAGGTCACGTTGTAGTTGGTCACGAATACCAGATGCATATACCGGTTCACGTCCGGATCATTGTTGATGATATCCTGCAGAACCAGCAGAAGGTGAATGATGTCCTGCGCGATGATGTAGGCAGGAGCCGCCTTCGCACCGAAAATAAAGTTCAGCGGACGAACCGGCTTTTTGCCGTTCTTGATCTCCAGATACTTGTGAATGATGTACAGCGCATTCATTTGCTGGCGCTTGTATTCATGGAGACGTTTGATCTGGATATCGAAAATTCCGTTCGGATCAAGCTCCACGCCCTCGTGCGCACGGATATACTCCGTCAGGGCCAGTTTGTTGTTCTTCTTGATTTCACCGAGACGGTCCAGCACCTGGGCGTCATCCTTGTACTGCAGGAGATCCTCCAGACGGTTTGCGTCCTTCTTGTACGCATCGGAAATGGTCTCCGACAGGAAATTGGAGAGCTCATGGTTGCAGGAAAGAAGCCATCTGCGGAAGGTGATGCCATTCGTCTTGTTGTTGAATTTCTCCGGATACAGCTCATAGAACTTGTGAAGCTCCGTGTCCTTCAGAATCTCGGTGTGAATGGCCGCCACGCCGTTGACGGAGAAACCGTAGTGAATGTCAATGAAGGCCATGTGGACCTTGTCGTCCTTGTCAATGATCTGAACATCCGGATCCTTGTACTTCGCGCGGATGCGGCGGTCGAGCTCCTTGATGATCGGAACCAGCTGCGGAACCACCTTCTCCAGGTACTCCATCGGCCAGGTTTCCAGCGCCTCCGCCAGAATGGTGTGGTTCGTATAGGCGCAGGTCTTCGATACCACCTCGATGGCCTCGTCCATGGACAGTGCCTTCTCTTCCGTCAGAATCCGGATCAGCTCCGGAATCACCAGTGTCGGGTGCGTATCATTGATCTGAATGACCGCGTGATCATAGAGATGACGCAGGTCATACTGCTTCGCCTTCATCTCGCGCAGAATCCACTGCGCCGCATTGCTGACCATGAAATACTGCTGATAAATCCGAAGAAGCCTTCCCTTCTCATCCGAATCATCCGGATACAGGAACAGCGTCAGATTCTTCTCAATCTCATCCTTGTCAAAGGTGATCCCCTCTTTTACCAGAGAATCGTCCACCGTATCCACATCGAACAAACGGAGCTTATTGACGCCCGCATCGTATCCGATGACATCAATGTCATACATGTGGGAGGTCACCTTGCGTTTTCCGAAATATACATCAAAGGAAACATCACTCCGGATCTCCCAGGAATCCTTCTCGATCCAGGGATCCTTCTCGGCCTTCTGCAGGTGATCATCCAGCACCTGACGGAACAGACCGTAATGGTAATTCAAGCCGATTCCCTCGCCCGGGAGTCCGAGCGTTGCGATGGAATCCATGAAGCACGCCGCAAGGCGGCCCAATCCGCCGTTTCCAAGAGACGGCTCCGGCTCCACCTCCTCGATTTCCGCAAGATTCTTCCCGTTCTGCGCAAGAATCTCATTCATCTTGTCGTAGATCTTCAGATTGATCAGGTTGTTGGAAAGAAGCTTTCCGATCAGAAACTCCGCGGAAATGTAATAAACCTTCTTCTCGCCGACGTTTCTCTCCGTGACGGCCAGAAGGCGCTTACAGTAATCGAGAATCACATAGTAAAGCTCCTCATTGGTGCAGGCCGCAATGGTCTTCCCGTACTTGTCCGAGGCAAGCTCCTGCAGCTGTTCTTCCATATTCAGTGCAAGGATATCTCTCTGCATGTTGGTAGGCTGTGTTTTCATCTGCTGTTCTCCTTCCTTAATGTGCCGGACACCCCAATCCCCATTCCGCTCTGCGAACGTTTTCGTCCGGGTGCGTTTTTATACCCCGCATTCGGCCAAATCCGCGATACCAGAGAGAATTTCGCGAAGGCGAATTCTCTCTGTATACAGA
>CAVKEB010000023.1:0-38695 GCA_963655255.1 bacterium
CCGGGCGGATTCGGGACTTGCACCCGTTAGAAACGTGCGCCGCCGGGCGCACCAGGTAAAAAGCGGGTACAGAACATATGTTCTGTACCCGCTTCCTTTTCGATCTTCCCGCTATTACCGCGCAGCATCTTTTGCGTTTTCTTTTTTACAGCCGGATGCCGTTCTCCTCGCAGAGCTTCCTTGCGGATTCCACGGAATCCACGCCGGTCTTGTTCTTAATCGGTGCAAACTCATGGGAGCGCTCTACCTCGTAAGGAAGGCAGGACTCCATCTCATGCACCATGTCCAGAATCAGCTGCTCGAACTTGTATCCGTTCGGAGATTCCGGCTTGATCAGATTGCCGCCTGCATCCATATAGGGAATCTTCTTCTCCACGATATGAAGCATCAGCCTGTCATTCATGATCTCTTCCAGCTTATCCTCGCGGAACAGATAATTCAGAATGACGCCGAAGTTGTAGGCAGGATTCCCATTGGCATCCTTCGCATCCAGAAGCTCCGGGGTCATCTCATAATACTCGACAATGGACGGTCTCCCGTCTTCCAGGCACATCGCGCCGACCTTCTCGTCCGGTGCCGCCTTGCGGACCACCTTGGCCCCGCTGACGCAATTTTCCGCAATGGTTGCGCCGATGAAGACCGGATCTGCAATTCTCTGGAGAACATTGTCCACGGCAAAGCAGTTCAGCCACTCCACGCCGAGCTCATGCAGCTTGTCAACAAGTCCCGCCTTGTTCATGGAGCTGAACCAGCCGCCGTTTCCATTCGGCGAGGATGCCATCTGCCAGCGGCTCTCCATGTAAATCTTTCCGTCGTAGTCCGTGGCCGGAGCCATGTCCTGCTGAAAGAAGAACACCTTGTCCGGATCGTAGCCGAAATACTCATGTTCCTTCATGAAGGCAACGGTCGCGTCATGGTTCTTGTCGCTCGTCATGATAAAGAGCGGGAAGAATGTCCCGGCCTCCTTCACGACATCCATCATGTTCTCCACGAGTCTCTGCATAATAAAGACCGGATGAGTGATGCCGATGTCATACATGCACTTCGGATTATCCGAACCAAGCCGTGTTCCCATTCCTCCTGCAAGAAGAACCGCGGCGACCCGGCCCTCGCGAATCTCCTTCAAGCCGATTGCCCGGTATTCCGCTTCCTTCTCCTGAATCTCCGGAATCTCCATTGCCTTCAAAGGAGTGATAACGCCGCGTCCCGGCAGCTCGTCCCTGTGGTGAACATACTTTGTCACCGACAGATCCATCTGTTCGATCTGCGTAAGAAGCTTCTCCTTCTCCTCCTGCGTCAGCGTATCATAATACTGCAGAACATGTGACTGGCCGTATTCCTCCAGCTTCTTCTCTGCAAGTGCCTTTCTTTCTTCCATCATCTCCATTGATGATCCTCCTGTTCATGATGCCTGCTGCCGGATCCGATTCCAAACCGGACGATCCTCCGGCAGCAGGCACATCCTTCGGTTTGAAAGAACCTCTCGGTTCCATGAAGTTCCTGCCCTTATTCTACCCCATTTCCCGGTATTTGTCAGAAAACGCCGAAATCAGCCGGGCGGGGTCTGCCAGACAAGGGACACGCGTCCACATAGTCACTCAGGATGCGAAGTTGCAGGTAACACTCGCCGGGCAAGGGGAGAGGCACGCTGCGCGGCACAGGAAACTCTGAAGTGTTTTTACAACGGGAAAGTCCCGGAGTACAAGGCACTCCGGGACTTTCCTGGTATGAATTTATATAGTATCTCCTATCTGGGCATTGGGAAAACAGAAGGAAGTACCCGATGAAAAAACGACAGCCGTTCCGAACATCTCACATTTACGGTAAAAACTCTTAATGTAATACAGTCGGTCAACGTCCCCCCTTCGGATCGGCCGTTCACAAAAGATCCGTGGAATAATACGGGACAATGACATAGTTGCCGGGAGCGACTCTCGGCGCTTCTTCGCCTGCCGGAGAGAGATGATTGATCTCACACACCTCGCGGTAATAGGCCTTCGTGTTCCGGTAATGGGACGGATCCGCATAGCGCTCTGCCATCTCCTCCAGCGTGTCCTCTCCAGTCACCAGGACGCTCGTGTAATACTTATGCGCCTGCGTGCCCTTCTCGTCCGCGTGAGAAGTCATTCCGAAGATCAGAAGGCTTGTCAGCAGAATGGCCGCAGCCACAGCAGCTCCCAGAACAGTGTAAGTCAGACGGACCTTCCGTGCCCGCAGTGCGCGTGTTCTTGCAGTTCTCATTGTGTTCCCCTCCCTAAAAAACGATCAATGACCAGTCGAATCGGAACGGAACCAGAACGTTTGTTCGTCCCTTATGTTTTGAATTATATCGAACGTACATTCGAATGTCAACAGGGAGGCGAACATATTTTCGAAAACTGTTTGCCATTTCATCCGGGCACTTTTATAATAGACATATCGGCACGGGTACTATCGATTTTCACCGGAACCGGACGGCTTTTGTCCTTTCAGGAAAGCGCTGTCATCCCATGAAGGAAACCGCCCGCCGTACCAATCCATTCCGCAAACGAAAGGCAGGACACATTTATGGCAAAGGGTCCCATCTCAGACAAGCAGCAGCAGATTCTCGAATACATCAAGGATCAGATCATGGAGAAAGGATACCCGCCGGCGGTCCGCGAGATCTGCGATGCCGTTCATTTGAAGTCCACCTCCTCCGTTCACTCCCATCTGGAAACGCTGGAGAGGCGCGGCTACATCCGCAGGGATCCAACGAAGCCGCGTGCCATTGAGATCTGCGACGACAATTTCCAGATGCTCCGCACCGAGACTGCCTCTCTTCCCGTTGTCGGCAGAGTTGCCGCGGGCGAACCGATTCTCGCGGAGCAGAACATCGAGAGCTATTTCCCGATTCCTGCGGAGTATGTTCCGCGCGGCGAATCCTTTATTCTGAAGGTCCACGGCACATCGATGATCAACGTCGGCATCATGGACGGCGATTTCATCTTCGTGAACAGCTGCAGCACCGCGGAGAATGGCGAGATCGTCGTGGCACTGATTGACGACTCCGCCACCGTCAAGCGCTTCTTCAAGGAGAAAGATCACATCCGTCTGCAGCCGGAGAATGACGAGATGGAGCCGATCATTGTAGATGACTGCCGGATCCTAGGCAGGGTCTTCGGCGTGTACCGCGTGATGAAATAAAGCGGCGGTCAGGAATTCCAGAGAAGGCGGGGCAAGAACGTATGTTCTTGCCCCGCCTTCTGATAACCAGTATGACCATTCTTCCGCTGCCTCACGGATAGAAGTCAGACCTCTTCGTCTGTCTTGAATGCCCTGTTTCTTTCCTTTTATTTCGTTAACATACTCCCACATTTATGGGTCAATTTCAACACGTTTTTTCCTTTTATATCGCGAACAAGAAGGTTTTACTGCATCCTACTTTTTCCTTTTATTTCTTAAACAAGCAGAATAAATTTTCCTTTTATTTCCTAAACAAGAGTGTTGGAGGACGGTGAAAGTTTTCCTTTTATTTCGCAAACAAGGGTGTTGCGGAGTGGGAAGAATTTTCCTTTTATTTCTTAAACACCTGATGGGTATGGGGAGAAAAATCCTGCGGTGGTTGGCCGCAGGATTGTGGAAGTAGATTAGGTTGTTGGTGTAAAGGTACCTCTGCTCCATGTACCAGTTCACTTGGTAAATTTCTGGATGTGATTGTTAATCTTCAAATACAAGCTGCACATCATTAAAGCCAAGATCACATTTTTGAGCCGCCCTTTTGAAGGATTCTGGTGCATTTTTGATGGTCAGCGTATTTCCTGCCGTTCTTGCAGTTGTTCCATCACCTTTCAGATTCAGCATATCTGTAATATCTGCATCATCAGTAATTTCCATTTCTTTTTCTGAATATGACTTTACAAACTCGATGGAAGATAAATTCGCACATCCTTTAAAAAGGCTTTTTAAACTTGTAACATCATTGCAGTATCCACTCTCGTGGATTCGCACACTTTGGAGGTTTTCATCATTTTCAAATATTCCATCGCATTCTCTTAATAATAAGTCACCATATCTTAAATAGTTATTATTGCTGTATTTATACGCCAGATGTAGTTTTTGTTTTAATCTTGTTGAGCGTCTATCGTATTGAAACTGATATTGTTTATTTCCAATTAATTCCACTGGAGTATCAAGTGCAGAATACATGTAGCTGCTATCCTGATTTTCTAAAATCAGTTCTGCTTCAGAATATAATCGAACTACTTTACTTCCATCTGTGGAACTATCATCCTTCCAAGCATATGTTGGAAATTTTGCCCCACCTATGGATACGATATTTGCATCTGTAATTTTTGACCAATCAGGCGAGCCGTCTGTATTGGTTGTAATAGTCTGCATGTCTTCACTCAATAATGTTTTGAGCTTTGCATTAAATTCTTTTCCCGGAAGCAGGAACGATGTTGTTTCCCAGGTGAATTTAACTGTAATATCCCCGGTTGTTCCAGATGCGATGCTGTACGGAGACCAATCCTTTATATAATAATCATAGCCTTTGTCGTATCCGCATTGTACGGACGGTTCTAATATGTTACCATAATCCGCAGCTGTATAAAAGGATGGCATGATCTGTGTGATATCCAGTTCGTGCTCCCCGCTGATATCATAGACCTTTCCTCCATCCAGGTCATAGGTAATTTTTGCTCCAGTTCCACATCCACCGAAATGGAATGTCCCTGGTTTGCCCGGATCAGCGTTTTATCCTCATTAAAACTACTTTTTTATTTCCAAAATAGAAATTCTCCGTAAATCCTTTATTTATGCGGCTTTGCCGCTATTTTGTACATTGCCTAAATTTTTTCCAAAATCCAAAATAGACCGTCAAATCTTACCTCAAATTTTCTCCAGTTTTCCAAAATGAATTTTTCGAATATACCCTGATTTCAGCCGTGAAATTTTTAGGAAATCCGGCTTAAAATTTTTTCAATATCACCCTATTTTGGCTGTAAAATTTTTGGCAGCCAGGATGGTATGCGTCGCGAAAGTCGGTGCTTTACATCAAATATTGAATTGCACAGGAGGACGTATTATGGTTATGGTTGTAAACAGTGGGCGTTGGTGCCTTGGTTTCCTCGGTGATGCTGGTTTCTCGGATCAGCTGAAGCTATAGCTTTGTATTCACGATGACGAGGAGTTGCGTGTTCATATGCTGACTCAGTGGCTCGTCTCCCATCATGTACGTGGTGTTGCATGGCACAGCCCGCAGGGATCCTGGCTGGACTGGAGGGCTGGGTTGTTCGTCCGGCAGTTTAACCGTCGGATGGAATGTGCCGGAATGAGATGTACGATACGGGAGGTAATACTGGAATCCTATTTTGCGGATGATATCTAATGCATCACTTTCTTACAATTTCCACAGACTGTTCGAGATACGGATCCTCGCAGTTCGTGATGCAATTCAGAAGGATGTTTGCATCAATCAATAATATCGAATTTCTCATTCATCGCTTTCTCCCTTTCGGCATCATAATCAATTGTCTCTGTAACAGCCTTTCTGGATGCCTCAAGTCTTGTGAAAAGTTCGAAGCTTTTCCTTGCCCGCTCCGGTGCCGCATCGGTCCGCTCACTGTTCGCTCTCATAAAAAACACCTCCAATTTACCGACAGAAGTACTTCTTCAGCAATTTTTATCCTCTTTATATTTATTAGTAGTAGGGAGTGGGCTCGCCGGTCTATTTTCTGTTTTTTCCATAATTTCAATGAATCAGTCACATCCCTTTTCATCAAGATAAAAACGCTCTGTGATGGATGATATTGCCATAACTGATGTTTCCTTTCTGTAGAAGATGCCTGTAGTCTAGTATACGATTGATGAGAATGTGGCAGGACAGCTCATAATTGATAATGTATTCGGGAAATAATGAACAGCTGTAAATTAAGAAACTGCAAGAACGGAAGATGATTTGAAGGGCACGTACCAGAAAGATGACGATTATATTCTTTTCCATATCAAGCCAAAGGTGCTGTCGCATTAGCATATCATCATGCGACAGCACCTTTTACCTTTAGACTATTTTTATTCAACCACGCCAAGGTCTTTCAGGGCATCCAGGATGCCACCGATAGAATAAAGGGAGCCAAAGCACAGTACCACGCCATTCCCCCCGGCAAGCTCCATGGCCTTCTTTACGCCATCTAAAATGCTCTCGCTGGCCCGCGCCTCAGCCCCGGCCTGACGAAGATACTGGGCAAGCTGCTCCGCCTCTAGCTTTCTGGGTGTGGGCGGGGTGATGCAGACGAACCGGTCAACCAGCGGCATGACTGGCTTATACATATCCGCATAGTCCTTGTCCGCCAACACGCCGGTGAGGGCAATGATCTTCTTCCCCGCCAGATAGTCCGGAATATTCTTGACCAGAGCCTCGATGCACTGGGGATTGTGGCCGCCGTCGATGATAAACAAAGGCTTCCTGCAGACAATGTCGAACCGACCGGGCCAGCGCACGGCCCGGATGCCGTCGTAGATGTTCTGCTCGGAAATTTTCCACCCCTCCTCAATCAGGGTGTCCGCCACGGACAGCACCACGGAGGCGTTGTGAAGCTGGTGGTCACCAAGCAACGGCAGCACCAGGTTTTTCCGACTACCGCAGTCGAAGACCTGTCCTTCCAAGGTATGGGCCTTCAGCTCCAGAGAATCAAAATCCGCCTTCCGTAGGGACACGTCCCGCTCCGCACAAATTCGTTCGTAAACGGTCTCTACAGAGGGCGTGCTCCGATAGACCACCGCATGACCGTGTGGCTTGAAAATGCCGGACTTAGTTTCTGCGATCTTTTCCACGGTATCGCCCAGATACTCGGTGTGATCTAGGCCGATGTTGGTGATCACCGCCACCTCGGGCACCTCTATGACGTTGGTAGCATCCCAGGCGCCGCCCATGCCAACCTCCAGCACCACAATGTCACATTTCATCCGGAGGAAGTACTCGAAAGCGATGCAGCAGATCAGCTCAAATTCCGTAGGCGACTGGAGCATGGAATCAGCCAGAGGCTTCACATACTCCGTCACTGCCACCAAATCCTCGTTGGAAATGTCCGCCCCGTCCACCTGCATTCGCTCGTGGAACCGGTAGATGTGGGGTGAGATGTACAGGCCCGTCCGATAGCCCGCTTTGCGCAGGATGGAGGCAGTCATGGCAGCGGTACTGCCCTTGCCGTTGGTACCTGCGATATGGACAAATTTCAGTTTCTTTTCCGGATTTCCCATCTTTTTCAGCAGCTCCTGGGTACGCTCCAGACCGGGAATACTGCCCTTCCAGCTGACGGAATGGATATAAGCGATGGCTTGCTCAGTGTTCATATTGGATTCTTCCTTTCAGGTCAGCAGCACCACGCTGAAAACGTAGTGCTGCCTTTCGTAATTACTTTTCTTTCTCGGAGTTCTTCAAAATGCCCATGCGCTCAAAGATGCCGGTTTTCAGCAGCTGATAAATGATGAGCACATCCAGCACCAGGGTCACGGCAAACTGGATGGTTCGGGTGCTGAGGAAATAAACAAGACTTGCCTGGAAACTGCCCTTGCTGTTATACACATAAGAAAGGGCCGCGCTCTGCCAGGCGATGGAGCCCAGGATCACCGGAGGCAGGAATCCCGCCGCGAGCTTCGGCAGGCTGGGCCGATTTCCCAGCCAGGCGCTCAGCAGGCCCCCGAAAACGCCGTATAGAATGGGCGGCACGCAGAACAGGGGGTTATAGCCGTAGCCGGAGAACAGGCAGCCCACCAGGTCGGCGCTGAAGCCAACCAGGCCACCCGCCATTGGGCCGAAGAGCATGCCCGCCAGGTAAATGGGAACCGCCTCAATGGAAAAACGGGTAGTTACGTTGGGCATGGGGATGATGAGTCTTGCCAGTACCACACTCAGGGCTGCCAGCAACGCACAGTGTGTCAGGGTCTTGGTTGTCATGGTTCGTTTGTTTGTGAGATTGGTCATGGATGATTCCTCCTTTGATTGTTGCGTCGGGTAAACTGGCTGATGCCCCAAAATGATCTGAAGCCGGACTGCGCTGCACAATTTGACAAGAAGCTACAATTGTGCGGTATTGCCACAAAAAAAACTCCCTGATGAGAAAGCATCAGGGAGCTGTATAGACTTCGGATCACTCGTGGGGAAAGGCAACAGCAAAAAGGCGCAAAGCGCCTCAGCCGAACCCTCCGTCCGACCGAGTATCGTTGTTGCAATAAAGGAAAAATCCCATATACAACAGCGGGTGCGGTGACCCCATCGCGGCTACAGAACCTTCGTCCTCCGGGCAACTCCCCGTCCCGGTGGCACTTAACGCGAGGCCTCCTACTCTGTTCGGCACTACTATACAGGATTTTTTCCAAAATGTAAATAGTTTTAAAAAAATCTTTCACCAAAAATCCGAACCATTCTTTTCCGTTGTCACTGTATTTCTTCCAGCATCTGCATGTCAAATGATCTGCTCTTCGCTATCCCGGCAATCAGATCTTCCGTACGGGCCCAGCCGTGTTCATCCAGCTTAATACCAATGGCTTCCGGGTGATGACGCAAAATAAACGCTATGAATTTTCCGGTATTGTCCTGATGTCCCATATTCTCACTACCTCTCCATTTTAATGCCTATTCTTTTGACTGCGCCGCCATATATCCTTTCATGTAGCCAATATCGAAGCCTTCCTTGCGCCCCTCTTTCAGAATCTCACGGGTCATGGTCAGCATGCTAACGCCTTCTCCCTCATCCTCATCATCACTCAGCCATTTTTCCGCCTGGGTAACAGGCAACGCTACACCAATACTTTCAGCATCCTCTTTCTGCTTTGTATTTTCAAATTCAATGTGCAGCATGGCGGAAAGGGTTTCGATCACGCCGTCAATGGCATTTTCTCCGTCCGCATAACTCCGGTATGCAGACGCCGCCAGATTCGACGTGGTTTTTCCAATGTACTGCGCCCACTCATCATGCGCTGTCCAAAAATGTTCGTGCTCTATAATTCTGTCCGTCTCTTCATCTTCCCTGAATTTTTTACGGCAGTCACTGTTCCAGAATCCATAACTGGCTTCTTCCTGGCCTCTCCGGAATCCTTTGAGGTAGGCTTCTTTGCGAATAGACTCCAATAATTCTGAAAAATCATTTCCGCTCCGCATCCATTTTTTATCAACCTCAAACAAATAAGATGCCTCATGCTCCGGTCCGCATTTCTTAAACTTCATACCGTAATACCTCCATTACAAAATACTCACCTTAGTACGCTCCCATCACCCGCTTAAACACCTTGAAATTCGTATCATCCCGCGGGGAACAATAGACAGCAAATTCAATGGTTTTAAATGCACGCAGATAATCCGCAATCACTTCTTTCGCTGCTCTCGTCACCACTTCCAGCTTATTTTGAAACGCTCCGCATCCGAAGGCACCCAGAATCACCACTTCGTCACCGTTCAACGCAGCTACATCCAGAATTCTTGTCAGCCTCTTCTTATGGATTTCCAGGAGTTCCCGGTCACTGACTTTTACCGCCCGATCACCGTTGCCCTGGTTGAATCGGTTGCTCGGCCTCTCCCGCAGGTTCGGCGCCGCGCAGGTGATAACATCCACGTCATACCACTCCGCCTCATTCATCAGTTTCGGCTTGTTCGTATCCGTCTTGAATACGGTCACATCCGGCGTGTAG
Source organism: bacterium (assembly GCA_963655255.1). Classification (GTDB taxonomy): domain Bacteria; phylum Bacillota; class Clostridia; order Lachnospirales; family Lachnospiraceae; genus CAG-791. The sequence continues at coordinate 9,649 of CAVKEB010000023.1, forward strand.
ATGATATCCGCATTGTTGATCGGATTCTTCGCATTCCGATGCGGATAATAGAAGCCCTTCATCATTTCTGGTACGCTCAGGCAGAAATACAGGCCGGAGCATCGACACAGGCACTCTTCCTGCGCGCTGGATCCTCTTGTCACGCCACCGCCCGGATTGGTCGCGGAGGCAAAGTTATGTACCGCCACCTTCTGGCCTGCATAACCTGCAGCCGCCTCGAAAGTCCGCTTTGTGGATACAACAATCTTCGCTTCGTCTGTGAAACGCGCCTTATCCACAGCAGACAGCTCCACTCCCTCCAGAATGAGTTTCTGATTTTCCACTGACCGTGCAAGGGCGTCCTTAATTCTTCCGTTCATTTCACACAGCCTTTTAGTATCTTCAAAAATTTCTACATTTTCAAAACTGCTCATACGTTTATCATTCCTTTTTCTCTTTGTTAATTTCAGATCCAACGCTATGAAAACGGCCGCGGAATCGCTCCCGCAGCTCAGTGCCTGGTAGCGTTTGCCTTACATGCCGTCATCACGAAAATACTCATTTACCGTATGTAACAGCAAAATCATATCCGCCTTTGAAACGCATGACGCATCCAGTTCAAAATCATAGACGCTGTTCTTTGTTATGATTGTCAATGAACCATCTTCCACCTGGATACTTCCGTAGGTTGTATGCAGGTATTTGCCGGGGCATTTACTCGCCGGACTTGTGAAAAAGTAAATCATATACTTTTCATACCGGCTGTCGGATTTATAGACCATGATCAGCCCCGGCTGATCCATATACGGTATCCGCCAATCCATGTATTTCCGACCGTTTTTATCTTCTGCTTTGCGCAGTATTCCCGACGCCGACTGATCCAAATGCATCTCATCAACTCCTTATCACACAGGTATTTCACCGACTGCTGCAATAAAATCCTGATCCCGGTATCCGTGTTAATTTTGTCGTTGCAACTATATCATCATCGAATTCGAATTTCCAATTGACGATTTCTGCGGATAAGGTTTTGAGTGAAATTTCTCAAACCTTGATCCCAAAACCATGAAGCGCTTCATATTCTGGTCTCTTCCAGAACCGTTGCCGCAGCTATATCACCAAGTTTTTTGAATTGCAAGAGGGTATTTTCAGATAATCAGATGTTCCAGAAGTAACAAGAAAACTACATATATTTAAGATATAAAGGGAAAAAATGACTTAGCGTCATCCTTATTTAAGATATAATGGAAAACGTGCTTTCCGGTTTCATACCTCTTATTTAAGGTATGACGGAAAACACGTTCTTCATTTTTAACACTCTTATTTACGATATAAAGGGAAAAATTCTCTTCATTCTGACCCCTTATTTAAGGTTTAAAGGGAATATTTAAGAAATGAAGGGAAATCTACATGCCCCTATGCCTCGAGCTCCGCGGGATCGATCTGCTTTCCGTCGCGCCAGATGCGCTCCAGATCATACAGGAGACGATTCTTCGCGTCGAAAATATGAACAATCACATCGCCGAAATCCAGCAGCACCCAGTTGGCGGTCTGATACCCTTCCACCTGTTTGCAAATGTGACCGGCTCTTCCGAGCTTGTCCTGTACATTGTCCGCCAGCGCCTGGATCTGGCTCCGGTTGGTTCCGTTTGCGATGATGAAATAATCCGCAAGGACGGAAACCGAGCTGATGTCAATGATACGGATGTCCTCCGCCTTCTTCTCTTCCAGTGCGTCAAGCGCAAGCTTTGCCATCTCGGCAGATACCTTCTGTTCCATCGTAACCCTCCTTCCGTGACAGACCGCGGCGGTCCGTCAATTCAGTGTCCGGATCTTGTCCTCGTAATAATCGTACGTCTTCTGTGTCAGGGAATCAATTTCCCGTTCGCTTTCCTTCAGATACGACAGCGTGTCCTTCAAAATCATGCACAGCGCCCGGTCCAGTTCCTCAAAGGCGGCCTTCCGGATCTCATCCAGATGCGGAGCCTGATCCCGTCCGGGTTCAATGTAGTCGGCAATGAAAACAATTTTCTCCAGCATTGTCATATCCGGCTTTCCGGTCGTATGATAACGGATCGCCTCCAGGATGTCCGGATCCTCCACCCCGTACTTCGTTCTTGCAAGGATGCTGCCCGCCTTGGAATGAAGAAGCGCGGCGTTTCCTTTTTCCAGAGAAGAAATCTCCAGCCCTTCCTTCCGGCAGAGATTCTCCATCTTGTCAACGTCCATGTATTTGGCGCAGTCATGAAGAATTCCCGCGGTTTCCGCCTTGTGCATGTCGCACCCGTGGCGCACCGCCAGTGCCGCCGCGGTCTCCGCGACTCCCAAGGTATGAATGAATCTTGCGTATTTCAGTTCTTTTTGTACTGCCCGGATCATTTCCAGACGGTCTTTTCCTGTTTTTGCCATGTTTAATACCCCGCTGAGGCAAAATCCGCGAAAGTGGCTTAAACGGATTGATACAGCCCGTGTTTCAGAATGTACTGCTCCACGCGGTCCGGGACCAGATAATGGATGGATCTGCCCTCACGGACTCTGGTGCGAATCTCCGTGGAGGAAATTTCAATGTTACGGGCCGGAAGGAAAACAATCCTTGCGCCGTAAGCGTCACGAAGCTTTCCCGCCTCGTCCTCCAGACCGGAATCCGCGACCTCATCCCGCCTTGTCTCCACGAGAAGTGTGCAGGAATCGAAAATCACCTGCGGGTCCTTCCACATGCTCATCATCACCAGCGTGTCCGCGCCCACGATGTAGAAAAACTCGTCCTGAGGACAGAGCTGTTTCATCTCCTGCAGGGTGACCGCCGTATAGCTGTTGCCCGGACGCTTCGTTTCCAGATCCGTCGCGCGAAAATGCGGATTTCCCTCCGCGGCAAGGCAGGTCATCTCATAGCGCTGCATGGCGGGAGTGACCTTCTGATCCTCCTTGAAATACGAGCAGCCGGTCGGCATCAGCAGAACCTCGTCAAGCCCCGCGGCATCGAATGCATTTTCCGCCGTGATCAGATGTCCCAGATGGATGGGATCAAACGTCCCACCCAGAATTCCCACTCTGCTCATCGCGGCAGCTCGATCTTCGGATCATCGCGGTCCGGACGATACAGAATGAACTTGCGGCCGATGACCTTCACCAGTTCCGCGTGGGTTCTCGCCGCCAGCTTGTCCGCCGCAACCTCCGGCAGATCCGGGCAGGTCTTCAAAACGCTTCCCTTGAACAGTTCGCGCCGGTTGAATACCTCCTCCGCGGAGGTCACCGTCTCCGGCGTCACGCCGCCCTTGCCGATCTGCAGAACCGGAGTCTCGTCATTCGCAAGACTCATCAGATATGCTCTCTGTTTACTGCTTAACATTTCTGCTCCTTATATCATTTTTTATTGATCAAATTCCCTCGTGAGGAGAGTTTCGCGCAGGCGAACTCTCTGATACGGGAGTGAGGAAACGAAGTTTCCCACTCCTGATAGGAGAAAATGCCATCGGGCATTTTCGAGTATCTCAATCATACCATTCAAAGGAATGTCCATACAGGCGCACGGTATCGCCCTCCTGCACGCCCAATTCTCTCAGGCGGTCATTGATGCCGTTCTCCTGCAGGAACTTCTGGAAGAACGCAAAGCCCTTCTCCGTCTCCAGATTCGTGTAGCCCAGCATCCGTTCGATTCTGGGTCCCTCCACGCGGTAGAGCTTTTCCTTCTCATCATACCATACATCGTAGGGCTCTTCTGCGCGGAGAAGCTCTGCATCCGGGTTGTATTCCTGCTCGTAGACCCGTGTCTTCTTCGGCATCTTCGAGAGCTCGCCGCTGACATAGTACAGAAGATCACGGATTCCCTGATTGGTGGCCGCCGAGATCGGGAAAACCTTCACGCCCTTCGGCTCATACTCCGCCCGAATCCGGTTCACCGGATTCTCCGGATCCGCCTCATCCGCGTGCTCCGGATCAATCAGGTCCACCTTGTTGGCGGCAATCACCTGCTCCTTCTGCGTCAGATCGATGTTGTAGCGGTCCAGCTCGCGGTTGATCGCCGCCAGATCCTCCAGAGGATCCCTTCCCTCCGAACCGGAGGCATCAACCACATGGATGAGAAGCTTGCAGCGCTCAATGTGCGCGAGAAATTCGTGCCCGAGGCCCGCGCCGTCCGCAGCTCCCTCAATCAGTCCCGGGATATCCGCCATGACAAAGCCGTCCGCTCCGTCCAGATCCACCACGCCGAGGATCGGGGAAAGCGTTGTGAAGTGATAGTTGGCAATCTTCGGCTTCGCGTTGCTGACCATGGAAAGGAGCGTGGACTTCCCGACATTGGGGAATCCGACCAGTCCGACGTCCGCAATGACCTTCAGCTCCAGCGTGATCGTAAGCGATCTCGACGGCTGACCGGGCTGCGCATACTTCGGTGCCTGCATGGTGGAGGTCGCGAAATGCTGGTTCCCGTTGCCACCGCGTCCGCCCTTCAGGATCACATATTCCTTCGTGTCGCCGCTCATGTCGATGATGACCTTCCCAGTCTGCGCGTCCTTGATGACGGTTCCTTCCGGAACCTTGAGGATCAGATCTTCTCCGTTCCTGCCGGCCATTTTCTTCTTCTTGCCGTCCTCACCGTTCTCCGCCGCATATTTGCCGCGGTAGCGGTAATCTCCCAGCGTATTCATTCCCAGATCAACACGGAAAATGACGCTGCCGCCGTTGCCGCCGTCACCGCCGTCCGGTCCGCCCGCCGGGACGAACTTCTCGCGGCGGAAGGAAACGTGACCGTCTCCGCCCTTGCCGCTGACAATCGTAATGGTCGCTTTATCTACAAACATACTAACCTCTTGCACTTTCACCTGTGCCGGGCAGCCGCGCCGCCCGCACAATTAACAAAAAACTCCGGACAGACAAAATATGCCTATCCGGAGTCCATCGCATTCTTACAGAATTACTGCTCGTTTGCTTCAACAGGGTGAACAGAAGCTCTCTTGCCGTCCTTGCCCACTCTCTCGTATCTTAAGATTCCATCTTTCAGAGCGTACAGAGTGTCATCTCCGCCGATTCCTACGTTCAGACCGGGATGAATTCTGGTCCCGCGCTGTCTGTAGAGGATGTTGCCGGCCTTAACAAACTGTCCGTCTGCTCTCTTGGCACCAAGTCTCTTGGAGTTGGAATCACGACCGTTCTTGGTCGAGCCCATTCCTTTATGATGTGCGAAGAACTGAAGGCTTAAGTTTAACATTGTGATACCTCCTCAATTCTGTGATTCAGATATTTCTTTCCGTACTGCTGTTCAATCCATTCCAGCCCGTGAATCATGCAGTCGATCAGGAACTCGGCCTTCTCGCCGGGATCCGACCGGAAATTACAGATCAGATCTCCACCGCTTACCGCATCGTAATCCACCTCCATGTTCTCATGGAGAAGATCCTCGAGGCAGTTCACGGTATTGATCACAATCGCGGATGTCCCGGCACAGACAATATCATCGCCATTGCGGCAGTAATCCGTATGTCCTGTGCAGGAAAAGGAACGGGTATGTCCGTCCGCCGTCCGGAAAATCTGAACCTTCGTCATGTGTCTCTCACCGTCTGGTCAATTCCGGATCAGCCAACAATGCTGTCGATCTTGACACGCGTGTAAGCCTGTCTGTGACCGTTCTTCTTGTGATATCCGGTCTTCGGCTTGAAGTGATAAACAACAACCTTCTTGCCGCGGCCCTGATCCATAACAGTTGCCTCAACCTTAGCACCTGCTACATCACCTGCAACCTTGAGAGAATCTCCGCTGATTGCCAGAACCTGGTCAAATGTAACCTTGTCACCTACAGCTGCGTCCAGCTTCTCTACTTCAAGGACGTCGCCCTCGGAAACCTTATACTGCTTTCCACCAGTTGCGATAATTGCGTACATTTCGGTACCTCCTTCTTCTAAGACTCGCTGACTACGGCGGGACAGTCACCTGTCCACTTCTTGTATGACTCTGCAGTACCTACAGAGCATCACATACTGCCTCACCATGCGGCATACTCGTATATCCTACGACCCGTCCGGAATCCTGTCAATAGATTTTTCGTAATTTCCAGAATTTTCTGAAGTAACTTCCACTCCATAGGCGGTTCTGCAAACCAAACAGAGCTCGTCTTCCGGCGGATGCTCACCAGATCCCCATGACGTGCTGCATCAGAAGGCTCACCAGGGTGATTCCGCACCAGCAGGACGCTCCGACCAGAATCGGCTTCCCTCCTGTTTTCAGGAGATGAATCACATTGCTGTTCAGTCCGATGGCGGCCATCGCCATGATAATCAGAAACTTCGACAGCTCTTTGAGCGGCTGAAAGACCTCTGCATTCACTCCCATATGAACACAGACCGTTGTAATGACCGCCGCGATCACGAAGTAAAGAATGAACATCGGAAAAGCCCGTTTCAGGCTGAATCCGGCGGCTTTGGTCCCTTCCGCCGTATTCTTCTTCGCCCGGATCAGGGATAATACGAGCGTGATCGGAATGATGGCGAGCGTTCTCGTGAGCTTGACCGTCACCGCCTTGTTCAGCGTCTCGCTCCCGAGATTCCACATGCTGTCCCACGTCGATGCCGCCGCCGTGACCGAGGAGGTATCGTTGATCGCGGTTCCTGCAAAAATACCGAAGGCATCCCCGTGCAGGGTGTCAAAGCCAAGCGCTTTTCCGAGAATCGGGAAGAAAATCGCCGCAATCACGTTGAAAAAGAAAATGACCGCGATCGACTGCGCAATTTCATCGTCGTCCGCGCCAATCACGGGTGCGGTCGCCGCAATGGCCGAGCCGCCGCAGATCGACGAGCCGACGCCCACCAGGATTGCCGCATTGGCCGGTACCCGGAGCGCTTTCTGCAGAATCCACGCGAGGACAAGCGAGGTCGTGATCGTGCAGACGATGATCGGCAGGGACTGTTTTCCCGTCTGAAAAATGACGCCGAGGTTCATTCCGAATCCGAGCAGGACCACCGCGGTCTGAAGAATCACCTTCGACGTCCACTTGATCCCGGCTCCGGCCCTTCCCTTGTCATTCCAGAACATCGTGACAATCATTCCCGCGAGAATAGCGATCACGGCGCCCCCGATGACAGGAAATTTTTTGCCGATCAGCCACGACGGAACGGCGATTGCAAGGCAGACCAGAATCCCGGTCCCGTTCTTTTTTATAAAGTTCATTCGTCCACTCTCTTTCTTTTTATGCGCAGAATTGTCTCATGCATGCAGAGAAGTCGCGATTGTCAAATCTCTGCTGCCGTCCCGTGCCTCTTTTCTTTCCAGCGGCAGGAACAGCGCTCTCTGTTTGGCGGGTCAGGAGTCATCTGGGCAGGGTCAGCACTCCGGAGCAAAATGTCACTTTTTCAAAACACAAATCCGGAAATTCCTGCCTTAGTTCCTCTGCGATGCAGTAGATTTCACTGCTGTCCCACCTGTCACCGCTTTCTTCCTTACACCGCTCCCATTCCCTGCGCGTCTCAAAGGCCACATCTCCAATCAGGATCCTGCCGCCCTCCTTCAGGTGATGAAGCAGATCTTTCAGGAAAACAATCTTCTGATCATCCGTCAGATGGTGAATGGAGTAAGTCGCAACAATGAAATCATAGGTTTCCCAGACGAGCGGCTCCACCAGTCCCTGTGTAAAGTCTCCCTGATAAAGATGCGCACCCGGCATTTTCTCCCGCGCCAGTTCAATCATTCTGGACGAAAAATCCTGGCCGTAAACCGTGCATCCGTTTTCATATAGCTTTCTGGTCAGCGTTCCCGTGCCAAAACCGATGTCAAGCACCGCCGGACCTTGCTTTTCCACGATCGTTTTATAGATGCTCCCGAGAATCTGTTTGTATCCGGCAAACGGATAGGTATTCTCTTCTTCGGACAGGCCAACGGATTGATCATATCCGTCGGCCCATAAATCAAATCCTTTATGATCTAACATTTTGCCTCCACGAATTCCAATCTCTGACCGCAAACTCCGATTCCGCAGCGGATGCAGACAGCGTCACTGCGTCCTTTCCGTTTCTTCAAAGCCTTAACGGCACAACTGTCTGATTATGGCACGGAACAAATTTTCAGTCAATAAATTCATGCATGCATCCTCATACGCCTTTTCCATAAAAAAAATAAATGCCCCTTCGCCGTCCGACAGCAGCGAAGAGACATTCAAATTCAGCCGCTCTTTACCGGGCGGGCTGGCTTTGTGGAAAAAACTGTTACTCCTCCGGATTGCAGGAAAAGGTTGTTACTTCTCCGGACGGAGCGGTCCGTAATAATAAGACGCTGTCGCACCGCCATCGATCAGGAAGGTGGATCCTGTGATAAATGCTCCCTTGTCGCTCATCAGAAGCTCTGCCACGTTTGCTACTTCGTCAGCGGTTCCCGGTCTTCCCGCCGGGCATTTTGCAAACATGTTCTTATAGAAATCGCCGCGCGGTCCATGGAACTCGTCGATGGCAAGCGGGGTCACGATGATGCCCGGTGCAATATCATTCAGCCTCGCGCCGCGTCTGCCCCATTCGACCGACTGCGCCATGACACGCTTCTCATTGCAGCGTTTTGCCAGCTGGTAGGCGTGAAGCGTATCGCGGATGTTCCCCGGCTGCAAAATTTCCAGATCCAGCAGCTCTTCCGTCGGCGTCGTCGCGAGCGCCTCGTCTTCTTCCTTCGTAAGCTGCGGCATTCTCCATCCGGACTGACTGGAAATGGTCACTCCGCTGCCGCCTTCCGAGATCACCTTTCCGACTTCTTCCAGAAGAACCGCCGTTCCGTACAGATCGACCTTCAGGATTGCTTCAACCGGTGCCTGGCTCGGGGAAACTCCGGCTCCGTTTACCAGCATTTTGACCGCTCCATATTCCTGTGCTCCGGCGATCAGGGACAAGATGGATTCTCTGGAAGAAAGATCCATCTCCACCGGCTCCACATCAAAACCGGCATTGTTCATAATCTCTGCAATCGCTTCTGCATGGCGGATGTTCTTATCGCCCATGACAATTTTCTTTCCATAGCCCACTCTTCTGGCGATTGCCATGGAAATCTGTCCCGCCCCCGTTACGATCATTACTTCTTTTCTGCTCATCATTTTACTCCTTCCCTAACTGCGCCTTAATCTCAGCTGAGGTTTCCTTTGACCTGATTGACGTTTTTCTTCACATTTTTGCCAACTCCAGAATAATTCAGCAGGGCTTTCCGATCAAATCTTTGTCCTTATGATATTGATAAGTTTTGCTAATCGTTATAGGATGGATGTCATTCCGAGACAATCCGGCACGTGCCGGGAGATGCGGGGTATAAAGATGCCATTACACCTTGAAGAGAGCCTTTGGGGCAAACATGCATAAAAGAAAGTAAGGAGGAACCGGTATGCTGCTGCGGCAGATCGAATATTTTCAGGCCGTCATTGAGAATGGGAACTTCTACGATGCGGCAGAACAATGCCATGTTTCGCAGTCCGCCATTTCCCAGCAGATCCGGAAATTAGAGGACGAACTGGGCGTACAGCTCCTGGAGCGCCATAACCGGACCTTTTCTCTTACCGATGCCGGCGGGCACTTCTACCGGAAAAGCCTTGTGATCACAGCGGATTTACAGCAGATGATCCGGGAAACCAGGCGCATTGCCGATCAAAACAACGCCGTGCTCCGAATCGGGTATTATAAGGGTTACCATGGAAATGAATTATCCGAGGCCGTCACCGCTTTTTCCGAAAAGTATCCGGCCGTAGATGTACGGATTACGGCCGGGAGCCACGAGGAGCTCTATCACGCTCTGGAAAACGACTCCATTGATCTCGCATTAAGCGACCAGCGGCGTGCGTTCTCGGATGCCTACAACAATGAAATTCTCACGGAAAGCAGGATTTATATTGAAATGTCTGTGAAGAACCCTCTCAGCAAACTGGCGTCTCTGGAGGCCTCCGATTTAAAAAACACGCCATGCATTCTCCTCATCAACCGGGCCGGTCAGAAGGAGGAGCAGGACTATTATGAATCCATCATCGGACTGCACGGTGAATTTATCTTCGCAGATACCATGCAGGAGGCCCGGCTGAAGCTGATCACAGGCCAGGGCTATCTGCCCGTTGACGTCATCGGCGAACAGGCCTGGTTTGACACCGCGGTATGCCGGATCCCTCTCTGCCGGAATTCTCAGGTCATCCGGAAAACCTACTGCGCTTTCTGGAAAAAGGATCATCCGGAATCGTATGTGGGAGACTTTGCGGAAATCCTTCGTTCGTGCTTCTGATCACAGGAATCATTTAAAATCGGGGGCATCATTTGGCAAACCGTAATTTATCTATGTGTTCCGTCATCATAAAAATGTTTTTTCAAAGCTTTCTCTGTCGGATAAATTGATTTTTCATTGAACGAGTTGTTCTATATCCAAACATACCATTTATATGTTTGGGGCAATGTTTCCACATCATTCTTCCTGCAATAACCATAACAATAGGAGTTGTCATATCACATATTAACATTAACCACCAAAACCACATAAAACCCACTTCCTCAAATTCCGATTGAGATTTCACCTGTTTTAAGATATTTAATAACTGTTCCTATCGTAGTTTACGTTCTTCTTCCAAATCCCCTTCATCGATCATACGTTTTTTATAATAATAAATCTGATCCTGCTCTCCAATTTCACGAATCACTTTGCATGGATTTCCTGCTGCAACTGAATTAGCCGGAATATCATGGACTACCACACTTCCTGCTCCGATTACACTGTTTTCACCTATATGAACGCCCGGACAAATTGTTGCACCAGCTCCAATCCAGCAGTTATCCTCGATTGTTACCGGATCTGTGTACATATATTCCCTCATCTTTGGATTAACAGGATGCCCAACCGTTGCTATTGTGACAGCCGGACCAAACATTACTTTTTTGCCAATAATAATCTTTCCATCATCAACGAAATTACAGTTAAAATTCAGGTAACAGCCTTCCCCTATGGTAATATTCGTCCCATAGCAACAATAAAAAGGCGGTTCCACCCATGCATTTGTTTCTTTTCCTAAAAGCTCATTTAATGCCGCCATTCTTGCCTTTACATCATCGGGCATAGTAGCATTAAACTGAATCATTCTTTTTTTACAATTTGTCCGATCTTCCGGAAGTCCTTCGCAATAATCTGTAAATAATTTTCCTGTTGCAATACGTTCTCTCATAGTCATATTATTTTTCCTCCTGTGCACATATCATATTCCATGCTTCATCATCAATCTCTTCATCATGGAACAATTTTCTTTTGTCATTATCTGTTATTTTTCTGAGCACCCGGCACGGATTCCCTGCTGCGATCGACCAGTCTGGAATATCTTTCGTGACAACACTTCCGGCACCAATTACCACATTGTCTCCGATGTGTACCCCTGGGCACACTACTGTATTTCCTCCCAGCCATACATTATCCCCGATAGTAACCTCTTTTCCATATTCAAAAGCAGAATTACGCGTATCTGGGTAAATCGGATGTCCTGCTGTATAAATAGCTACATTTGGCGCCATCTGACAGTTATCACCGATTTTTACCTTTGCCACATCTATGATCGTACAGTTATAATTTGCAAAAAAATTCTTCCCCACTTCAATGTGTGAGCCATAATCACAGTAAAAAGGCGGGTTAATACATGCACCTTCAGATTTTCCCAAAAGTTCTTTTACTATTTCTGCAATTCCATCAAAATCCGACCGGTCTGCAAAATTAAGTTTTTGCAGGATTTTTCTGCACTTGATCTGTTCTTCCATAATTGCTTCGTCCGAAATGTAAGCAAGCTGCATGTCTCTTCTTTTTTTCATATCCATAATTTAATTCTCCGTTTCTGTTAAATTTTTTACCCATTTATATTGTCTGTAATGTTTAAATACTGCCGGAAGTTTTACCAGTTCATCAAGATTTAAGACAAAATACACCATCAGCACCGGCAATTTCAGTATGAATGCCGCGATACATCCCAGCGGAACCGCAAAGCACCACATGGTAACAGCATCACACTTCAACCCAAACTTTGTATCTCCTCCTGCCGGGAAAATACCACCTATTGTCATGGAATTGATTGACTTTCCTATTACATAATAGCTGCTCATAAACAGCATATACTTCAAATACCCACCTGCTGTATCGGTCAGATTCGTAAAATGCAGAATAGTCGGTGTCAGGAGAAGAATCATTCCTCCAGTCAGGATCCCCGAAAATACCGCAATTTTACATAAAGTATTTCCACTTTTTCTTGCTTCGGATAAGTTTCCCTCACCAAGCAGATTTCCAACGATAATACTTCCGCCATATCCAAAACCAGTACAAACACAGATCAGAAGATTTTTGGTTATATTTGCAATTGAATTAGCTGCGACAGCATCGGAACCAAGATGTCCAAGTATGACTGAATACATCGTAAATCCGCCGCCCCAGACAAGTTCATTCAAAAGTACCGGATAAACATGTTTCCAGAATTTTGTGGTTATATTTATTTTTTGTTTTTTTATATCTGATATTCCAACCCAAAGCTCTTTTTTCAAGTGCAAAATATATATCGTGATAACCAGACCAATCCCATTTGCAATGACAGTAGCCAATGCCGCACCTGCAATCTCCATCCTCGGAAATCCGAAGTATCCATAAATAAAAACAGCATTCAGTACAATATTGGATAAAACAACGATTGTGCTGATCATCGTGCATTTTCCCACATAACCGCAGTTTTTCAATATTCCCTGTAAAACCTGCAAAACCCCGGAAAACACATAGGATAGTCCGATGACCTTCAGATATTTTATTCCATAACCAATCAGTGCTGCATCGTTCGTAAACAGCTTCATAAGAATTTGCGGTGCAAACAGGGTTGCAATCAGGAAAAAACCGGAAACGACCAATACATATTTTAATACAAGTCCCGCCGCACATCTTAATCCGTGGAAGTCTTTCTTCCCATAATACTGTGCAACAAACATATTCTCCCCTATTGTAAGTGCTGTTAAAATCAAATTAAAAACAAAGGTGATCTGTGAAGCCAGTGAAACTGCTGACAGAGAGTTCTGATTGAGCCCTCCCAGCATAAAAGCATCACATGCACTCACAAGTGCCAGCATAAACTGCTGTGCCGTAATAGGCAGGGCAAGTTTCAGAATCTTATTTCTGAATTCGTTTTCCATCTATATTTTATTTCCTTTCTGTGCACAATGTAAAGATATACAAATTTTATTGATTTTCATACCAGAATCCGCCATAATAATATAACAAACGTTCGCAAAGGAGGGGATTTTGATGGAAGTATGTCCAAGCACTGTTTTAAATTCAGATGCATCGGAAAATGTTGCCTATAACAATCCAGACTTTCCTGCATATGTAAAAAAAGGACAGCTTTCAAGCTATCCTGATTTTCGTGCAGTCAGCCATTGGCATGACGATCTGGAATTTATTCTGATTTTAGAGGGACAGATGTTTTATGATGTGAATGGGCAGAAAATTTCTTTGCAGACAGGCGAGGGGATTTTCGTAAACAGCCGCTGCTTTCATTATGGCTATTCCGATGCACATACAGAATGTCTCTTTATCTGTATTCTTTTATCCCCGCTGCTACTTTCTGTAAATACTTATTTTGTAGAAAATTGTTTAAATCCACTGCTGCAGAATATTCATTTTCCTTATCAGAAACTGAACCCATCGATTCAGTGGCAGAATTCTATTCTTCATGACCTTGAAATGCTTTACGAAAAAAACATGGACAAAATACAACCGTTTTTTACTCTGGAAAAAACAGTTCATATTTTCCGATTACTTGCTGAAAATATGAACTATTTTCCTGACTATGATAAAGATACGGAAGACATTTTGGTTCTCACTGCAATGATTGGATATGTACAAAAAAATTATCCAAATAAAATTTTGTTGAAAGATATTTCCTCTTCCGGAAATTGCTGCAAGACAAAGTGTACTTCCCTTTTCCAGAAATATTTAAATACTTCCCCTATGGTCTATCTGAACCGTTATCGTTTGGAGAAATCTGTTTTTCTTCTTCGAAACACCACAATGTCTGTTACTGAGATAGCATATGCCTGTGGTTTTTCAAATAGCAGTTATTTCTGTGAACTTTTTCATAAGTATTATAATACAACGCCGGGCAAGTTTCGCAACAATAATAGATAAATATGATCTCTCCACAAATTCCGATTTAATCCGCAATTTCATATCCCGCCGCAGACAAAATCATCAGTCCTTTCTGATAATTTTCCTTTTTGATCAGAACATAATCGGTGTTGTAGGTGGACAAGGCAAAAACCGAAATTCCATTGTCGGCAAGGATGGTTGTGATTTTCGCCAGGATTCCGATCAGTGAAAAATCCAGTATCCCCTGGATCCGGAAAGCCTTCCAGCCGTCCTCCCGCCGGATCGTATTGGACGGTACCTCCTCAGTCACGCAGACCAGAGATTTCTCTTCATCGGTCTTCCCGATGAAACAATATTCGGATTCCAGATTTATTCCGGAATAATCTTCTACCTGGCACACCGAAAAATCATAAGGGATTCGTTTGATCTCCATATTGATACCCCGCTGAGGCAAAATCCGCGATACCAGAGAGAATTTCGCGAAGGCGAATTCTCTCTGTATGCAGCGGTTTTGCCTCACTCTTCCGCTTTCGAAATGACGTCACAAGTACGAATATGTTCTGAAAAGCATCGTTCCCGGATTACCTTCCGACCTGCTTTTCCGCTTCTTTTCTGCAGTTTGTGGTATTGCCGTGAGCAATGACATATTCCATGCATTCCTTTTCCTGCTGCTCTTTCCCGGTTCTGCCATAGCACACCCCGAGCAGAAATCTGCGTGCAACCTCATAATACGGCCACTGCTGCTCATTCGCTTCCAATATTCTTACTGCTTCCTCCTCTTTCCCGTTCAGCATCATGTCCTTTGCACGAAACAGCGGATTTTTCTGAAATATTTTTCCCGCTTTTTTCAGAGTATCCGAATAACCGGTTCCATTCTGCGCCTGATATTCCTTCTCCAGTTCAAGATTCACCGCGGCCTGACGCCGGAAACGTCCCTTTCGGCTGCCTTCCCATTCGTCCCTTATGTATTCTTCTGCTTTCTGCAGATTCCCGTTTGCAATCAGTGCAGTGATATATTTGGGCTCCGCCACCAGAAGGATATTCTTTTGAAATCCTTTCTCATTCAGGCTCTTTCCGTATGTTATCATCCCTTCCATCATTTCCAGATACTTCTCTGCATCGCATTCCTGCAGCAGAATCCGGTCAATTGGGGTAAAATCCCGAAGAATGCTCCGAATGGTAATCATCACTCCTGCAATCAGAGCAAGCACCGCGCACACCCACACCAGCCAGGGGTCGGTTGTGCTCCACCCCGGCTGGTCCACATTGAAAAAGAGGACGGTCTCCCGGTGCGGAAACGGATTTCCCTTGAAAATACTCACGATACAGATCAGGGCGGCATAAATCAGCAGCAGGATCCCGATCAGCTTCATGCGGCCATGCGTTTGCTTTTCATAAATTCTCTTGATCTGTTCTTCCATTTCCTCTGCCTTTCCTGAAATCGTTTCTGCATCTGACGGATTGCCATAACTGTTCCGTCTCCATTCGTCTTTAAGCCGACAATGATCCCTGCTCCGATCAGGGCGGCGTAAATCAGCAGATTCCGTTTTTCTTCAGGAACTTCTCCATCAAGTCAATATAGTAATCCGACTGGACAATGAACCCGACGTGCCCGCCCGGAACAGTGAGAATTTCTGCATCCAGTCCGCCAAACAAGTCCGCAAGACGGTTCTGATCTTCTTTTTTGAAAATGTCTTTCTCCGGGAGGAGAACCTGTATTTTTCCTCTCAGATACTCAAAATCACTTTCTTTGAAATACGGGTAGTCCTTCAGCATATAGACGCACCGGAAACTATGAATGAAACGCTGCTTATAATTCAAGTCAGAAGCCACCGTTTCATAGAACCCCCTGCCATATTCCCGATCCTCTTCTGATTCACATTCCAAAAATCCCCTGCTCTTTTTTAATAACAGGTTCATTTCCGCTTTTGCGGGAACCAATTTCAGTAAAAGCAGGAATATCGGAGTGGAAAAACGCTCTTTTTGGATATCTCTGACATAATCGGAATCCACCGTCAGGGTGGTTGTCAGGATCATTGTCAATACGGCTTCCGGATGTCTTTTTGCAAAAATCTGGGCATACACGCCGCCATCGCTTGCGCCAATCAAAATCACTTTTTCAATGGACAATGATTTCAATAATTTTGCAGCAAAGTCGATCTGTTCGTCAGCATTGGTGGTATGGAACGGATATTCATAAATCAGAAATCTGTATTTCTCTTCCAGCTTTTCGGCATACGGCATCCACATTTCCTGCATTTCCAATCCGTTAAAAAAGAGAATGACCGGCGCACCATCCCTGCCGCCATATTGATATCGTACTTCTACATCGTCAACAACAGCTGTCTGATAAGGAACTTTTTTCAAAAAAGCATCATATTCTTTTTTAAAGTCTCTGTTCTCATTCATGATCGTCATTCTTATCCCCCCATTCGGCAGCCGGGAAACAGGGGTCACCGGTTTCTCCGGTACCCCGCCTCGTCCCGGTATTCGGGATGTTCTTTCCGATACGGATCCCGGTCACCGCAAATCGCATAATCGCACCGGCAGCCGTTGGCACAGGTGGTCGTCCGCACCAGCCGCGCCCGGATCAGCTCCATGGACTTATAGTCCACATTGCAGAGGGCCGGCATGATGTCCGTAAGATTATGCTGAATGACGAATTCCGCGACGGGGCAGGCCGTAAATTCATAACGGATGGGCCCATCCTTGTCAAAAGGAGCCACCGCCATCTCATAATCGTGCCACTTGTCACACCGCTTCTTTGCCGCGCAAAATGCACGGTACATGAGCTTTTTCCAGAAGGGCCGATTGCAGTCCACGAACCGGAGCTTTGCAAAGGACGGCAGAATCAGGTTCTCTTCCATCTCTTCAATTTCCCGAAACGACGCAGCCTCCCTGCAGGCCGCATAGTAGCTCATGATGGCGATGCAGTCGTAGGTGCCGCCCGCGCCGTTGTGGAAGTTCTTCCTGCCGCCCAGATCGGTGCGCCAGTCGGAGAGAAACTTCACGTACTGCTGCTGCACCCGCTCCCACATTTCTTCCCGTTCCGTTTCCGGATAGTGCAGCGCGATTTTCTCCCGAATCTGCCTCTTGCAGGGTCTGGAATACAGCACATGGCAGCTGCGGTCGAATTGCAGTTCACGGTCGTTCATTAGTATACCTCCGATTTACCTCTCATTTCGCAGCAGCGCCATATTCGTCCGGCAGCTGCATCATTCGCTTCACTGGATTGCTTGTGGTTAGATCCTTCTAACCACAAATACATTATACTTTATGACCCGCAGCCTCACAAGAGATGCAGAAACCGCGCTTATGCCCAATGTTATATTCAGAATTGGTTGTACCCCTTCCCCGGTTTAATTTTTTACCCCGATCACTAATAACCACCGGTGGTCAAACATAATCTGCGATTCTTTCCGGTATGTGGAAAAGCCGGTTTGACTGCCTCCTTCCAATTCCGCTTCCATCAAACCGGTGATCTCCTTTTGTACCTCCACCGGCGTGCCCGTCAGCTCCATCCAGCTCTTCAGATTCACCGGCACCAGAGTCGTTTCTTCGCACTGCAGTGTGAAATCCTTCGCAAACATTTTCTCAAATTCTTCTCTGCTGAGGATTCTGATGTGCGAAGGATCATATTGCAATTTTGATGGCATAATCATCAGATTTCATCCGGATCACATCACAAAATCATCGGCACAGGCAGAGTGGTATCCATAAATCAACAAAACCCCAAGTCAAACTGACATTACTTTCACTGCAAAGGCTCCGGAGTAATCCGGAGCCCGATCATTCAATCTTCATGTTCCTGTTCTTGGTCACTTTTCCCCGCCGCAGCCAGTACCGTCTCAACCGATACTCCAAGGCTCTCTGCTACATCTTCGGCCCGCATGCGGCCTGCTTTTACCATTCTGGCCTGTAAATCCAGTATCTTTTGCCGCTCTTCTGTGCGGCCCTTTTCCTGTCCCTCGACAATTCCTTCTTTATGGCCTTTCTCCTGACTGTGGCGCATCATATCTTCAATCGCCTTGCACATATTGATCTTTCCCTCCTTCTCTTCCGAATACTCAATGTCTGTTCCCGTCATCGTTCCAATCACCCTCGCCGCACGGATATCCATGTTCATCCGCGGATTATCCTTCATAAATCCTTCCAGGGCCTTCTCGTCCTCGGAGTACTTGATGCATCCCATTACTTCCCGGAAGCTGCTCTGAAATTTCTCCAGCTCTGTCCTGTTCAGCCCCGCCGGTTCAATCAGATGGATCCGGTAGTCCTGAATGTACTCCATGATCTCCGGATTCTTCACCTCCATCATATCATGAAGCGACAAGGGCCCGTCCCACGGCTCCGGACCGAAATGAATCGTCAGCGTGAAGACCGGAATCAGCCGGTCTTCTTTCTGAAATCCCGACAGAAACGCTCCGGAATCTAATGTTCCGAAATCTTGTTCCCCACTACTTCTCTCAGCACGATGCCGCAACGCCATTTCTTCCATCTGGTTATAATACTCAATCGCATCGTACAGCTGGTTCCGGACTGGCATCGCATAATGTACGTGCGTCTGCAGTTCCGTTCCCAGCCTCAGTCGGTAAACCGCATTCTGATCCCGTCGGATGACTGTGTCTTTCATCAGATCACGATACATGTTCTTTGTCTGAAGCCGTTTTCTTTTCCCCTTCTGCTTCTTCCCCGATAGGACCAGGATTTCCGACGGATCCATTTCCGACAGATTCTCCGCCCGGATCACCGGTTTCCCGTTGAACAACCGGTAATTGAATACATCCGAAAATACTTCATTGTCCTGCAGGTACTTCTTCGTTACTGCGTCCGCCATCCCCATGGGCAGCCTCCTTCTTTGTGCAGAGGTTCCAATGTGGTACGGTTTTCTCCGGATTCATGAATTCTCATATGTATTCTGAATTTTTCCGAATTTTCTTTCTGAAACTTCTGCAAATCAATGTGTATGGTTTCCTTGCATAAGTTTCATTGGGATGTGAATTCAGATCAGAATACA
Source organism: bacterium (assembly GCA_963655255.1). Classification (GTDB taxonomy): domain Bacteria; phylum Bacillota; class Clostridia; order Lachnospirales; family Lachnospiraceae; genus CAG-791. Next base: position 28,730 of record CAVKEB010000023.1, read on the forward strand.
GACAGGACCGCACGCCGTGCGGCATTCACAGATTAGATGAAATATGCAATTACTGATGATAGTACAGAATTTTGTTACGGATGTCTATACCGATTTTGATCTCTGAAAAACAGAGTGCCAAATCGCGGTTTGTCGAAACCTTGTCGCTGTCTTGCGAAGGAGGCAGTGTTCCGCAGCTGTTCTCGTCGCAGGGATTTTCTATGTACTTCGCTTCTTCACCCATTCGTCTGATTCGCGCAAAACTCGTCCGTCCGCGGGCCTTCTTGCGAAGACCCGCGTCTTGGACTCAGACAGGTTGCGCTCGGTCGGACGGGTGAAGTCACTTCGCACATGAAAATCCATCTGCTCCTCGCGAACCCGCGGCCCACTGCCTTCCTTCACGGATCGGCTCTTTGGTGCGTAAGTCGAGGAAAGTCAGAAATCGCATCCCGTCCTTCTGACTTTCCGATGGCGAGGGAAATCATAAACACTGTTTGCCAAACCGCGAATTGCGCATTTCCGTCCACGGCCCGTTCTGCTGGCGAGGACGGCTTATCTTACCCGGCGCAGTCCAGAATAATCTGCTCACACCGGTCATATCCCAGCCTGGAGCTATTCAGGGACAGCGTGTAATTCGCCGCCATTCCCCACTTCTGTTCCGTATAGAAATTATAATTGGCTCTCCGCCTTTTATCGGTATCCTCCATGAGTTTTAACGCCTCTTTTTCGCCGAGCTGATACAGGCGGCAGATGCGCTGCGTTTTTTCCGGAAGGTCTCCGTGGATGAAAACATTCAGCACATCGTTTCGATCCCGCAGGATATAGTCCGCGTTTCTTCCAATGATGACGCAGGGATCCTGCTCCGCAAGCTCCAGAATCACCTTTCTCTGTGCCTCGTACACAAGGTCCTCCAGCGACTTCCCGGTCCGGTCCCGCCCGGAAAAAGCATAACCCAGCAGCCCTTTTACAGGCGACAGCTCCCCTTTCTCCTGAATGTACTCCAGCGAGAATCCGGACTTCTCCGCAATCTTTGAAATGATCTCCCTGTCATAATAGGCAATTCCCAGCTTCTGCGCAATCTGTTCGCCGATATAACGCCCGCCGCTTCCGAATTCCCGGCTGATGGTAATAATTCTCTTCGACATGGTTCGACTCCCTTCTCCCCAGCCCGGCTGAGGAATGAAACCTTTTCTGTGCTGAATCGTTTCCTTTTCTTCATTTATAAACGAACTGTATTTATTCGCTCAGAACATCCACTTTATTCTTCCGGATTCTCTTCAGAAATCCGTATCCCACCAGACAGGATACCAGTTCCGTAATCGGGAACGCCCACCAGATCAATGAAATATCTGCCTGACCGTTTCTCGCCAGAAGGCCGAAAGCTCCCGCCAGCGGCAGAATGATCACGAGCTGCCGGAGCAGGGAAATCACGAGCGATTCCATTCCGCCGTCCAGCGCCTGATAGATTCCCTGATAAGCGACATTGATTCCCGCAAAAAGAAAGCTGACGGAGATCACCCGCATGGCCCCGATGAAATATTCCCTGGACTGCCCCGCATGGAAGAACGAAGCAAACACCCCGGGGAAGGCTTCCGTGATCGCCATGCCGATCACCATGAGGACGATGGTATAGAGCAGCCCGTACCGGATTCCGTCCTGAATTCTCTTTTTGCTGTGCATTCCATAGGCAAACGCGATGATGGGCGTAATCGCGTCCCTGAGTCCGAACGCCATGAACAGCACGAACTGCTGTACCTTGTAGAACAGCCCGTATGCGGTCTGCGCCGAAGGATTGAACTTCAGGATCAGGTTCATTCCGTAGACCATGACGGACATGAGGGCCTGCGCAATCATCGCAGGCAGTCCGATCGCATAAATTTCCCGGATGGTCCTGCCGTCCGGCTTCATGTATTTCACGCCGTGTTCAAACTCCCTGTTGAACCGGATATGGAAAAACAACAGCAGCGCCGCCGAGGCAATCTGTCCGATCACCGTTGCATACGCGGCTCCTTCCACCCCCATTTCCGGAACGGGCCCCAGTCCGTAAATCATGACGGGATCCAGAATCATATTGATCACCGCACCCATGACCTGGCCGATGGTGGAATACATTGAGCGTCCGGTCGCCTGCAGCAGCTTCTCGAATAAGGAGAAAAAGACGATTCCGAAGGACGCCACGCAGCAGATCCGCAGATATGAGGTTCCCATGGCGATGACTTCCGGATCCGCCGTCTGGGAGGAAATATATGGCTTTACTCCGAAAATGCCGAACAAAAGGCATACCGCATAGATCACTGCCCCGAGAAAAAAGCTGTTGCCCGCGGCTTTGGCGGCCTTCTGACCGTTTCCCTGACCGAGCGATTTCGCAAGAAGCGCATTGGCGCCCACGCCCGTTCCGATTCCGGCCGCAATGATCAGCATCTGGACCGGAAACACCAGCGTGAGGGCATTGAGCGCCGCCTCGCTTCCCTCTCTCATGTTGCCCACAAAGGCGCTGTCCACGATATTGTAGACGGCCTGCAGTGCCATGGACAGAATCATCGGAATCCCCATCTGCACCATGAGCCGGTTCACCGGCATTTCCTTCATTTTACTGTTCTCTTCCATCTTTTCGGAATCCTCCTTTTCACACAGAAAAAAGTGTGCGCCTATCTCATAAGTCGGACTTACGCTGATAAGCTACACACTTTTTTCTTGATAACTGTTCAATACCTGACGATTTTCCGCAGGGAAATCGGGATATTCTGAATCGTTACTCCGATATAAACTTTTCCTGTAACGGCCGGCTGCAGCCAGGTTTTTTATAATAAATCTCTCATGCTGCCGATCGGAAGCGCACAAAAAACGAGCAGTGAAACTGGACTTACGCTGGTTCGCTGCTCGTTTGAAATGTATTATATGCCTGATTTTCTTATTTTTTCAAGCGGATTTTCCATGGAATCTGCGGAAGCTCTTCCGTCCTTACTCGTACCGCAGCGCCTCAATCGGATCCATCTTCGCCGCCTTGTTGGCCGGGTAGTATCCGAAGAATACGCCGATGGCGAGGGACACGCCGAACGATCCTGCGATGCTCTGCCAGCTCATGACCATCGGGATGTGCTGAACCGCCTTGCAGGCCACGGCGCCGATGCCGATTCCGACCGCAATGCCGATCAATCCGCCGATGATGCAGATGATCACCGCCTCGGTGATGAACTGCATCCGGATGTCCCGGTTGGGCGCGCCCAGAGCCTTTCTCGTTCCGATCTCTCTGGTCCGTTCCGTGATGGATACCGTCATGATGTTCATGACGCCGATGCCGCCGACAAGAAGTGCGATGGCACCGATCAGCGTGATGGTCATGACCTGCTGCTTCATGCTGGCATCCGCCTCCTCAATCCACTGCTTGTTGTTCGAGACATAGATCTGAAAATTCGTGTCCTCCCCCAGAAGGCCCGTGAGATACGCCTGCAGATCATCCGAGAAGGAAATGACGTCCTCTCCGGTCTTCACCTTCAGGGTGAAGCTGTTGAGCGCCCGACTGCCCGCGCCGGTCGTATACGTCATGGAATTGAGATACGGAATGTATACCGTCGTGTTCAGATCCTTCTCTGAGCTGATGCTCCCGTCATAGCCGTAATCTCCCATATTCAGCGTATAGACGCCGATGATCGTATAGTCTGCCGTCGTTTCGTTCCCGGCATCGTCCATGGACATGGGGATCGTGATTTTCTGCCCGAGCGCCTTGTCCGCGTCGCCGTCAAACAGGTTGTTCACCAGCTTGTCCGATACTACGCAGACATAAGAGTCGCTCTGCAGCTCTTTTCCGCTGAAAATCCTTCCCGCTGCGATCGGCGCCTGGGAATCATTGACAGTAAAATATCCCGGATTCACGCCCTGCAGGCTGACGTTGGCGTACTGATCCTCCGAGGCCGGAGCTCCGCTCCGCACGGCCTTTCCACCACCGCTCATCCAGTTGGTGACGGCGATGGCTTCAATCTGGCTGCCGTAGGTCTGCAGCATGCTGTTCATCATTTCTTCGGTAAAATTCGGGATGTATTTGCTGTTGTCCCCATTCCCGCTGTCTGTCGTGTCATCCATCTCGATTTCGTCGGCAAGCCACATGTAGACATCCACGTTGTTGGTTCCGAACGAGGCGTACTGCTCCCGCACCTGTTCCGTCTGCGAATTTCCGACGGTCATGATGGCGATCACCGCGGCAATGCCGATGATGATGCCCAGCATGGTCAGAAAGGAGCGGAGCTTGTTCGCCGATATGGAGGCAAAAGCCAGTTTGATGTTTTCTCCCAGCATTTCTTTCTTCCTGAAAATCTGTCTGCGTCGTGAACGGGTTTCCTGTCACCTACCCGTGCGCCCGGCTGCCGCGGCGTTCGTCCACAATCCTTCCGTCCATCAGTGTCAGGATCCGGCCGCACTCCTCGGCAAGCGGCTTTGAGTGCGTGATCAGAAGAAGCGTCTTGCCTTCTTCATCGTGCAGCCGGTGAAAGAGGTCCATCACCTGCCGCCCCGTCTCGGAATCCAGTGCGCCCGTCGGCTCATCCGCGAGAATCACCGCGGGATTGTTCGCCATCGCCCGCGCAATGGCAACACGCTGCTTCTGGCCTCCCGAGAGTTCGTCAGGCCGATGCGTCATGCGGTCTCCCATGCCGACCTTCTCCAGCAGCTCCTTCGCCCGCCTCGTTCGCTCCTCCTGCGGAATCCGCGCGTACATCATCGGCATCTCCACATTTTTCAGCGCGGTGGTGCGCGGGATCAGGTTGTAGGTCTGGAACACGAAGCCGATCTGCCGGTTGCGGATTCCGGAGAGCGCATCGTCCTTCAGCTTTGCGACATTCTTCCCCATCATCTCGTAGGCGCCGGAAGTCGGACGGTCCAGAAGGCCGATGATGTTCATCAGCGTACTCTTTCCCGAACCGGACTCGCCCACAATCGCCGTGAACTCGCCCGGATACACGTCCAGGCTGATGCCGTGCAGCACTTCCAGTTCATTCTCCGTTCCGACATAAAACTTCTTGACGATCTCTTCCAGATGAATCACGGGCCTGCCCTCCTCAGGGCCCGGCCTCCCGTCAATCGGATCCGTCAGAGTCTCTTCCGGATCATCGTCGAGATATCCGGTCTCCGCCGGTTCCTTTTTCCTGTGAAAAAAACTCATCCGTTTCGGTCTCTCCTCTGCGCCGCCTGCCGTGGCTTCCGCATGTCTCACCTTCCGCCGGCATCTGACTGCTGCCCGCAAAATGCCTGTCTTGCCTTCCGTCAGCGTCTACTGCGTATCATAAATCCCGCTCATCATGTCCGAATAATTCCCGGAGTCAGCCGACGTGCTGCTCTGAAGCTGCTCGCCCTCCTGAATGTTCCCGGAGGTAATTTCCGTGTAGTAATCATCGGCAACGCCGGTCGTCACCATGACTTCTGTGGTGTTCATGGCTCCCTCAGAAGAGGAATCATCCGTCTGCGCGCTTCCTCCGAAGGCGCCGCTCCCCTCACCGGCATCGCCGCCTCCCGCATCGGCCTTAGCAGCTTCTGTGCCGTCCCCGGTCACGGAATCCGCCGCATCTCCGGATTCACCCGTGGCGGCCGCGCCGTTTTCCACGACGTTCACAAAATAGTTGCCGTTTCCGTCATCGATCAGGCACGAGGTCGGAACCGCAATGACGTTCTGGGCGCTCGCCACAATAAAGTCAATGGTGGCCGTCATGCCGATCCGCAGGCGGTCATTCGGCTCATCCAGCGTCACCTCCACCTTGTAGGTTGCCCGCGTCTTCGTATTCTGGCTGTTGCCGGACGAGGAAGAGGAACCGTTCGTTCCGGTTCCGGCGTTGTTCGAGGTTTCCTTCGTCGGTGTCGGAGACGTGAAGGTAACCGTTCCCTCCAGCTCCGTCTGACCGGTGGAATCGGTTTTCACCCGGACCTTCGTCCCGACATGGAGATCCGCGATGTGTGCCTCGTCAATGTCCGCGCTCACCTTCATCTTCGAGAGATTGTCCAGAACCACGCCGTCCGAACCGCTGTAGGTCTGCCCCGCCGACACATTGACCGCCGTCACGGTTCCGTCCATCGTGGCGATGACCTGGCCGTTCTCCAGCTTCTCCTTGAGCTTCGCAATTTCGGATTCATTGCTCAGGGTATCGGATTCATGCGAGAGGCTCTGGGATGCAATGGCATTGCGGGCCGACTGCTCCGCCGACAGGACCGAACGGTTGTTCTTGTTCACCGTCGTGCCCTGATCCTCCAGCGCGCGCACATCGGTGGTGGTGGAGTTCTGATCCGCCTTCACGGTATTTTCATAGGTCTCGCGGCTGCCCTTCGCCGTCTCATAGGCCGTCTTCGCGTCCGACAGTGCGGTCTGCGCCTTGTCAAGTGCGTTCTTCGCATCGTCCGCGGACCACTGTGCCTTCATCACCTCGCGGTTTAAGTCGTCCAGCTCCTTCTGCGCCTCGGCGGAGATTCCGGTGCTCCCGACGCCTGCATTCTGCGTGCTTCCCTGCGAAGGAGCCGTGCTCCCGGTACCGGAATAAGAAGCGTTCAGTTCCGAGGATTTCATTTGTGCCTGACGGCTTAAATCCTGATAATGCGCATATTTGTCATCGTAGTCCGCCTGGAGCGAATCCACCTGCGCCTGAAGCGCATCCTGCGCTGCCTTCGTCCTCGTCTCTTCGTCCTTGTAATCCTGGAGCTTCTGCTGATCCTGCAGCTGCTGGTCGAGGGCCTGGTTCGTGTCCTCCGCGCCCCGCATCAGATCGCGGGTTCCGGTCACGTACTGGTCTCCGGAGTCCGCCTGCGCATCAGAAAGCGCGCGCTGATTGTTGCTCTGTGTGATGGCATTCTGCTGATCAGAAATTGCCTGCTGCCGCTCCTTCAGCGCGAGGTCCCGCTCCGTATCCGTCGTATCAATGGTGTAGAGGACATCGCCAGCCTTGACAAGATCTCCCACCTGCACATAGACCTCGTCGATGACCACGGCATCGGAGCCCGCGGCCCCCTTGACATTCATGGAGCTCTCCTGACCGCTGATGATCTTGCCCTTGGCCGTATAGACATTCTCGATATCCGTGCGCACCGCGGTCTCAATGGAAGGCCCGGCATCCGCCTGCATGCCATCGCCGTCATTCTTATGGCAGGCCGAAAGGCCCATGGATCCTGCCACCGCAAGAGCCAGCGGGAAAATCAGAAACCTGTGTCTGTTCATAAAGCGTACTACCTCTTCTGATGACTGTACTATCTGTATTGGTACAGTTTAATCTAGCATGGTTTTCCCTTCTTGTAAACAGCCTATATTCATAGGACATCTGCAGGTGACCGGAAACAAACGGTCCTCTCCCTTTTTCCGGAATCTCCCGGTCAGATGCAGCAATTCTTTCAGCGAATGAAATTATCCCACAGGTCTCTTCTCAGAATCCGTGACCGCCGCCGGAGTGACCGCCGCCACCTCCGCCTCCTCCGAAGCTTCCGCCGCCTCCGGAGTGGCCGCCACTGCTCCCGCCGGAAGAGGTTTCGATCTTCCGATGCGCAATTCGTTTGGTGTTCGCTCCGCCATAGACAACCGAAGCCGCCACCGCGGCCGCCAGCTCCTTTTTCGTGATCCTGCGGTTGTGCGTGCTCGCGCGGACTGCCAGGTAGTTGGCAAGAAGCGCGCAGATGAGCGCAAGGAGCGCGTTGCAGATGTACTTCATCGGCCTTGCGATATGCCCGCCGTCCATCAGGACCGTGCACTCATAGAACACTTCCTCCGCACAGAGGGCATACTCTCCCTCCGATGCCAGCCGGTAAACATTGTCCATGATGGAATCACTGTAGGAGGGCGTGATGGTGTCCTGGATGATTCCGGAATTCTCCAGCCGAAGCTGCCGGTTGGACATCTCAATCAGAAAAATCGTTCCGTCTTCGTAAAACCAGTCCCCGTAGTTCCACTCCAGATAATCCACCGGATCCTCGTATTCGCTATCGGCGGACAGGAACATCACGTTCCCGTAATCCGTCATCGGCGCCATGTATTCCGAAAGTTCCTGCCGCTCTTCCTCCGTCAGAAGATCCTCCTCATCGCGGATGAATGCGGAATATCCCGTCTCCTCATTGGTGTAAACGACCGATTCCTCATCGGTCCAGGCCATGGCCTTCAGCGAAGAATGCAAGGGACCAAGAAGGGATGCTCCGAGGACAAACGCAAGAAACGCGGCCGCCGTCTTCGTTCCCCCTCCGCCCTTCCTGTCGTGAAAGTTCGGAATCGGATGCGTGGAGAGCATATTGTAGCGGAAAATCAGCGCAGTCAGCGTCATCGCGATGAACAGAAGGCAGACCAGCATCCCGGCGTAATATATGTAATCCTCCACCGGATTCCAGCTCTGCACGACAATCACTGCAAGGATCGCCGCGGCGGGGAGCAGCGCCTCCGCGGTCATTTTCCAGTCTCCCGCCTTCCTTCCGTACCAAAGAGCCCCGCACACGATGACCGCGGTCAGAATCGCAAGGACCACCGAGGTAAACGTCCGGAACGGCACGTGGGATCCGAACAGATCCACCATGGAGAAGCCGAAGTCATCTGCCCAGGACAGGAACACAATGACGAAAAACACCGCCGTTCCGATGCCGATGCGGCGCACGAACCCGGCAAAGGAAAAAGCGGCCTTCCGGAAGCCTTTTTTCGCTCTCCGGACACCGGCCTCCATGCGCTCATCCAGCTCCTCCAACCGGTCACCGTAATCCGGCTCTTCCCCTGTTTTCCCCTTCTCTTTTTCCTTTTCTCTCCGGTGCAGACGATGCACATACTGATAGCCGAGGTCCTCCTCGTGGGTATCGCGCCGGATGAGCTTTCTCATATTCCAGAGGTAAATAAACCCGCACAGCGCCGCGAGAAACCCGGACACCGTCATCGCGGACGGCGCCGTTGCGGACAGAAATACATTCAGCAGGAAGAAAATCGGAACGGCAAGGACGAGCGACCACAGAAGATACCGGCGGATGTCCACCGGAATGTCCGCCGCAATTTTGCCCGTCTCGCCGTTGACCACCGAGTAGGCGACGCGCCCGTTTCTCCTCCAGGTCAGAAACCAGACCGGCAGCAGCACGCGGTCCGCCGACTCAATGTGCGTATGGAAGGCCTTGTCCTCATCCGGGAAGTTTCCGATGGTGTAGCCGCGGTCCGTGTAGTGCTTCGTCAGCTCCGTCTTCGTCCGTTCATTCGCATAGTCCCGGATCTTGTCCTCATAAACCTCTGCCGGAACGTCCGCCGTGTCCGCGTAGAACCCGGCGAGGTACCCGGGGAGAAAGTCCTTCTCCTGCCGTTTTTCGCCAAACGGCGCAATCTCTTCCCCGATGCTGTCGTCAAAGGAGCTGGAGGCGTCGTATTGAATGCCCTCCAGCCTTGCGGCGAGCGGAACCGTGATCCGGTACGTATCCACGTACTCACCGTTTGTTTTCATCGCCTCAAAGGTCACGCCGTCGCCCTCAGCCCCCTGGGAAATCTCATAGTTCCAGTACGGCAGATAGATGCCGCGAAAGCCCTCCAGAAACGCCGGATCGCGCAGCTCCTTCGGGGCAAAAAGGGAGCGCTGTGCCTTCTTCCGGAAGGCCTCCATGCAGTCCTCCTTCGTCTTTTGGAACGGAATGATCCGCTTCGGGCGCTTTCTTCCCTCTACGCGCGAAGAGAGGACATCCGACGCGCCGCAGAACGGACAGAACTGGATGATTTCATTCTCCGTGCTCTCGATCTCTCCGCCGCAGGCCGGGCACGTGAAGACCGTCACGTCATAAAGAGTGCTCTCCTTTGCGGATTTCTCATAAGGGTATTTCTCCACGTCAAAGGAAGAATCGCAGTAATCGCACCGAAGCTTCTGGCTGTCGATGTCAAACCGGAGTCCCGCTCCGCAGTTCGGACACGCAAACATAGTACTTCTCCTGTTCTTTTTGTTTTTCTACATCACCGAGGCAAAATCTGCGATACCAGAGAGAATTTCGCGAAGGCGAATTCTCTCTGTATACAGAGTGCCG
>CAVKEB010000024.1:0-38055 GCA_963655255.1 bacterium
CTTCACGTCATGGGTACCTCTACCCACTTGATTCCTACAGTAAACTTACGCTGCCTCCGCCATGATCTCCACTTGAAATGACATTCTAAATGCGTTTTAATGGATTACGGTTTTTACACCGCTGCAGTTTTTCAGTTTGAAAGCGGCATATCGATATCACTTTCAAGCTTTCTCCCGTCCGGCAGAATTTTCATGGATCCTGCGGCGGGAGCGCGGTCACATATTATATATTATTAGGTAAGAACACAAGAAAAGAGGCTTCTATGGATCATTTAACCATTCCGAAGGGTTATGAATCTGCCCTGAACCTGCATGAAACACAGGTTGCCATCAAGGTTGTGAAGGATTTCTTCCAGAATCTTCTCGCTGAGCGCCTGAATCTTCTGCGCGTATCCGCACCGCTGTTTGTGGATCCGGCTTCCGGTCTGAACGATAACCTGAACGGCGTGGAGCGTCCCGTTTCCTTCGACATTCTGGAGCAGAACGGACGTGAGGCTGAGGTTGTCCAGTCTCTCGCGAAATGGAAGCGCTTTGCCCTGAAGAAATACGGCTTCTCGGTCGGTGAGGGTCTGTACACCGATATGAGTGCCATCCGCAGGGATGAAATCACGGACAACATTCACTCGATTTACGTTGATCAGTGGGACTGGGAGAAAATCATCCGCAGGGAAGACCGCACCATGGAGACCCTGAAGTCCGTGGTCCGCTCCGTTTACCGCGTTCTCCGCAAAACAGAGAAGTATATGTCCATCCGCTATGACTACATCACAGAAATCCTGCCGGACGACATCTTCTTCGTCACGACAAGAGAGCTGGAAGAGATGTTCCCGGACAACACGCCGAAGGAACGCGAATATTACATCACACAGGCAAAGGGTGCCGTCTGCATCCTTCAGATCGGCGACAAACTCGAGAACGGCAAGCCGCACGACGGCCGCGCACCGGACTACGATGACTGGGCTCTCAACGCCGACATTCTGGTTTATTATCCGCTTCTGGACATTGCTCTGGAGCTGTCCTCCATGGGAATCCGCGTGGACGAGAAATCGCTTGCCGAGCAGCTGAAGAAGGCCGGCTGTGAGGAGCGCGCTTCTCTTCCGTTCCAGAAGGCGGTTCTGAACGGAGAGCTGCCTTACACCATCGGCGGCGGCATCGGTCAGTCCCGTATCTGCATGTTCTTCCTGCGCAAGGCTCACATCGGAGAGGTACAGTGCTCCCTGTGGCCGGAAGAGACCGCGAAGGAATGCGCCGCGCACGGAATTCAGCTGCTGTAAACGGAACTTTCCGTTACACGAACATTCATTCCCGGCTGCTCCGCAGTTCCGGATTCCCCTGCGGAAATCCGGAATTGAAATCCGGAATATGGAATAACCTATAGAAATACAGAACAACGATTCGAAATGATCCCCGGTCGGCCGCTGCCGCCGGGGATTTTTCGTCCTTATATCCCACATTCGGCAAAACCTCTGCTCTCTTTGCCCCTTCTTTTTATATCTGTTTTGAATCATTTCTTTTTTATTATGCCTTTCGCGAATTATTTCCCCTTTCTTCTTCCTTTTTCATCAGAAAATAACGAAAAATACTTGTCGCAGGAACAGTCAAAACATATAATGCAAGAGGTGCTTTTGTATACAGTTATACATTCGTATCTGTTACGGGCACCAAGTACCGTTCATTTTTCTTTAAACGGATGAAATAGGAGGAAGGAACTATGTCATATGTTGAAGAAGTGTATGCGAAGCTTGAAGAGAAGCACGCATACGAGCCCGAATTTCTTGAGGCAGCAAAGAGAATCCTCGAGACCATCACCCCGATCGTAGAGGCCAATGAGGATCTTTATCGCAAGAACTCTCTTCTGGAGCGTCTTGTTGAGCCCGAGCGCATCATCACTTTCCGCGTACCGTGGGTCGATGATCAGGGCAGGCAGCAGGTGAATCTCGGCTACCGTGTACAGTTCAGCTCTGCAATCGGACCGTACAAGGGAGGTCTCCGGTTCCATCCTTCTGTAAACCAGTCCATTCTGAAGTTCCTCGGCTTCGAGCAGATCTTCAAGAACTCCCTGACCGGTCTTCCGATCGGCGGCGGCAAGGGCGGTTCCGATTTTGATCCCAAGGGCAAGTCGGACGCAGAGGTAATGCGTTTCTGCCAGAGCTTCATGACTGAGCTCTTCAAGTACATCGGTGCCGACGAGGATGTTCCCGCAGGCGATATCGGCGTCGGCGGACGTGAGATCGGCTATCTGTACGGCCAGTACAAGAGAATCACCAACCTGTATGAGGGTGTTCTGACCGGCAAGGGCCTGAGCTACGGTGGATCTCTTACAAGACCGGAAGCAACCGGCTATGGTCTGGTATATATCACCGATGAGGTATTAAAGGGCGCAGGAAAGTCTCTGGAAGGTAAGACGGTTGTTGTTTCCGGTTCCGGAAACGTTGCTCAGTACGCAATCCAGAAAGCACAGCAGCTCGGTGCAAAGCCGGTTACCTGCTCCGACTCCAACGGATATGTTTATGATCCCGACGGAATCAAGCTTGATGTTGTCTTCGATATCAAGCAGGGTCACCGCGGAAGAATCAAGGAGTACGTTGAGAAGGTTCCGACCGCTCAGTACTTCGAGGGTCAGAAGCCGTGGGGCGTAAAGTGCGACATCGCTCTTCCCTGCGCAACCCAGAACGAGATCAACGGCGAGGATGCCAAGACTCTGCTGGCCAACGGCTGCTGGTGCGTATGTGAGGGTGCGAACATGCCTTCTGATGCAGATGCCATCGATGCTTACGAGAAGGCGCGTGTTGAGAACGGCTTCCTGTACATGCCCGCAAAGGCTGCAAACGCCGGCGGCGTAGCTGTTTCCGCACTGGAAATGAGCCAGAACTCCGAGCGTCTGTCCTGGACCTTCGATGAAGTTGATGCAAAGCTGAAGGACATCATGGCCGGCATCTACAGCAAGGTTTCCACCGCCGCCAAGAAGTATGGCCACGAGGGTGACTTCGTTGCAGGCGCGAACATCGCAGGCTTCGAGAAGGTTGCCGATGCAATGCTCGCTCAGGGCAACGTCTGATCGTCCGGCGAAGCTGGCATCCGCAGGATCCTGAAAATCAGAGGAGACTTTCCGTTATGGAGGGTCTCCTTTTTTAATTTGTCTTTTATCCGAAGGCTTTTTATAATAGGGAAGATATCTCCGGCGGATCAAGGACCGGCAGCGATTCAGCGCATCTCGAATTTCCCTGCGAAATCTCAGATGCTGCCGGTCAGAGGGCTGGACAGTTACCAATTACTTTCCGGGAAAACACGATGCAGACTTATGAATTGATTGCTCCCTGCCATTTCGGTCTGGAGAGCGTAGTGAAAAATGAAATTTACGACCTCGGCTATGAGATCACGGAGGTAGATGACGGCCGTGTAACCTTTGAGGGCGATACGGAGGCCATTGTCCGCGCCAATCTCTCCCTCCGCGTGGCGGAGCGCGTTCTCCTGAAGGTCGGTACCTTCCACGCAGAGACCTTTGAAGAGCTGTTTCAAGGCACCCGCGCACTTCCCTGGGAGGAATTTCTCCCGAAGGATGCAAAATTCTGGGTCACCAAGGCCTCCAGCGTGAAATCGAAGCTTTTTTCTCCCTCCGACATTCAGTCCGTCATGAAAAAAGCCATGGTTTCCCGCATGTCCGGGCATTACGGGCTCACCGTGTTCCCGGAAACCGGCGCCTCCTATCCGGTCCGCGTCTTCCTGAAAAAAGACGAGGTCACCGTTGCCATTGACACGACCGGCGAGTCCCTGCACAAGCGCGGCTACCGCAAATATAAGGTGCAGGCGCCGATTGCGGAAAACCTCGCCGCCGGGCTCATTGCCCTCACGCCCTGGCGTCCCGGGAGAATGCTGGTGGATCCTTTCTGCGGATCCGGCACCTTCCTGATCGAAGCCGCCATGATCAGCGCGCACATTGCTCCCGGCCTCTCCCGGAGTTTCACCGCCGAGACCTGGGAAAACCTGATCCCGGCTTCCCTGTGGACCGAAATCCGCGAGGAGCTGCGCGGGGAAATCGATCTCTCCGTTCCCTGCGACCTGCAGGGATACGACATCGACCGCGACGCCATTTACGCCGCCCGTGAGAATGCCAAACTGGCCGGAGTGGACGGGCTCATCCATTTCCAGGTGCGCCCGGTCTCCGAGCTCTCCCACCCCCGCTCCTACGGCTTTATCATCACAAACCCGCCGTACGGCGAACGGTTGGAGAAGGGGCAGGATCAGGACCTTCTGCTGCTGTACAGGACGCTCGGCGAGCGGTATCAGGCGCTTTCTTCCTGGTCACTTTACGTCATCACTTCCTACTCCGGCGCAGAGAAGGCCCTCGGTCTGAAAGCGCAGAAGAACCGGAAGATCTACAACGGAATGATCAAGACTTATTTTTACATGTTCCCCGGTCCCAAACCGAAGGCGGGCACTCCCCGCGCGAGTATTTCATGAGGTGATAAGTTTGAAAGTGACATTGATATGTCACTTTCAAACAGCAGCATCGGTGCTGACGCACCGGCTGCCACATTCGGCAAAACCGCATTCGCGGATTTTGCCTCAGTGAGGTATAAATTTGAAAATACAAGTTATTTTTGCCACCGGCAATCAGGACAAGGTCCGCGAAATCCGCGAGATTCTCGGGGATCCCGATGTCCTTGTTTACAGCATGAAGGAGCTCGGTATTTCCTCGGATCCGGAGGAGAACGGCGCCACTTTTGAGGAAAATGCCCTCATCAAAGCGCGGGCTGTTGCGGAGCTTCTCTGTGCAGATCCCTCCCGCTATCTTGCGGACCTTTCCACTCCTGTTGCCGTGCTCTCCGATGACTCCGGGCTCGTTGTGGACGCCCTCGGCGGCGCTCCCGGCATCTACTCCGCCCGCTATCTCGGACGTGACACCTCCTACCCGGAGAAGATGAATCACATTCTGGATGAACTGAAAGGCAAAACCGGCCCGCAGCGCAGCGCCCGCTTTGTCTGTGCCTGCGCCGCCGTCCTTCCGTCCGGCCTTGACACCGGAAAGCCTGTCACTTCGGAAATCGTCGTGACCGGAACCATGGAAGGAGAAATTGCCACGGACATTCGCGGTGAACACGGCTTCGGCTATGACCCGTTCTTCTATCTTCCGGAGTACGGCAAGACCAGCGCCGAGCTGACCGATGAAGAGAAAAACGCGGTTTCGCACCGCGGAAAGGCGTTCCGCGCGATGATGGCGCGTCTTCGCAGCCATTTTGGTGCCTGAAAATCTCAACGCTTTTCTGTGAATACCATCCGCGCACAGCAGATACATTCCTGCATCGCTGCGTCGGACATTCCCGGCAGACAGAAACCGCCATCTCCGGCAGCCTGAAACTGCCATCCGTAAAGTTATAAATTCTATGAAAATATTGATTATCAGTGATACGCACCGCCGCGATGACCGTTTTCTTCGCGTGATGGAGCAGGAAGCTCCGGTTGACATGATCATCCACGCCGGTGACGCAGAAGGATCAGAAGATTATTTTGAACAAATTGCCGGCATGCCGCTTCTATATGTTTCCGGCAACAATGATTACTCCTCGCTGGCCCCCAGATCCCTGGTCTTTCCAATCAGACACCGCCGGGTCTTTCTCACGCATGGCCATCTGTATCAGGTGAGCCGCTCCACACGGATGCTTCAGGAGGAAGCCAGACGCCGCCATTGTCAGATTGCCGTCTTCGGTCACACGCACTGTCCGGTCATCGAAAAGGAAGAGGACGGCCTCCTGGTCCTCAACCCGGGAAGTCTCGCCTATCCGCGCCAGCCCGGCTATCAGCCCTCCTATATTGTTCTGACCATCGATGACAAGTCTGAAAGCGACATTGATACGTCGCTTTCAAACGGCAGCATCAGTGCTGACGCATCGGCTGCCGCATTCGGCAAAACCGCCTTCGCGGATTTTGCCTCAGCGAGGTATGAAGATGGGCTGACCGCGGAAATCCGTTATCTGAAATAGCTGCATGCGGTTTCGGCGGATTGCTTTTGTATTTGATTCGCATCACAAATGTGGTGCAAAAGAAAAATCCAGCGTTTCGTTACTGCCATAAAATTCCATGCTGTATAAAAAACCTTGTATTCTCAGCGGTTGCAATTCATTCCGCTGATCATACAAGGTTTTCTCAATTCTGCGGTCAGTGGGACTTGAACCCACACGCCTTGCGGCACAGGAACCTAAATCCTGCATGTCTGCCAATTTCATCATGACCGCCCGCAGTGACTCAATCTCCGGCTGTCCGGCATCTGCCGTACCGTAACGCTATGCTCATACCGGCAGGAACATCCTCTTTTCTGCCGCATGAATAAAACAAAACGCTGTCGAATCAACTCACGTTGACTCACAGCGTTTGATCTCTGCACTGAGCGATGCGGGACTCGAACCCGCGACAACTTGATTAAAAGTCAAGTGCTCTACCACCTGAGCTAATCGCCCGAACTGGGCTAGCCAGATTCGAACTGGCGAATGCAGCAGTCAAAGTGCTGTGCCTTACCCCTTGGCGATAGCCCAATGAGTATCCCGCCCTTCGGGATGAATGATACACGCCAAAATGCGCTGCTGCCGATAAGAGGGTGGGTAGAGGGACTCGAACCCTCGGTCTCCAGAACCACAATCTGGCGCGTTAGCCAACTACGCCATACCCACCATACTGGTGATGATTACGTTTCTGTAATCAATGTGCCCGTGGGGATTCGAACCCCAGACCCTCGGCTTAGAAGGCCGATGCTCTATCCAGCTGAGCTACGGACACATAAAAGCGGGTGATGGGAATCGAACCCACATATCCAGCTTGGAAGGCTGGTGTTCTACCACTGAACTACACCCGCAAATAGCTTAACTGCTTCAGTTGTGTGCCGCGTCCTCAGGCTTTCCATTCCCCGTGACGCAAGTGCTATTATATAGTACCCCCTATAAGCAGTCAAGCACTTTTTTTAAATTTATCTGCCTGTACCCGGTCACATTGAGGATATCCCGTAAGAAGATTCAAAATATCCGGAACAGATATGCCCGCACTACTGTCCCCGGATCTCTCCGACCGTCTCTCCTTCGAACAGGGTGCCCTCAATCATGACTCTTTCCACGAGTGTTGTCTTGGGCCGTTCAATCAGCGCGATCAGTTTCTCCGCCGCCTGCGCACCGATGGCCTCCGTGTCCTGCCGGATGGTCGTAAGCTTCGGTTCCAGATGCCTTCCGAGCCGGATCCCGTCATAGCCCGCAATGGAGATATCTCCCGGAATCGAAAGACCCTCCGCGCGGATGGCGTTCATTCCGCCGAATGCCGCAAAATCATCCGGATACAGGATGCAGGTCGGTGCGTCCTTTAGGTGCAGCAGCTCTCTTGTCTTCTCGTAGGCCACATCCGTATTGCGGTACGGAGCCTCCTGTATATACTCATCCGGAATCGTAAGTCCCAGATCGTAAGCCGTCTTGTAGAAGCTCGCCAGCCGGGCCTGCGTAACCGCAGAATCCAGGCCGTGGATATATGCGATTTTCCGGTGGCCTCTCTGATAAATGTAACGGACCAGATCACGGATTCCCGCCACGTTGTCCGACTGAATCACCATGCGGTTGTCAAAGACATGGTCAATCGTCACGATCGGAATGCTGCTGCGCACCAGCTCCACCACATCCGGATCGTAGAAATCCACGCAGGCGATGCACACGCCGTCAAACCCGCGGTATCTCGCGTGCGCAAGATAGGACATCCGGTTGCTTCTCGTCGTGTTGCAGTTGATGAAGGTCAGATCATATCCCATCGCCTCCGCATGCCGCTTGAAGCTGTCCAGAAGAGCCGCATAGTAGTCATGCATCAGGCCGCTCTGCGCCTCATCCACAAAAAGGATCCCGAGATTATAGGTCCGGTTTGTCTTCAGTGCTTTGGCTGCGGAATTGGGCATATAGCCCAGATCCATTGCGGTCTTGCGGATTCGTTCCTTCGTTTCATCACTGACATCATTGTGATTATTGAGCGCCTTGCTGACGGTTGCAATCGACACGCCGCAGGCCGCCGAAATATCCTTCAACGATACCATTCCTTACCCCCTTCTCCTTTTCCCATTGCTCCCTCACTGAAAACGCAGCATCTTTTCCCATTGGCTTAATCGTTTTCGTTATAAGGATAGTACACTTTGTTCTGTTTTTCAAGAAACAGCTTGTCATAAAATAGTAAAAGTGCAGAATTTATATCGTGTTTTTTGGATGCGTCTTGCATTTTTACCGGCCCGCTGCGTATAATGGAGCCAGAAAATTGTGTTTTGTTACTTAAACGTTTTCTGATTCAATCACTGGGGTTACACAAAAGGAGGTATTATGAAATTCGGTCACTTCGATGATGATGCCATGGAATATGTCATCACAACGCCGAAAACACCGCTTCCCTGGATCAACTATCTGGGAAACAAGGATTTCTTCAGTCTGATTTCCAACACAGACGGCGGTTATTCTTTCTATAAGGATGCAAAGCTGTTACGCCTGACCCGCTATCGCTACAACAATGTTCCCTACGACAGCAACGGCAAATACTTCTATATTAAAGACGGAGAGGAAATCTGGAATCCTGCCTGGCAGCCGACCAAGACTGAGCTGGATTCCTACGAGTGCCGCCACGGCCTCGGATATTCCCGCTTCACCGCTTCCAAAAATGGAATTGCGACGGATCTTCTGTGCTTCGTTCCCCTGAACGACACCTGCGAGATCGAGCAGATCAAGCTCACCAACACCACAGAAGAGACGAAGAACATTCAGCTCTTCTCCTATGTGGAATGGTGCCTCTGGAACGCTTCCGATGACTGTGAGAACTTCCAGCGCAACCTCTCCACCGGCGAGGTAGAGATCGTGGACTCCACCATTTTCCACAAGACCGAGTATCGCGAGCGCAGGAATCACTACGCCGTATATTCCGTCAACGCCAGGGTGGACGGCTTCGACACCATCCGCAGCGAGTTCATGGGCTTCTATAACGGCCCCGACAAGCCGCAGGCGGTTCTCGAAGGCAAGTGCCATAATTCCGTTGCAAGCGGATGGTCTCCCATCGCCTCTCACCAGCTGAATCTGACGCTGGCTCCCGGCGAAACCAGATCCTTCGTTTTCGTTCTCGCATACATCGAGAATCCGGAGAACGAGAAGTGGGCGGAAGGCACCACCGCACGGGACGAGATCATCAACAAGACCCGCGCATGGGCTCTTCTGGACCGCTACCAGACCGATGCAGACGTTGACCGCGCCTTCCTTGAGCTGAAGGAATACTGGAAGGATCTGCTGACCCATTATACCGTTCACACGGCAAACGACAAAGTCAACCGCATGGTCAATATCTGGAATCAGTACCAGTGCATGATCACCTTCAACATGAGCCGCTCCGCTTCCTATTATGAATCCGGCATCGGCCGCGGCATGGGTTTCCGTGATTCCTGTCAGGATCTGTTCGGTTTCGTTCATCTGATTCCGGAACGCGCAAGAGAGAGAATCATCGATATTGCCTCCACACAGTTCCAGAACGGCTCCGCTTATCATCAGTACCAGCCGCTCACCAAGAAGGGCAACGCAGGCATCGGCTCCGGCTTCAATGATGATCCGCTGTGGCTGATTGCCGCTGTCAGCGCTTATACCCGCGAGACCGGCGATTACACCATTCTGGACGAAATCGTTCCTTATGACAACGATATGTCCGTTGCCACCACACTGATGGAGCACCTGAAGCGGTCTCTCGACTTCACCATCAATCACCTCGGCCCGCACGATCTTCCTCTGATCGGCCGCGCCGACTGGAACGACTGCCTGAACCTGAACTGCTTCTCCGAGCATCCCGGTGAATCCTTCCAGACCTTCGGACCTTCGGAAGGACCGGTTGCCGAGTCCGTCTTCATCGGCGGCATGTTCGTCAAATACGGTGAGGAATACGCCCAGATTGCGGAGCTTCGGGGTGACAAGGAGGAGGCCGCCCGCGCTCGCGCTGCCGTAGACCGCGTCTACAAGGCGGTTACCACCGCAGGCTGGGACGGCGAATGGTTCGTTCGCGCCTACGATGCAAACGGCAACAAGGTCGGCTCCAACGAGTGCGAGGACGGCAAGATCTTCATTGAGCCGCAGGGCTTCTGCGTACTGGCAGGATGCGGCGTCAAGGAAGGGCTTGCGGACAAGGCTCTGGAATCCGTGGAGAAGCTCCTGGATACCAAGTACGGTATCTGCATCCTGTATCCGGCCTACAAGCGCTATCACGTCGAACTCGGTGAGATCAGCTCCTACCCGCCGGGATACAAGGAAAACGGCGGTATTTTCTGCCACAACAACCCGTGGGTTTCCATCGCAGAGACCGTCTGCGGACACGGCGACCGCGCTTTTGAGATCTACCGCAAGACCTGCCCCGCCTACACGGAGGACATCTCCGAGATTCACCGCACCGAACCTTACGTTTACTGCCAGATGGTAGCAGGCAAGGAAGCGAAGTACTTCGGCGAGGGCAAGAACAGCTGGCTGACCGGAACAGCAGCATGGACCTTCGCGAACATCTCCCAGTATATTCTGGGCGTAATGCCGACGCACAAGGGCCTTTCCATCAATCCCTGCGTTCCGAAGGACTTCGGCGATTACGACCTGACCCGCAAATTCCGCGGTGTCACCTATCACATCCACGTCTCCAATCCGGATCATGTGGAGAAGGGCGTGAAGCAGATGCTCGTTGACGGCAAGCCGGTCGAGGGCAACATCATTCCGTTCAGCAACGAGAAGGCGGAATACGATGTGCAGGTCACCATGGGCTGATCACACAGCGGTTTTTACAGCATGACCTTCTCACCTGCCATACCTGTTGGTTTCCGGAGGATCCCGCAATGCGGGGTCCTCTTTTTATGTTCTCATTCTTATTTCGTGTTCAGGATCCGCTTCTTGTGAATACTTCCTGCGAAGTCAGAAAACCTGTGCTTCGCACATCTGCAGCGTTTTCATTTCCGGACCGTGGTGTTTTCATCTCCATTTTTTATTTTCTCTTGACAAAACCTCGTTGTTCCGGTATATTGTATTTTGTTGTTGCGGCAGAGATGTCATGACATCAAATGTATGTGTAGCTCAGCTGGATAGAGCGTCTGGCTACGGACCAGAAGGTCGCGAGTTCGAATCTTGTCACATACAGAGAGAAACCTGTACAGAGATCTGTACAGGTTTTTTTGTTCTCCGTTCAAGAGAAACGCACCTTATACCTCACCAAGGTAAAATCCGTAAAGACGTTTTTGCCAAATACAGCGTTCGGCGCACCAGCACCACCACTGCCATGCTGTGCTCCCAGCCGCAGCATTTGGAACATATGTATTTTCCCACACAAAAAGCGGGGAGTTTCCTCCCCGCCTCTGCCCCAAGACAATCCTGGAACAATTATCTTTCCACAATCGCTGCGCAGCCCATGCCGCCGCCTACGCACAGAGTAGCCAGTCCCTTGTGCGCGTCTCTCTTCTGCATCTCGTACAGAAGGGTGACGAGAATTCTCGCGCCGGAGCATCCTACCGGATGTCCGAGAGCAATACCGCCGCCGTTGACATTGAGTTTCTCCGGATCAAAGCCGAGGTCATGCGCAACCGCCAGAGACTGTGCTGCAAAAGCCTCATTTGCCTCGTAAAGGTCAAAATCTTCGACCTTATAGCCGGTCTTCTCCATTACCTTGCGCGTTGCATAAATCGGTCCTACGCCCATGATCGAGGGATCTACGCCTGCCAGCTCGCCACCGATCCAGGTTGCCATCGGAGTGACGCCGAGTTCCTTCGCCTTCTCCTCGCTCATGACGATCATGGCAGCAGCGCCATCATTGATTCCGGAGGAGTTTCCGGCAGTGACAATGCCGTCCTTCTTGAATGCGGGCTTCAGCTTCGCAAGGGCCTCCATCGTTGTTCCGGGGCGGTTTCCCTCATCGGTATCGAAGACGATGGTTCCCTTCTTCGTCTTGATCTCGACCGGAACGATCTCGTCTTTGAATCTGCCGGACTCAATGGCCTTCTCCGCCTTGTTCTGTGAATTAACGGAGAACTCATCCAGCTGCTCGCGGGTCAGGCCCCACTTCTCTGCAACATTCTCCGCCGTGATTCCCATGTGATAACCACCGAAAGCATCCGTCAGCGCATCGCGGATCATCGAGTCCACAATCTCGCCGGAATTCATTCTGTAGCCGAATCTTGCCTTGGTCAGAAGGTAAGGAGCCGCATCCATGTTCTCCATGCCGCCGGCAACAATGATGTCCTTATCGCCCATCGCGATCAGCTTCGCAGCCAGGTTCACGCAGTGAAGGCCGGAACCGCACAGTACGTTGATGGTCGTAGCAGGGACCTCTACCGGAATGCCTGCATTGACAGCCGCCTGTCTCGCCGGGTTCTGGCCGTTTCCTGCCTGGATGACGTTGCCCATGTAAACCTCATCCACCTGCTCCGGCTTCACACCGGAACGGCGAAGCGCTTCCTTGATTACGATCGTGCCAAGATCCGCTGCCGGAACATCCTTCAGGGTCCCACCAAATTTGCCGATGGCCGTTCTGCAAGCACCGGCGATTACTACTTTTCTAAGTGCCATGTTTTTACCCTCCATAATGATTGAATGCAGTCTGCCTGCTCTCCTTATTATAGGACTTTCCATGGATAAATTCGAGGTGGTGTCTGTTCAGAAGCTGCTTGCAGTTTATTACTTGCACAAGCCTTAGAACTTCCCTGCACGAATAACATGAGCATTTCTGATTTTTACTCAGTATCCAATATCTCCTACGATATGCCTCCTTCCTGCTTCAAATTCTATCAAAGCATCATCCAATGATTTTTGACCATCCAGATATTCCATGATCATTTCATTTTGCAGATTGGAAATTTCTGTATAAAACGGAATTGCCATCGGCTGTGTCATAATAATTTTGTTTGAAAAGAACTGCTCCGTTCCTTCTTTTCCGATTTCTCTCAAATAGGTGTTCTGAACCTCCTTTGTCAGGTAAGCCGGTACCATTCCACTCCCTGCAAGTATTTCCGCGCCCTCTTTCCCACACAGAAATTCCAGAAAAGAAAAGGCCTGCTCCGGATAGCGGCAGGTGCCGGAAATTCCCACATACTGGAATCCCCCAATCGTCGTATTCTCCTCCATCCCCGCAAGAACCGGAAGCGATGTAACCTTCCAGTTGATCCTGCATGTTCCCTTCTTCTCATCTTCCAGCAAAGCACTTACCGCCCATTCTCCGTTCGGCATCATCGCAAACGCGCCGTTTTCAAAGA
This sequence comes from bacterium, assembly GCA_963655255.1. Lineage (GTDB taxonomy): Bacteria > Bacillota > Clostridia > Lachnospirales > Lachnospiraceae > CAG-791. Next base: position 13,253 of record CAVKEB010000024.1, read on the forward strand.
GCCGGATATACTCCGAATTCTTATTTTCCTGCGCATGCGGAGGAAGATGAGACCGATCCTCATTATAAATACGATTCATAAACTTCATGGCCTGACGAAACTCTTGCAGATCGTCTGAATTGCAATACCAGGAATTCTGCGTCGCAATCAATGGCAGATTCCATTTTACCCAGTAACCGCCATAGGGGATTTGCATCCGTTCCTTAAGCTGAAGTGCCAGATCCGCATACTCATCCCAGGTAAGCTGCCCGGGTTCTGAAATCCCTGCCTCCTGAAACATATCCGCATTATAATACAGCACCCACGACGTTCTTCTCGTCGGCAGGACATATATTCGGTCATCAATTTTACTGTAATCCCACAGAGACCCGTATTTGCTGATATCCAGACTGCTGCTTCGAAGATATTCCGTCAGGTCCAGGATGATCCCCTTTTTCGCATAATCCGTAATGATTGCATTGTTGCGAAGGTCGATCAGATCAACAGCGCCCCCATGATTCAGCACCTGATCTACAGCATCTTCGTACTTGCTGCTGGTTATAACATGCAGTCGTATCTCCGTTTCATTCTGCATGTTATTGTATGCTTCTACCGCCTTCGTCATGTAAGGCTGCTCATCGTTCCATATATAAAAATCCAGGATGATATGCTCGTCCTCCGGTGCCACCGTCTCTACCATGCTCAGAGAATCCCTCTGCTCCGTTTTCCGGCATGCTGTCAGATTTACGATGCAGCACAGGAGAATGATGATAAATATACTGTTCATGCCGCTTCTGTTGATCCTGTGATCCATCGCTTCCCTTCCGCCCGTCACACGCTTTCCGTTAACTGTAATGACTACGTCTTCAGAATCTATATAAAGCTCCAGACGCGCTCCTGTTTCCCGACAACAGAGCCATGGAAAAAGTCTTCCAGGGTCGGATCCTCCCGCCCCGGGCACCTCCAGCCAAATCCATAGGACACATCATACCCCAAAGCAGCCGTCTTGTAGATTGTTTCTTTTTCTTTCTGCTCTACCCGGTTTCCGACAAAATCTCTCAGAACCCTCCAGTCTTCACTGCAGAACATATGTCCACCTTCCCGATAATGAATAGCACAGTTCTCCTCTGCTCCAAGAAAACGATATACTTCTGCAACGGCATACCAGGAAATCTGCGTTCCAAACGGATTACACCACTGATCGTCCAATCCCTCCAGCACGATGAGCGGTCTCGGGGCAATCACAGCTCCGATAAAATGAGCATCAAAACCAAGCCTGTTCTCCTCCCAATGCGCACATGCGGTCTCTTTATTTCCATACTTTCCGAAATCATCAACAAACCACCAGGCCGCGCCATCCTTTCGCATAAGCCAGCCGTTTGTCTCTACAAACCCAAGACCATTGCCCAGCCGATTGCCGGAATATCGACTGCTGGCCATTCCGCCGCACCCGGACCCGGCTGCTGCACAGATGGTAAAACGCTCATCCATAACGGCACAGCAAAGAGCCGTCTTTCCATATCTGGAATGTCCTGCACTGACCACACAGGAGGAATCCACATACGGCCGCATCAGAAGATAATCCAGCGTCCTGCTCTGCAGCCACGCCCACATCGCAATAACCTTCCAGGTATATTCCGGGTAAGTCCGGTAGCAGCTTCCCCTCTTATAATCAAAATCATCCGGAGCAGGTTCCGTCGGATCAAATACCACAACGCAATAGCCTGCCCGAACAGACTCCTCCGCCGCTTTTGCATTCACATAGGCAGGAACAATTGCGGTCTTATGCTTTTCACTGTCATCCGGACGAAGAACGATGATTCGGAACGTAATCTCGCCCTTTGGACCAAAATACAATCGGATATTTTCCTCGATACCTGCTCCCTCCAGAAGATCTTTCTTACAAATCAGTTCTTCCCGGTAAAACGGTGCCGCCGGTGGTACTGTCCCGTATTGATAGCGAATCAACAAAGATCTCAGATATTCCCGCTGTTCCTCCCAGTCTTTCGGGTTCTCTACAAGTTTTCCTTCGGCATTTAAAAACGGATTCGGAAGCTCCCAGCCTTCCTTATACTTATTCATATCGTTCTCCTTCTCCCAGTTCCGTCCGGCAGCCTGCAGTTCCTGCCAGTCCTGATACACAAATGACAGGCAATCAGGAAAACACATCGGCCGTCTGTGTTCTCTTAACTGCCCTGCCATTTTATAGCTCCCTGAGGAAAAATCCGTGAAGGCGGTTTTGCCGAATGCGGCAGCACGGATGCTGCTGTTTGGAAGTGACATATCGATGTCACTTCCAAACTTCTTATTTCTTAATTTTTCACGGATTCTTCATCAGGATTTTCTGATTATTCCGGAAGCATCTCAGCATCGCCATACAGATGATTCCAGGCCTGCTCCCTCTCATCCTGAATTGCCTGGCCGCCCGCAGAGAGATAATCATCCATTCCGTTCTCCCAAGTGCTTTCAAACTGATCCACCGGGCAGGACATTGCCGTATCCAGGAGGACATCGCGCTTGCTGGCAAGAGTGGTTCCCATTCCGTTCTCCGCAGAAATGGATCCGCACTTGACATTTTTATTGACTCTCTTATCTGTATCCGCCAGTTTATAAGCCTGCTCTACATAAGATGGATCAACCTCCGGATAGTTATAGGCAATCGCCTTAACCGTAGCATCCGCATCCTGAAGCTTCAGTCCGTTTACCGTGATCGTCAGATAGAAATTCTGCCCGGAAATCTGCTTATCATCGCCGGAAGCTGCCAGTGTCTCGACAGCGCCTTCTTCATTTACTTTGTAATTTACGCCCTCATCACCAATCTGCAGATACTCAATGGTTGCAGGATCGCTGATAAAATCAATATACAGAAGGCTTGCAAGAAGATTGTCATTGGTTGCCGGGAAGAAGATATGACGATCCGTCTGGCTGATCGACCACTTGGTATAGTTCCCGTTCTTGTCTTCGAAGCAGTCTACCGGAATGTATGCCGCATCTTCTCCGACATTTTTCTTCAGATTTGCCTGATAACTGTCTGCGCCGTTACGATAAGGCATATCCCAACTGTGCGTAAATGCACCTACATATCCTGCCTTGATCATATCGTCCTCCGTGGTATCTCCACTCGTATACAGAGCAAAATCATCCCACATCAGATTCTCGTTGTACCACTTGTTCAGAATCTTGATGGCTTCCTTTGTTCCATCCTGTGTAAGAAGACGATCGTCAAAGCCCTTTACATAATATTCCTTGTCCGTAACATCGGGATCCAGGCAGCTGCCAATCAGCATTGCCGCTCTCCAACCAACGTCATAGCTGACCGAAAACGGTATCATCTTATCTGCATCCTTGCCAAGAAGGACATCCGCATTATCACGGAAGGCAACCAGCGTCTGATAGAATTCTTCCGTCGTTGTCGGCACCTCAAGATCAAGCTTCTTCAGCCAGTCTTCACGAATAAAGGAAAGTTCACGATTATTGACCGCCATTTTGCCTTCCAGCGCCCACAGAGAGCCTGTGATTGGATCCTGATCCCAATATACATTGGTTTCTCCCAGCCAGTTCCACATATTGGGAAGATCATCTTTATACTTCTCAACGGCTTCGCTGAGATCCGCAACTCCGCCCATATCCGCATAGGTCTGAATGGTTGCATAATCATAGGTATAGCAAATATCCGGTGCGGATCCTGCTGCCAGAAGGTTATTGATCTGCTCTGTCTCGTTGGATCTCGGAACAGCTACAAACTCAACGTCAACATTATGCTGCTCCAGCATCTGATCCTTAATGTACTTATTAAATTTGTTGGTCTCATGAGATGTCTCGCTGCCCTGAGATCCATCGTCCCAGACTTCAACCGTAATGTGCTGCGTCTCTGCAAACTTCCCGTCTGTCAGCTCTGAGGTGCCCTCCGACGTTTCTGCAGCGGCTTCCCCGTTTTCATCGGCGGCACTTGAAACGCCCTCCGACGTCTGTCCGGCCTGGCTGTCTCCGCAAGCCATCAGCGGAACGCTCACTGTTACTGCCAATAATAATGCCATCAGTTTCTTTTTCATTGTCCCCTCCTTAAATGTAGGATTGTTATTAAGAAATGCCTTTCGGCATTTGCTTCCGCAGAATTATTCCTTCACCGCTCCCACCATCACGCCGTGAATAAAGTATTTCTGAAGCCACGGATAAATCAGAAGAATCGGAATGGTTGAAAACATTACGATCGCTGCCTTCAATGAATCCGAAAGTCCAGGTGCCGAGAATCCCTGCTGCGTGGCAATCTCCACACGGTTAATATTGTTCAAAATGTTGTAGAGGAGCAGCTGCAGCGGATAGTACTTATCATTGTTCATGTACATCAGCGCATCCGAATATCCATTCCAACGCTCTACCGCGTAAAACAGTGCGAGCGTCGCCAGAACCGGTTTGGATACCGGAAGATAGATTTTCCACAAAATGGTCGCATAGCTGGCTCCGTCAATTTGTGCCGACTCACATAAGCTCTCCGGAATTCCGTACAGAAAATTCCGCATGATGATCATGTTGAAAACACTCAGACATGTCGGAAGGAGCAATACCAGCGGATGATTCAGCAGTCCGATCTTCTGAAACAGAAGATAGTTCGGAATCGTTCCTGCATTAAAGAACATCGTTATGGTAATGAGAACGTTGATCGTCCCCCTCCCTTTCAGGCCTTTAAAGATCAGCGGATACGCACAAAGCGTTGTCATGACCAAGGCAAGAAGCGTAAACACTACCGTCAGAAGCACCGTCCACCCAAAAGCCCGGATATAGGAAGAATCTCCCAGCACATATCCGTAGGCCTCCAGATTGATTCCGACCGGCCACAGATACACCTCATGGCGAACCAGGGCCTGTGAAGAACTGAGAGATCGTGCCAGTAAATTCACCATCGGCAGCAGACACGTAATTGAAATCAAAATTGCCACTGCCGTAATCACTACATCCTGTGCCTTTTGTTTTCTGGATTTAATCAGTCCTTGCTGTTTTTCTATTTTCATTTCGATTGTCCCTCCCGCTTTACCAAAGTCCTCTCTCTCCAAGTTTCCTGGAGATCGCATTTGCACCGAGGAGGAAGAATACTCCAACTACAGACTGAAACAGACCAACTGCCGTTGTCAGCGAGAACTGCAGACCGCGAATGCCTCGTTCGTAGACAAAGATAGAAAGCACGTTGGACCAATCCTTAACCAGATTGTTCTGCAGTGCGAAAGGACGATCAAAATAACTTCCCATGATATTTCCAATGGACATAATCAGCAGAATCACGATGGTTGATTTGATTCCTGGCAAAGTAATATGCCAGATTTTCTGCCACCTGTTTGCACCGTCCACAGATGCTGCTTCATACAAATCCGGAGTGATTCCTGCAATTGCAGCCAAATACACAATGGAATTCCAGCCAAAGCTCTGCCAGACACCAAGTCCAACGTAGGTCCCCACCCAATGAGCGGAATCATTCAGAAATGGAACTGACGCACCTCCCATTCTCTGAATGGCCATATTGATCAGGCCCGTAGACGGCGCAAACAGCTGAAGTGCCAGGCCGTAAATGATAACCCATGAAAGAAAGTGGGGCATATATACAATGGTCTGTACGGTTTTTTTGACTCTCTTAAACGGAATCTCATTCAGGATCAGTGCGAATATAATCGGAATCGGAAATCCGACCAGAAGATCAAGCACATTCAGCACCACCGTATTGCGCAGAGCACGCTGGAAATCCCCATCTGAAAATGCCTGAATGAAATATTGAAATCCTGCTTTGTCCGCCCATGGCATTTCCCACAGACTCTGTACAATGCTGTATTTTTTAAATGCAATCAGCACATATACCATGGGAACATACTTGAAAATGAGCAGGTACAGCAACGGTAAGGCCAGCATCAGATAGAGCTGCCAGTAGCGCTTCAGATACGCTCTCTGCGTACTCTCTTTCTTTCGAATCGTTCGAATTGCTTTCACTTTTTTCTCCCCCTTGAAACTGCATTTCTGATATCGCGATCATAAAAGGTTTTAACTGCCACAGTCAGGTTGAAGATTTTTCAACCTGACATCATGAATATTCATGCTAAAATAAGCAGGATAGGCGGGTTTATACAGGAAAGTGCAGTAATTACCATGTTTCTATTTTTGATCGTTCTGTTTCTTCTCACACTTTTCATTCTGTTTCTTGGGAACAAAACCGGAAACTCCTCCGGACAGCTGCACTTTATCCTTGTTCTGACTGCATACGTATTTTCTTTTCTGACGGTAATTCTCTTTTTTTCGCGCCAGATTTACTATGTAAACATCATTGATTCCTATTTCATGCTGCCGGATTTTCTCTGGCGTTTCTTTTTCTTCCTTCCGATCAAAACTCTTCCTTTGATCTGCCTTGTTAACTTTTGTTCGGTTTCCATTCCGGCAGTTTCCGTCTGGTATGTCGGCCGCCTGACGCATAAGAAGAATCTCTTTTTCCCTGTCCTTTTTCTGGAAATTGTGATCTTTCTTTTCTTCCTTCCCTATGTTCAGGAGCGCATGTATTACACCCTTTATCCTTCGGTCTGCACCACGGTCCAATATCACGGACTGATTGATCTTCTGACTGCATTTATGCGTGTGATCAACTGTCTGATCGTTTTTATGTCATTTATCCAGCTTCTATGCCACCACCTGCACTATCCTTCCATCGGTGGCATTCGTTTCACCTGGATTGCCAGTGACATTTGCCATCTGGCTCTCAGCAGTAGTTATCTTCTTCTGCTTTCTATTTTCCCCAGGAATGTTCTTGCTTTTTCCAAACTGACCAGAACCTATTCGCTGATGGCACTTCCGCTTCTTGGCAAGGATCGCTTCTATCAGCTTCTTCCATACCTGTGGACTGCATTCCTGATCGTCCTTTTTATCTGCCTCGCCCGTCTGATGCATCTGCATCTTATGGCGTCTACCTGCGAGCTGGAGATTTCGCGGCAGCTGGCAGATTCCGAGAACATCAGCCGTGTGTTCTGTCACTACATAAAAAATGAGATTCTTTCTCTCAAAGCAGAGGTAAAAGCCAGCCGGGACACCCCCGGCAGCAAGGAGGAACTGATGCTGCATCTGGACCGGATTTATGCACGAATGGATCAGATTCACCAAACCAGTAAAATCACACAGTTATCATTTCATACAGAGAATGCTATCGATTTGATTGAACAGGCATTGAAAGAAACAGAGCAGTTATTATCGGATTACAGCGTCCATCGTTCGTACGCAGACGCCTGTATCAGTATTCTTGTGGACAAAGATTATTTTCTGCAGGTATTGATCAATATCATCACCAATGCCGCAGAAGCCATGCGGTCCAATGTACGACCTGGAGAATTGACCGTTTCCTGTGAAAAAACAGATCAGCAGATCATCATTACAATCAAAGATAACGGGAAAGGAATTTCTCAGAGGAATCTGAATCAGATTTTTACCCCTTTTTTCACAACGCATCCGTTTAGTCAAAACTGGGGAATCGGTCTCTCGACTTCCTATAAAATTATGCAGTTGCATTCCGGGTCCATTAAGGCTGTAAGCGAAGTCGGAAAGGGAACCTCCTTCTACCTTCTGCTCCCAGATCTCACTTCTATTCTGTAGAAGAAACGGTCACTACCGCTTTGGCGTCCACAATTTCGTCCATCATTACAGAAAAGAGGTTTCCTCATGATTAAGGTTCAGATCGCAGAAGATCTTCCTTCCATCCGTCAGCAATATGTAAATGACCTGAAGGTCTATACAGATATTTCTGTCATTGCCGCAACAGATACCATGCAGTCCACTGTAGATGCTGCACTTCAGCTACACCCTGATGTCATATTAATGGATATTGAAATGGATTATAGAAATGCCGGTATCATGGCCAGCAAGCTGATTCTGACTTCCTCGCCTGACACAAAAATCATCATTCTTACCGTCTACGAAGAGGACAAAGATGTCTTCAGTGCCTTTCAGATTGGTGTCTGCGACTACATCCTGAAGAATGCCTCCGTAAATGAAATCCACTCTGCTATTATTGATGCCTATCACGGAAACTCGCCGATTCGTCCAGTGATTGCTACAAAAATCCGTTCAGAATTCAAGCGTATGAAGAAAACGGAATACAGCCTGCTGCTCAGCATTAACCGACTTTCCTCTCTTACCGCTTCTGAAGTAGAAACATTAAAACTGCTTTTGAAAGGATATTCCCGACGCGAAATCTGTGAACTCCGCGTCATTGAAGAATCCACAATAAAGTCACAGATTCGCAGTCTTCTGCGAAAATTTGAAAAGAAACGAGTTGTACAGATCATTGAAGAAATCCAAGATCTGCATCTGGAAGAATATATTGACCGATTATGACTTTGTTTTGTCATACAAAAGGCTTTCCATACCGCGGAACACTGCCTCCTTTGCGGGATGGCGACGAAAATCTGCTAAGCTGCGATTTTACATGCAAAGGTCCGCGAATTCTCCGCCGTCCGCCTTCAGAAGATCCAGCGGAGCCAGACAGATCTGACAGCCGATCTTCCCGCCGCTGACGTACATCTTCTCCAGATCCTTCGCGGAGGCATCCACCCTCGTCACGAACTGCTTCTTCATTCCGATGGAGGTACAGCCGCCCCGCATATAGCCCGTCAATTGGAAAAGGTCCTTCACATGGATCATTTCCACGGACTTCGCACCGACGGATCTCGCACACTTCTTCAGGTCCAGTTCCTTCTCAATCGGAATGACGAACACATAGTGCTCCCTGTCGTTTCCGACCGTGACCAGCGTCTTGTACACCAGTTCATGCGGAAGTCCCAGCTTGTCCGCCGTCTGAATTCCGTCTACAAAGTCTCCCGCCTCATAGGACTGATGCGTATAGCTGATCTTCAGCCGGTCCAGGATTCGCATTGCGTTCGTTTTTACTTCTTTTTCCTTCTTCGCCATTGTGTCACTCTTTCTTCTCGTCATTCCCTCCGGTTTTATGCCGGCCATCGCTTCAATAACATCCACGATCCGGCATTTCCGGGTCAGGCTTTTCCCTTTTCTTTTTCCGCCTTATTCAGTTTCTCGAACAGCATTGGCAGAGCCTGCTCAAAATTTACGCCGTAGAAGCGTCTCTGCGGATCCTTCATGGTCCTTCGGATGCATTCCAGCGTAAAATCCACTGCAAGCTTCTCAGCCTCCTGCAACGGCCATCCGAGCGTCAATGCGCCGGACAGGACGCTTGCGAAAATATCTCCCGTCCCGTGAAAGCTGCCGGGAAGCCGCTCATTCAGGTAAGTATCTACGGTCTTCTCCCCGTTCTCCTGATGAAGGGACATCACGCCGATTCCATCCGCCTTTCGGAAACCGGTCACAATCACATCCCTGCAGCCGAGCCCTGAGAGGTCCTCCAGCACCTCTTCCCAGAAATCCGGATCCGCATCCTCCCGATAGGTCCTCCCCGTCAGGAGACATGCCTCCGTCAGGTTCGGGACAATGACGTCCGCATCCCTGCACAGCTTCTTCATTGCCGTCACGAATTCCTGTGTGAACCCGGGGTACAGCTTCCCTCCGTCCGCCATTGCGGGATCCACGATCTGAAGACAGCCCTCATTCTTCCGGAATTTCCGGCCAAGTTCCCGTACCAGCTCAATCTGACGAATCGAGCCAAGATACCCGCTCTCAATCGTATCAAAAGAGATTCCCTCTTTCTCCCACGCGTCCTCAATTTTCGGAATTTCCCCGGTGAGATCCCGGAAGGAAAAATGAGAGAATGCTGTGTGGTTTGACAGAAGCGCCGTCGGAAGCGGGCAGGCTTCCACTCCCATCACGGAAAGAATCGGCAGCGCCACCGTCAGAGAGCATTTTCCAACGCAGGAGATGTCCTGCACCGTCAGCAGTCGTTTCACGTATTCCACCCTTTCCCGCCGCTTGCCTGTCTGCGGCATTCATTCTTATGCCTCGCTGAGGCAAAATCCGCAAAGGCGGTTTTGCCGAATGCGGCAGCCGGTGCATCAGCACCGATGCTGCCGGTTGAAAGTGACATATCAATGCCACTTTCAACCTTCATTCGTTCTGATGTATTATAAGCCCCCGCCAGCCAGATACAAAGCATCTCCATTTCTCTGCACGGTATTTCACTGGACCTGCTTAACAAAGAGCAATCTCAATGCAAAGGGCCGCTGTGCGGTAGGATCGCCTGCAGGGACGCCCCAAAAAGGCCTGCACGTGCGCAAGAAAATTTACATATACGCAAAAAAGCGGACCGCTTCCGCGGACCGCTTTCCTGTCTGTTCTTCTCCGGTCACTCCGCAGATTGCGGAGTATTCGGAACAGCTTGTCTGAAATTATGCGCCTGCCTTTGCAGCGATGGCAGCCTTCAGCTTCTCTGTCAGAAGCGGAACGACCTTGTTCAGATCGCCGACGATACCGTAGTCTGCAACATCGAAGATCGGAGCATTCTCATCCTTGTTGATCGCAATGATGATATCAGACTCTTCCATGCCTGCAACGTGCTGGATTGCACCGGAGATACCGATTGCAAAGTATACGTGAGGGCGAACGGTCTTACCGGTCTGGCCGACCTGCAGATCCTTCGGCTTCCAGCCTGCATCTACAACCGCACGGGAGCAGGAAACGGTTCCGTGAAGAACCTCTGCCAGATCATCAAGAAGCTTGAAGTTCTCCGCACTGCCGACTCCGCGGCCGCCGGAAACCAGAATCTTCGCTGCCTGAATATCCGCAACGGAAGAAACTTCCTTGACGATCTTGACGATCTCCGTGTAGCAGTTATCCGGAACAAAGCCGGGATTGTACTCCACAACCTCTGCCTTGCGGCTGTTGTCGGGAGTCAGCTTCTGCATAACGCCGGGACGAACGGTTGCCATCTGCGGACGATAGTCCGGGCAAGCGATGGTAGCGATGGTGTTGCCGCCGAATGCAGGACGGGTCATCAGGAGCTGCTTGTGCTTCTGCTCCTGTCCGGGAAGAGCGATCAGCGGGAAGTCGCCGATCTCCAGCTGTGTGCAGTCTGCCGTAAGACCGGTGTGAACTCTTGCCGATACACGGGGGCCGAGGTCACGGCCGATTGCCGTAGCGCCAACCAGAAGGATTTCCGGCTTGAACTCCTTCACAACCGATGCCAGTGCATGAGCATAAGGTTCGGTGCGATAGTCCTTCAGCTCCGGATCATCTACGACGATGACACGGTCCGCGCCGTATGCTGCCAGCTCATCTGCAAGACCTTTTACTCCGGATCCGATCAGGACTGCGGTAACGGTCTTGTCATCCAGATCCTTTGCCAGATCGTTTGCTTTGCCCAGAAGCTCCAAAGCAATGGGGCTGATCTTGTTATCAACCTGCTGAGCAAAGATAAATACTCCTTTGTAATCCTCTAATGCCATTGTTTCTTCCTCCTGTTAGATCACGTGCTTCTCGTTCAGTACGTTTACGATGTAGTCAGCTGCCTCTTCAGGTGAATCCGGAACAACCTTCACACCCTTGCCCTTGGCAACCTTGTCAGAAGCCTTGGCGATAACAGTCGGGGAACCAGCCTTACCGATGTTGGAATCTTCCACATCCTTCAGATCTTTTCTTCCCCATACGGTGATTTCCTTCTGGAATGCATCGAAGATTCCGCCAGGAGTCATGTAACGGGGCTCATTCAGCTCTGCCAGGCAGGTAACAAGGCAAGGCATCTTCGCCTTTACAATGTGATATCCGTCATCATACTGACGCTTTACGGTTACGGTGCCTTCCTTCTCATCAACAGAGAGCTCCTCTGCATAGGAGATCAGCGGCAGATGAAGGTGCTCGGAGATCTGAGGACCAACCTGAGCGGTATCACCATCGATTGCCTGACGGCCGGTGATGATCAGATCATAGTCCAGGTTTCTGAGTGCTCCTGCGATGGTCTGGGAAGTAGCCCAGGTATCTGCACCGCCGAGGACACGGTCGGTAACCAGAATGCCCTTGTCAGCGCCCATTGCGAATGCCTCGCGCAGAACCGCATCTGCCTTCGGAAGACCCATGGTCAGAACGGTAACTTCAGCGCCGTACTGATCCTTTAAACGAAGTGCTGCTTCCAGACCTGCCTTGTCATCCGGGTTCATGATGGCAAGCATAGCAGCTCTGTCCAGCGTTCCATCGGGTTTGAACTTAACGCCACCCTTTGTATCGGGAACCTGCTTTACGCAAACTACTACTTTCATATGTTTTCTCCTTATAGTCAGAATCGAATTACTTCAGAAGAGCTCCGGAAATAACCATGCGCTGAACTTCAGATGTTCCTTCGTAGATCTCGGTGATCTTCGCATCACGCATCATACGCTCTACTTCGTACTCCTTGATGTAGCCGTAGCCGCCGAAGAGCTGTACGCACTCGGTCGTAACCTTCATTGCGGTCTCTGCTGCGAAGAGCTTTGCCTTTGCAGCCTCTACAGAGTAACGGTCCTTATTCTTCTTGGCATCAGCAGCCTGATATACCAGAAGCTTTGCAGCATCGATCTGAGTTGCCATGTTGGCAAGCTGGAACTGCGTATTCTGGAACTGAGCGATGGATCTACCGAACTGCTTTCTCTCCTTGACATAGGCGATGGTGCGGTCAAGAGCGCCCTCAGCAAGGCCAAGTGCCTGTGCAGCGATACCGATACGTCCGCCGTCCAGAGTGTGCATGGCGATCGGGAAGCCCTTTCCTCTTGCGCCGAGCAGGTTCTCAGCCGGGATGTGCATATCCTGGAAAATCAGCTCGTACGTGGAAGAGCCGTGGATACCCATCTTGTTCTCCTTCGTGCCGAAGGTGAATCCGGGAGTGTTCTTCTCAACGATGAATGCAGAGAACTTCTTCTGCTTTCTGCCCTTCTTGTCCTCAACAATATCGGTGTAAGCGATGATGATGTAGACATCTGCTTCCTTACCGTTGGTGATGAAGCACTTGGAGCCGTTCAGGATCCATTCCTTGCCGTCCTCAGACAGAACAGCCTTGGTCTGAACGCCCTGTGCGTCCGTGCCGGCGCCGGGCTCGGTCAGACCGAATGCACCAAGGAGCTTGCCCTGTGCAAGAGGAACCAGATATTTCTGCTTCTGCTCTTCGGTACCGAAGGTCATGATCGGATCGCAGCACAGCGAGGTGTGTGCGGAAACGATAACGGAAGTAGTGCCGCAGACCTTTGCGAGCTCCTCAACGCACATCACGTAGGTCAGAGGATCGCAGCCCTGTCCGCCGTACTCCTTCGGAATCGGGATGCCCATGAAGCCAAGCTTCTGCATCTTGGAAACGGTCTCGCGAGGGAACTCGTGGGTATCATCTACCTCGATTGCAAGGGGCTTTACTTCCTTCTCAGCAAAATCCTTGAAAAGAGATCTTGCCATTTCATGTTCTTTGCTTAACTGAAAGTCCATGTTGTACTCTCCTTTTACACATTAATATGTTTCAATCCCTGCTCACCCGCGGCAGGCGGTTTCCCTCCCGCCGCAGGAAAGAGGGGAAGAAATAACTTTCCCGGAATTACTTTCTGTCAGTAGGAACCTTCTGGCCGTTGCTGTAATCGTAGAAGCCGATGCCGGTCTTGCAGCCGAGCTTCTTGGCGCGAACCATCTTGCGAAGGAGCGGGCTTGCTGCGTACTTGGAATCGTGGGTCTCGCTGTAGATGACATCCATGATGGCAAGAACAATATCCAGTCCGATGTAGTCGCCGAGTTCAAGCGGTCCCATCGGGTGATTGCAGCCAAGCTTCATAGCGGTATCGATGCCCTCGATATCGGAAACGCCTGCAGCGTAAACGCAGATGCCTTCGTTGATCATCGGAACCAGGATGCGGTTTACAACAAAGCCTGCTGCCTCGTTCACCTCAACCGGAGTCTTGCCAAGCTTCTCGGAGATTTCCTTGACCTTTGCAACAACCTCATCCGGAGTATTGGCGCCCTTGATGACCTCAACCAGCTTCATAACCGGAGCCGGATTGAAGAAGTGCATGCCGACAACGGGCTTGGAAAGGCCTGCGCCGATTTCGGTGATGGAAAGAGAAGACGTGTTGGATGCGAAGATGCAGTCCGGATTCTTGACGATCTCGTCCTGAAGCTTGCGGAAGGTCTCGTGCTTCAGATCCATCTTCTCCAGAACAGCCTCAACAACGAGGTCAGGATCTACCGCGATATCAGAAAGGCCGGTGACGATCTTGTCCAGAAGAGCATCCTCTGCTGCCTGCTCCATCTTGCCCTTGGCAACTCTCTTGTCCAGTGCCTTCTTGATCTTGCCCTTGCCGCCGTCAGCGAATTCCTGCTTGATATCGCAGAGATAAACCTTCTCAACTGCATCGCTCTGAGCAAAAGCCTGCGCAATGCCGGATCCCATGGTACCTGCACCAATGACTGCTACTTTCATTTGATTTTCCTCCTAAAATGAGTTTTATCATGACAAGATGCCCGGCATGAAATCCGGGCACCTGGTGTCTTCTTTATTTATTCTGGAATGCGACGTGCTTCACCTTCGCGGGATCATCCTTCTTGCGGAGGAAGTTCGCCATGCCTTCCTTCTGATCCTCGGACTCGAAGCAGGAGCCGAACAGCTTCTCCTCGGTTACGATGGCATCATCCATTTCCTGCTGAATGCCAGTGTTGATGGCTTCCTTGCAGGCGCGGACTGCGATCGGAGCATTGCCTGCAATGACAGATGCCAGCTTCTTCGCGGTAGGAAGGAGCTCTTCCTGCGAAACGACCTGATTGACAAGGCCGATGCGGAATGCCTCGTCCGCCTTGATATTGCGGGCCGTATAGATCAGCTGCTTTGCCATGCCGGGTCCGATGAGGCGTGCCAGTCTCTGTGTGCCGCCAAATCCGGGAGTGATGCCAAGGCCTGCCTCAGGCTGACCGAAAACAGCGTTCTCGGAGCAGATGCGGAAATCGCAGCTCATGGCAATCTCATTGCCGCCGCCGAGTGCAAATCCGTTGATAGCAGCGATCACCGGGATCGGAAGAGTCTCGATTCTGCGGAACAGATCATTTCCCTTCTTGCCGAATGCCTCGCCCTCTTCCTTCGTCAGAGTGGACATCTCTCCGATATCTGCTCCCGCAACAAAGGACTTGTCGCCTGCGCCGGTCAGGATCAGGCAGCGGACTGCGTTCAGATCCACGCCGTCGATCACAGCCGCAAGATCATCCAGCACCTGAGAGTTCAGTGCGTTCAGTGCCTTCGGACGATTGATGGTAATCAGTCCGACCGCGCCTTCTACTTCATAATCTACAAAACCCATTGGAAGCCTTCCTTTCAGAAAATAAAATGTAACAATCCAGCACATGCTGATTTCAAGAATAAATTGACCGCCTGCGGGCATATTTACGATTGAAATCAGCATGTGGCCAAGGCGCACAGCGCCTCTGGCCGACAACATCAAGAATTTCCGTAAGGAAATTCTTGATATGCTGAATCATTCCCAGCAAATAAAATACTGCCGGATGACTGATTATGCTTCGTACTTCTCAACTACCGTTGCGCAGCCCATGCCGCCGCCGATGCACAGCGTAGCCAGTCCGCGCTTCGCATCGCGGTCCTTCATTGCATACAGAAGGGTGGTCAGGATACGCGCTCCGGATGCTCCTACCGGATGTCCGATGGCAATGGCGCCGCCGTTGACGTTGAGCTTGCTCATATCAAAACCGAGGTCCTTGCCGACTGCAACAGACTGTGCAGCGAATGCCTCGTTTGCCTCGTACAGATCGAAATCATCAATGGTAAGTCCGGCCTTCTTCAGAACCTTTCTGGTTGCTGCAACCGGTCCGACACCCATGATCGACGGATCTACGCCGCCAAGAGCGCCTGCGGTCCATACTGCCATCGGGGTGATTCCCAGTTCCTTGGCCTTGGACTCACTCATCACAACGATCGCTGCCGCACCGTCATTGATTCCGGATGCATTGCCTGCGGTCGTTACGCCGTCCGGGTTGATGGCGCGAAGTTTCGCAATGTCTGCCGCGGTCTGTCTGCCGCGGGGGCCCTCATCGGTATCGAAGACGATGGTCTGCTTCTTCTGCTTGATCTCAACCGGAACGATCTCTTCCTTGAACTTGCCGGCTTCCTGTGCCTCAGCCGTCTTGGTCTGGGACCATGCTGCGAACTCATCCAGCTCTTCTCTGGTAAGTCCCCACTGCTTCGCTACGTTGTCCGCTGTCTGGATCATGTGATAGTTGTTGAATGCATCCCACAGCGCATCGTTGACCATGCAGTCAACCAGTGTGCCGTTGTTCATACGGTATCCGAAGCGTGCCTTCGGAAGTGCGTAAGGAGCCATAGACATGTTCTCCGTGCCGCCTGCAACAACGATATCCGCCTCGCCGGCCTTGATGATGTCTGCTGCAAGGTTTACTGCATACAGTCCGGATCCGCATACCACGTTCAGGGTGACTGCCGGAGTCTCTACCGGAAGTCCTGCCTTCAGAGAGCACTGTCTTGCGACGTTCTGTCCCTGCGCTGCCTGGATGACGCAGCCCATGAATACCTGATCTACATCCTCCGGCTTGATTCCTGCACGCTTTACGGCTTCCTTGATGACGATTGCGCCAAGCTCAGCTGCAGGGGTTGTGGAAAGTGCACCGCCCATCTTGCCTACCGCAGTGCGGCAAGCGCTTGCAATAACAACTCTGTCTGCCATGTTCATCCTTTCCGCCGCAGCTTCTCCTGCGGCATGCGGGAAAAATGCCCTCCGGCACTCTTCCGATACGGCCGTCTGCATCTGTATCCCATGCGTTCCGGCGGCCAGCCATTCCATTCATTCTGCGGCGTGACTGCAATGCTACAGGCCTTTTCCGGACAGTTTCTTCACTTCCCGGACCGGCAGCTGCCGGTCGGCTCCAACATTGTTAATTTTTTATCACACCGAAAGAAATTATAGCATAGCACCCTTCTTTTTTCAATTCTGAATAGTTCTGAAATTAACTATGGAAAACTGTATGTTTTGTCTTTACAGATCCGGTTCAATCAGTCCGTAAGTGCCGCCCTTGCGCTTGTAAACCACATTCAGCTGCTCGGTTTCCGCATTGCAGAACAGATAGAAATTATGTCCCAGAAGTTCCATCTGTACACATGCATCCTCGGGATACATCGGCTTCATGTCAAACTGCTTGCGGCGGGAGATATGAATCTCCTCTTCCGGCATATATTCATGTTCCAGAAATTCACGCCGGAAATCATTATCGCTGTCCTGATGGCGGTCGACAATCTTGTTCTTGTATTTCTTGATCTGACGCTCAATGACCTCTTCCACGAGGTCAATGCTGATATACATATCATTGCTGGCCTGTTCCGAACGGATGATGCCGTCACGGACAGGAATCGTCACCTCGATCTTCTGACGATCCTTCTCAACGCTCAGTGTGACGCGCACCTCGGTGTCCGGCGCAAAGAAACGGTCCAGCTTGTCCAGCTTGCTGCGGATTGCGGTATCCAGTCCCGGTGTAACTTCAATGTTCTTTCCAACGATGGTGTACTTCATATGATTCCCTTTCCTTTCCGCCGGACACTGCGGTTTCGCCCGTCAGAATCTTCGGTCCGGCTGTCCTTATTGTACCATGCCTTGCCCGTAAAAAGGGTCTTCTCTGTGCAGAACACACAAAAATCACGCCCGTTTTCTCCGTTTTCTCATAGAAGCTGTATTTTTCCGCAAAAAATCAGGAGCGCTCCGTTTCCCTCCGGGCGCTCCTGATCCGAATCACCAGTCTGCTCTGCGTTCCGCCTGGGCAGACATCTCTTTAATTGAAAATTCTGCGGATCGCAACGATGTTGCGGTACGTCGCCGTTCCGGTCGTGATGCCGTATCTCGGGTTCGATGCGTGCACGATCTGGTTGTTGCCGAGGTAGATCGCCACATGTCCGGAGTACAGGATCAGATCACCGGGCTGTGCCTCCGCGAGCGAGTTCACCGCGGTTCCGCACTGCTGCTGGGAGCCAGTATAGTGCGGCAGGCTGACGCCGAAATTCGCATATACCGCCATGGTGAAGCCGGAGCAGTCCGCTCCGTTCGTCAGGCTGGTGCCGCCCCATACATACGGATTGCCGACGAACTGAAGCGCATAGTTGGCAACCGCCTGACCGGCTGCGTTTCCGGAGCCGCTGCTCCCCGTGTAGGTGTTCAGGGAATTCGAGCCGGAAGACTTCTTGCTGTCGGACTTCTTCGTCTTCGATGCCGCCGCATCGGAAGCCTCCTTTGCAGCTTCCTCTTCGGCCTTTCTGGAAGCTTCTGCCGCAGCCTCCTCAGCTTCTTCCTGTTCCCTGGAAATTGCCTCCGGGTAAATCTCCTCCACATCGGCAAAATCCGAGGAGATATATCCTTCGCCGTCCGGTGTTTCCACCTTATACCAGCCGTCCTTCTCCTCAAGAATATCCAGTGTCTCGCCCTGCCCGATCAGCGTAATGACATCCGAATCCGCCTGCGCCGCCGCGCGGACGCGGAGGGTCTCCGTCGTTACGACCGCCTGCTTCGTCGATACCGAATCCACCAGCTGCTGGGCCGTATCTCCGGTCGCCACATACTCCTCCCGGATGTAGCCGGTAACATCCCCCGACTGAATGCGCGCCCAGCCGTTGCCGGTGCGTCCCAGGACCTTGGCCACAGAACCATTATAAAGCTTCCCGACGATCTCCGAATCCGTGTCTGCATCCGCACGGACATTGATAAAATCATTGACCTGCGCCACGACCAGTTCATTGCCGTCCGAATCCGTTGCCACACTGCCGCCGTCTGCATCCTGTGCGGTCTGCCCGTCATCGGATCCGTCACCGCCCTCCGTGATGGAAATCGTGGCATCCGTCCCGTCTCCTTCGGAACTTCCCTGGGCAGAGGCAAGGAGAGCCTCCGCCTCCGGCGCGCTGATCACGCCCTGATCCAGCTGCATCTGCGCCTTCTTGCGGTCCACCATCTGCGCCAGCTGCACAGCGATATTGGCATCCGACACAACCGTGACTGCCGTTGCGGACAGAATGGTTGCCGTCGCACTGTCAATCTGGATTCCCTGTGTCTCGGACACAGCGTTCACAACCGACTGCTCCCTTGCCTGAACCGGCGTCAGCTGCGTCCCCGCAATCGCGCGGTTGTCCTCTTCCTTCTCATCGGAAGAAGCGCTGCCGGACTCTTCCGAAGCATCTCCCGCCGATGCATTCTCCGCCGCAGAAGCGTTCAGACTGAGGTTCTTTTTTTCTGTGGTGCGGATTGCGGAAATCAGCCCGCTGTCATACAGATTGTCCTCCACATCCCGAAGGGAGACCTTTTTAGCCGCAAACGCATAGGAAAAGCCCGCTCCAGCGAGCAGCACCTGTGTGTTCTCCTCCGCAGTGTCCGCTCCGGTATCCTTCGTCCCTGGGTTTTCCGTTTTTCCTTCCGCCGGGATGAATTCCGAATCCACGGTGTTTCCGTCCTCTGCAGCCGGTTCCGTGTCTGCTTCCGCAGATACATTCTCCGACGGGGCAGATTCCGAAAGATCCGCATTCTGCGCCGCATATACCGGACAGGATGCTCCTGCGCAGAGAACCGCGCCGCTAAGGAGCAGCGCGCACACTCTCGCCGCAGCTCTTTCTTCCCGTCTGTTCTTCTGTATCTTCATCTTATTCTGATCTGAATTTTTCTGATCCCGAATCTTCAAAATGATCTCTAATCCTTTTCTCTCTGTATATCAATCAAGCCGGCTTTCCGAATCTCTCCGGAACAGGTTCCTGCTCCGCCGCTGCACCCAGCGATGTCTGCCGCTGAAGTTACCTTTCACTTCAGGAGCGATACCTGCCACATTGTACCGCATTTTTCATTTGTCTGCCCTATAATAAAATTCATGAAAGCAAAGACAACCGCCGAACTGAATGCCCGTTATGGCTTTTCCCCGCTTTCTTCGGAAACTTCCGGGGAAAAATTCCAAAATGCCGGATTTCCCGCCTCTTTTGCGGAATTATCCTCCCTGCGCCGCCCTTTCGCAACAACGGCAGAATTTTCTTCCGCAGCCCGGAATCACTGCTGCGCCGTCATGATGGTCAATCTGCTCCTGCAGAGATTTCCTGCATACTGCGCGGGATTTTCCCGAAGCGCACTCTTCTCCCGTGTCCATGCCTTCGTCGGCAACGGTCCCGTCCTGACGCTCCGGCGTGCCAACCGCTTTCTTCGAAGCACCGGACTCCCTGGCCGCTTCGTGCGGATTCCGGCGGTTTCCTCTGCTTCCAGAGAATCTTCCGGCTTCTATGCGCTCCTGCTTGCCGCTTCCTTCTGTGACTGGCACTGGGTTCTCGCCGTCCTTCCACCGAACCATTCAGCCGGAGATTTTCCCCGGCATGGCAGCGCTGCTTTCTCCTGCACGGCACAGGGGAAAACAGCCCTCCCTTCTCTCTTCTCAGACTGCTCCGATGGTCTCCCCGTTCTCACCGGCTGGGATTCCTCCCGTCTGTATCTCTGGAAGCCGGAACACGGCTCCCGCCTTCTTTCTGTCTGGAAATTTGAGGCTTGATTTTCGTCCGGATTCGTACTATCATCACGTTTTGTACGATTTCGGACCATTTTTATGTCCCGTGTTCCGCATTGAAACTCAGAAAGGGAATTTTCATGAATCAGGAATACGATTCTCAGCTTCCGGATCTCTTTTCTTCCGACTCCGACAATCTTCTCCGTTATGCACACCTGGTCGGAGAAATCAGCGGCATCTATCATGAAATGTCCGTTGCTCTCGGCATTTCTGACAGCACCTTCATGATCCTCTACACGCTGTGCTGCGGTCGCGGCCAGTCATCACTCGGCGACATCTGCCGTCTGACGGGCCTCAGCAAACAGACGCTTCACTCTTCTCTCCGTCAGCTGGAGAAAAAGGGGGTCCTCTGCCTGGAAGCCGTCAACGGCAAATCCAAGCGGGCCGTTCTCACCGACAAGGGCCGGGACTTTGCGGACCGCACTGCCATGCAGATTCTCCGCACCGAGAACAATATTTTCCGTGACTGGACAGACCGTGAAGTACAAAGTTACCTGGAACTGACCACCAGATTCCGTGACAGTCTCGCCAGCCAGCTGTCACAATTACAGGAAAAGGAGCATTCCCATGAAACAATCTGAGAATCCGATTCGTCTCTCCGATCATTTCACCATCGGAAGACTTCTCCAATACACTCTGCCTTCCATCATCATGCTGATTTTCACTTCGATCTACGGCGTGGTGGATGGCTTTTTCGTCTCGAATTTCGCGGGAAAGGCGGAATTCACCGCCGTCAACTTCATTATGCCGGTTCTCATGATCCTCGGCTGTGTCGGTTTCATGTTCGGCACGGGCGGCGGAGCGCTGATTGCCATGACGATGGGAAAGGGCGACCGGAAGCGGGCCAATGAGCAGTTTTCCATGCTGATTTACGTCTCCTGCGCCATCGGCGTTCTTCTCGCCGTTCTCGGGATCATTTTCCTGCCCGCTATCGCGCATCTTCTCGGTGCCAACGGAGTTCTCCTGGACAACTGCGTTCTCTACGGGAGAATCATTCTGATCGCTCTGCCCGCGTATGTTCTGCAGTATGAGTTTCAGTGCCTCTTTGCCACTGCGGAGAAACCGCGGCTCGGGCTCTATGTCACGGTTGCCGCAGGCCTCACCAACATGGTGCTGGATGCGCTCCTCGTTGCAGTTTTCTCACTGGGGCTTCCCGGCGCCGCAGCCGCGACCGCCCTCAGTCAGTGCGTCGGCGGCGTGCTGCCTCTTCTTTATTTTGCCCGGCTCAACACGAGCAGACTCCGTCTCGTCCGTGCACCTCTGCGGCTGGATGATCTGGGCAAAGTCTGCGTCAACGGCTCCTCCGAGCTGATGAGCAACATTGCCATGTCGGTGGTCGGCATGCTCTACAACATCCAGCTCCTTCGCTACGTCGGGCAGGACGGTGTCGCCGCCTACGGCGTTCTGATGTATGTCAGCATGATTTTCCAGGCTGTTTTCATCGGCTATGCGGTCGGTGCCGCTCCGGTCGTGAGTTATCACTACGGAGCCGGAACGCCGAACGAGCTGCACTCGCTCCTGAAAAAGAGCCTGGGCATCATCGGCGTCTGCTCCGCCGCAATGTTCGCCGCTGCAGAGCTGCTGGCAGGATCGCTGTCCCGCCTGTATGTGGGATACGATCCGGCGCTTCTTTCTCTGACAGAGAGGGCATTTTTCTTCTACTCCTTCTCGTTCCTGCTCTCCGGCTTCTGCATTTTCGGCTCGTCTTTCTTCACGGCGCTGAACAACGGACTGATTTCCGCATTGATTTCCTTCCTGCGGACTCTCCTGTTTCAGGTCATCGCCGTTCTCCTGCTCCCGATTTTTCTCGGGATCGACGGCATCTGGATTTCCATTCCGGCGGCAGAGATTCTCTCGCTTGGCGTGACCATCTTCTTCCTCGTCAGCAAGAGAAGGCAGTACCACTATTGACATTGCGCCGCCGCTCTGCAGGTGAGGCTAAAAGGCCCGGGACCAAGTATCACGATCTGAACCGCCCCAATTGTCAGACCAAAAATCTAACGATTGGGGACCATCTCAGTCATCGTGATCTGCCCCGGGCCTTTTATAGTGATACCTCGCTGAGGCAAAATCTGCGGAATGCTTGCGGAAACCTCCATGCGCTTTCATATTTCAGGTATGATTTTGTATCTTTCGGTATGTTCTGTCCGGCTCCTCATTCCGTCACAATTTTCCGGCAGACATCCGGCTTGTTCGTGATGATGGCCTCCACGCCCATATCCCGGCACATCTTCATGTAGCCCTCATCGTTGACGGTCCAGACATGCGTCTCCAGTCCGTAGGCACGGGCCGTCTTCACATAGTCCGGATCCTGCAGAAAATAGAGTGCCGGATGCAGTGCGTTGACCTTCGCCGTTTCCTTTGCGTAAGGAGCCACGCCAATCCATCCGTCAGAATACAGAAGCCCCGTATTCACCTCCGGATTCAGCTTCCTTAGATAGACCAGCGTCTCATGATTGAAGGACGAATACATGACCTTCTCTTCCATTCCCTTGCGCGCGGTCAGATCCAGAACCTTCTCCTCAATTCCGCGATAACGGAACACGCCGGTTTTGAATTCCACATTGATCGTAAGCCCGGTCGGCCGGATGAGATCGTAGACCTCTTCCAGCGTCGGCATCTGTACCTTCTCATATTCCGGATGCGTGCGGTTGAAATTCAGCGCCCGGAGCTGTGCGAACGTGTGGTCCTTGACGAACCCGGTTCCGTCGCTGACCCGTTCCAGGGATTCATCGTGCACGACAACCACCTCACCGTCTGAGGTCAGCTGCACATCCAGTTCGATGCCGTCCGCCTGCATCTGGGCGGCCTTTTCAAAAGCCGGAAGCGTATTCTCCGGAGCATATGCCGAGGCGCCGCGATGCGCCCATACCAGTGTTCTCATTTTGCTTTCTCCTCCATCTTCTTATTTGTTCAGCATATGTTGATTCCAAGAGTGAATTGAACGCTTGCGGGCACATTCACGATTGAAATCGACATACGGCCAAGCCCCAGAGGGGCTCTGACCGACAACATTGAGGATTTCCGCAAGGAAATTCGAGATGTGCTGAACCACTCATTACTTTTACCACATCAGGCATTTTCGAGTGTCTGCTTTGTACTGAAAATGAACAGCACCAGTCCGATCACAAAGAAAATCGCAATCACGCTGACGCCGTAGTTGACGCTCCCCGTCAGCTGGGACACCAGTCCCATCAGGGTCGTTCCGATGACCGAAGCGCCCTTCCCGCAGATGTCGTAGAATCCGAAGAACTCTCCGGAGCGCTCCGCCGGAATAATCTTGGCAAAATACGACCGGGACAGCGCCTGAATCCCTCCCTGGAACATTCCAACGAAAATCGCCAGAACCCAGAACTGCCAGCTCGCCGTCATGAAGAAGGCGAAGACCGCAATACCCGCGTAGGCTGCGATGGCAATCATGATCAGCTTCTCCGACATTCCCTTCTGGGAGAGCCTGCCGAACAGAATGGCAAACGGAAAAGCAACAAACTGCGTCACCAGAAGGGCCAGCAGCATGTCCGTGGAGCCGAGCCCCAGAGCCGAGCCGTAAGCCGTTGACATATCAATGATGGTATACACACCATCAATATAGAAGAAAAATGCCAGCAGGAAGAAAAATACCTTCTTGTTCTTCACAATGTCGCGAAGACTGATTCCGAGCTGTTGCAGGATATTCTTGCGCTCCTCTTCTCCGGTAATGAAATACTTCTGCCTGTAGCTGCGAAGGATCGGAACCGACACCCCCATCCACCAGGCCGCGGTGATCACAAGGGAAAGGGACAGCGCCGTCATCTGGGACAGGCCGATTTTACCGCTGCACAGAACGAGAACAAGGCAGGCGATAAAGGGAACACAGCTGCCGATGTATCCCCACGCATATCCCTGTGAGGAGACATTGTCCATTCTCTCTTCCGTCGTAATGTCCGAAAGCGTGGAATCATAGACGACAAGACTCAGGGAGTAAACGGATTTGACAATACAGAACACAACGAGGAACATCAGCCATTCCCTGACCAGGCCAAGCGCCGCGCAGCCGATCGCTCCCAGAATAATCGTCGCGGCGAAAATTGCCTTTTTCTTCCGGCCCTTATCTGCAGCCGCCCCCAGGATCGGTCCCAGAATCGCAACAATGATCGTTGAGATGGAAATGGTGTAGCCCCAGTAGGCAAGATAATTCACCTCCGAAAGCCCGGCCTGACTGCCCAGCTGATTGAAATAAATCGGGATGATCGTCGAAACCATCATCGTAAAAGCCGAATTGGCCACGTCATACAGAATCCACTTCTTTTCCAGAGATGTAAGTTTTTCCTTCATAATATACCTCGCTGAGGCAAAATCCGCGAAGGCGGTTTTGCCGAATGCGGCAGCCG
>CAVKEB010000025.1:0-37744 GCA_963655255.1 bacterium
GCCGCCAAGCGGCACTCTGCATACAGAGAGAATTCGCCTTCGCGAAATTCTCTCTGGTATCGCGGATTTTGCCTCAGCGAGGTATCATCACTATGAGTATTGTCATTATCGGCGGGAATGAGTGCATGGAACGGCGTTACAAGGAGGTCTGCAGACGGCATGGATGTGATGCCAAGGTTTTCTGCAAGTTCAAGGGCGGCATGAAGGACCGGATCGGCTCGCCGGATCTGATGATCCTTTTCACGCATACGGTCTCCCACAAGATGGTGCAGTACGCGCTGAACGAGACAGCGGGCAACACCCGGGTGGTGCGCTCGCATACCAGCTCCATTTCTTCGCTGGATCAGATCCTTGCCGAACACGCGGGATAGTCTCTTCTGGCGGATAATTGCTGGGAAAATCCACGTCTGCATCTGCAGTGCATGGATGGGCTTATTCTGAACAGATGCGCTGAGGAAGCTTTTCGGGTGGGCAGCAGATGAAACGGCGGGAGAACGTGGAAGGTTTCAGCCCGCCGGTGGTGTCGGCTGAAGCTTCTCACGAAGACGCCTTGCGGCGGTTCCCGCAGGGCGCTGCGGGTCATAGACGAGGCAGACGCTTCGCTGGGGGATTTCCTCAAAGGTCGGAATCCGGACGATTTCTCCGCGCTCCAGTGCTTCCCGGGCGAGGGGCTCCGGGATGAACGCGAGGCCGAGCTCACTGTGCACCAGCGCGATCAGCTGATCCGTGGTGGCAACCTGGATGTCCGGTTCGATTTCCAGCCCGTACTGGAAGAAGAGATCCTGATAGAAGTCGTAGGTGACGGTATCGCGTCCGAGGCCGATCAGGGAATAGTGCGTCAGCTCGGAGAGCGGCAGGATCTGGCTGGCAAGGGCCGTGAAGGTGTGCCCGCCGACGAGCACCTCCCGGAAGGAGAGAAGCGGGATGGTTTTCAAAGGGGCGTCTGCCTCCAGGGGCGTTGTGACAACGGCGAAATCGACCTCACCGTTTTTGACGGAGGCGATGGCTGCCGGCGTGGTGCTGTTGGAAATGCGCAGCCGGATGCGCGGATATTCCAGATGAAAGTCTTTGAGGATGTCGAGGAGGTAGCTGTTCAGCGCCGTCTCACTGGCGCCGATGGAGACGCTCCCGGAGGTTAGGGTGTTGACGGCGGTCAGCTCGTTTTCGGCCTGCTGAATCTGGGCCATCGCACCCTTGACATAGGCGTAGAGATGCTCGCCCTCCGGGGTCAGGCGGATGCCGCGGTTGGTCCGGATGAAGAGAATGCAGCCGATTTCGTCCTCCAGACGGTTCATGGCGCGGGTTACGTTGGGTTGATTGCTGCCGAGAATCCGGGCTGCCTTGGTGAAATTCTCGTATTTGGCCACGTGATAGAAAATGCGGTAGTACTCAAGATTTACGTTCATAAGAAAAATCCTTATCAGCCATTTCTGAGCTTTTTTCAGCCATATTTTGACCGGCGTCTGGCACGTCCGGTCTTTTCTTTTGCATGTCCGTGGGAAAGGGCAAATGCCGGAAAACCGTGATTTTTGCTGAATTTCCCGACTTTCTTTTGGCAGTTTTTACCGCGCACTGCGGCCGCCTTTCCGGGTACGGTCTATTTTAATATGTCAAAAAGACATATGCAACATATCAACAATACTTTTTACATATCTCAGCGGATTCTTATAATGAAACAGCGTGAGCAGCGAAGAGGCTGTGGAAAGGAAAACCTATGCTGACAGTAGTGACAGGAATCAACTGGGGTGACGAGGGAAAAGGCCGCGTCATTGATCTTCTGGCAGAGCACGCGGATGTTGTTGCAAGGTTTCAGGGCGGCGACAACGCAGGGCACACGGTGGTGACGGAGCAGGGGAAGTTCGTGATGAATCTGCTCCCTTCCGGAATTCTTCATCCGGATGTGGTCTGTGTGCTGGGGCCGGGAATGGTCGTTGATCTGGAGGCTCTTCTGGGCGAGATGAACGCGCTCCGAGAAAAGGGCATTACCATCACACCCTGCAATCTGAAGCTTTCCGACAAGGCGACGATTTCGATGCCGTGGCATCGGATCCAGGATGAACTGGAAGAGGACCGTCTGGCAAAGAGCGGAAAGGCGTTCGGTTCGACCCGCCGCGGCATTGCCTATGCCTACAGCGACAAGTACCGCAAGAAAACACTCCGCCTCGGAGATCTTCTTCATCTGAATGAGCCGCAGGTGCAGGACCGCCTGCAGATGATTCTGGAAGCGAAGAACATGGAGCTCGCGGGCTGTTATCATCAGGAGCCCATGTCTTTGTCGGCACTGCAGTTCTGGTGCAGCGGCGTGGCGGAGCAGCTAAAGAGCTACATCTGCGACACCAGCGCATTTCTGGAGGATGAGCTGCGCCAGGGCAGGAACGTTGTCCTGGAGGCTCAGCTGGGAGCCATGAGAGATATCGACTACGGCATTTTCCCGTACACCTCGAGCTCCAACACGATTGCCGCCTACGCGCCGATCGGCGCGGGAATTCCGAAGGAGAGACCGGACCACGTGGTCGGTGTCCTGAAGGCATATTCCACCTGCGTCGGCGCGGGCCCGTTCGTTGCGGAGAAGGCAATGGACCAGGGCTGGCTGGACGCCCTCCGGAAAAAGGGCGGAGAGTTCGGCGCGGCAACGGGAAGGCCCAGAAGAGTCGGCCCCTTTGATGCGGTGGCGAGCCGCTACGGTCTGAAGTGCCAGGGAGCGGACCGGATCGCGCTGACGAAGCTCGATGTCCTGACGGGCATGAAGGAGATCCCGGTCATCACGGATTACCGGTGTGAGGAGAAGCTTTACAACCACTTCGATCCGCTGAGCAATCTCGAGGCGATGGAGCCGATGGTGAAGCTCCTGACCGGCTGGGACGAAGACATCTCCAAATGCAGGAGATGGGTGGACCTGCCGTGGAACACGCAGAAATACGTGGACACGCTGGAGAAGCTCCTGGGACAGGAAATTCCTTTTATCTCCGTCGGCGCGGAGCGTCAGGAATATCTCACAAAAGAAACCTGGATCTGAGGAAAGGAGTGTTGCAAGCAAATGAAAGATATGGCTGCAGAGCTGGTTGCAAGACTCAATGTGGATACCGCTTTTACCATTCCGGTTTTCGGCGGCATTCAGATTGCGGAGTCGGTTGTCATCAGCTGGGTTGTGATGGCGGTCCTCGTGCTGCTGGCCCTGTTTCTGACCAGCGGGATGAAGGTCTGGAATCCGGGTAAGCGCCAGGTCATTGCGGAAACCGCAGTGAAGTGGCTGGACGGATTCACGCAGGATATGCTGGGGCCGGATGCGAAGGAGTACAGCGAATATATTTCGACCGTTCTTCTGTTCATCGGCCTGTCCAATATTATCGGACTGTTCGGCATGAAGCCCCCGACCAAGGATATGAATGTCACGATCGCGCTGGCACTCATGAGCATCATCCTGATTGAGGCGGCAGGCATTAAGAAAAAAGGCGGCAAGGGCTGGCTGAAGAGTTTCACGCAGCCGATCGCCATTGTCACGCCGATCAATATTCTGGAAATTTTCATTCGTCCGCTGTCGCTGTGCATGCGGCTGTTCGGCAACGTGCTGGGTTCCTTCGTCATCATGGAGCTGATCGAGATGATTGTTCCGGTGGCATTACCGCTGGTATTCAGTATGTACTTTGATATTTTCGACGGATTCATTCAGGCATACGTCTTTGTTTTCCTGACGTCCCTGTTCATCGCGGAGGCCGCGGAGCCGCTTATGCCGACGGAACCGAAGAAGAAAAAAGAGAAAAAGAAACGCAGAGCGGCAAAGGCAGCCGCAGAGAACTGAAGTCACAATCCATCCGGCCCGCTCCGGCGGGGAACAACGGAATGTGAGCAATAAGCAAATAGAAACAGGAGGATAAGAAAATGACAGCAATTGGAGCAGGTATTGCAGCACTGGCGTGCATCGGAGCAGGTATCGGTATCGGAATCGCAACGGCACATGCCGTAGACGCAATCGCAAGACAGCCTGAGGCAGATTCCAAGATCATGAGAAACCTTCTTCTGGGTTCTGCACTGGCAGAGGCAACCGCTATTTACGGATTCGTTCTGGGAATCTTAATTATCTTCATGTTGTAAAGGGCAGCACCTCATGAAATAATCGAATGCCCCGGCGATAAGCTTGCTTATCGAACGGGCAGGCGATTGTTTCATGAGGCGGGTAAGACACGAAGTGTCTCCGCCCGCCTCAAATGAGAATTGCGAAGCGATTCGAATTTAGAGGTGCGACAAGGGCAAGACACGAAGTGTCTTTCGCCCGCCTCAAATGAGAATTGCGGAACAATTCGAATTCAGAGGTGCGATAAGGAAGATACGTAAACGACAGTAATCGAAGGAATCTACTATGTTACGAATTGACAGCAATATCATATATACCATCATCAATTTGCTGATCCTGTATGTGCTGCTCCGCAAGTTCCTTTTCGGCAGAGTCCACAAGATCATGGACGAGCGTGCGAAGGAACTGCAGAGGATTCATACGGAGGCAGATCATGATCGGGAAGCGGCGGCCGAGCTGAAAGAGAAGAACGATGCCATTCTCCGGAAGGCAGATGAAGAGCTGGCAGTGAAGGAAGCGGCTTCACGGGAGAAGGCCAATGCGGAATATGACCGCATTGTGGCGGATGCCAACGCAAAGTCCGCGCAGATCGTGGAGGATGCCCGCAAGAAGGCTCAGGCGGCAGCCAACATGGTGAAGCAGCAGGCAACGGAGGAAATCGCCGGAATGGTAAAGGATGCTGCGGCAAGAGTTGCGGCGTCAGAAGAGAACGAAAAGCTTTACGACGATTTCCTGTCTCAGGTAAAGGACGGACAGTAAGCCATGAACGAAAACACACAGAATCAGGAACAAAACCTGTCTTCTGCTCCCGGTCCGCAGACAAACGGCGAAGAGGCGAAGGCAGAGAAAATCAAGGCAGTTCTTCGCTGTGTCGTGCGCCCGGATGAGAGACAGACGAACGGATTCGTTTCTTTCCTGAAAAGAGAGTACGGCACAGACGATGTGGAACTGAACATTGTAGAGGACCCGAAGATCTGGGGCGGCTTCATTCTGGAGGTCGGCAGCGAGGAATACGACTGGAGTCTTCGGGGACGTGAGAATCAGATCGGACGCCGGATTGACAGCGCGCGTGCGCGGGCAGGCGAGTCGATCAGCCAGGACAAGATCATTTCGATCCTGCGGGCCGCAGCCGAGGACTTCAAGGTCACCGCGGAGAAGAAGGAAGTCGGCTTCGTGGAGACCGCAGGAGACGGAATCGTCACCGTGCGTGGACTCCGTCATGCGATGTACGGCGAGATTATCCTTTTTGACAACGGCGTCAAAGGAATGGTACAGAACATTTCCGATGACGGAATCGGCGCCATCCTGTTCGATGAGGAGGGCTCCATCGGCGAGGGAACCAAAGTCGTCGGAACCGGCAAGCAGGCCGGTATCCCGGTTAGTGACGAGTATCTCGGAAGAGTCATCAATGCACTGGGCGAGCCGATTGACGGCGGCGAGGAAATCCACGCGCAGGAGTACCGTCCGATCGAGGAGCCGGCACCGGGCATTGTCGAGAGAAAGAGCGTGTCGGAGCCAATGCAGACCGGAATTCTTGCCATTGACTCCATGTTCCCCATCGGACGCGGACAGCGTGAGCTGATCATCGGCGACCGCCAGACGGGCAAGACCTCCATCGCCATAGATACCATTCTGAACCAGAAGGGTCAGAACTGCGTCTGCATCTATGTCGCGATCGGGCAGAAGGCATCCACCATTGCAGGTCTCGTCAATACCCTGCAGCAGCACGGCGCCATGGAATACAGCATCGTGGTCAGCTCCACGGCTTCGGACCCGGCGCCGCTTCAGTACATCGCACCGTATTCGGCGACATCGCTTGCCGAGTACTTCATGCACAAGGGACAGGACGTTCTGATCGTTTATGACGATCTGTCCAAGCACGCCGTTGCTTACCGTGCCCTGTCGCTTCTTCTGGGAAGAAGCCCGGGACGTGAGGCATATCCCGGCGATGTCTTCTACCTTCATTCCAGACTTCTGGAGAGAAGCGCAAGACTCTCGGATGAACTGGGAGGCGGTTCCATCACGGCACTTCCCATCATTGAGACACAGGACGGCGATGTTTCGGCGTACATTCCGACCAACGTCATTTCCATCACGGACGGTCAGATTTTCCTGGAGAGCGACCTGTTCTTCGAAGGACAGCGTCCTGCCGTCAACGTCGGACTGTCTGTTTCCCGTGTCGGCGGCGCCGCACAGACGAAGGCGATGAAGAAGGCAGCAGGATCGCTTCGTATCGACCTTGCGCAGTACCGCGAGATGGAAGTCTTCACCCAGTTCTCTTCGGATCTGGATGAGGCGACCACGCAGCAGCTGAAACAGGGCAAGGTTCTGATGGAACTCCTGAAGCAGCCGCTGGAGCATCCGCTTTCTCATGCCGAGGAGGTTGTCATCCTGACCGCAGGCGAGAACCGGAAGTTCATCGACGTTCCCGTGAAGCAGGTGAAGGAGTATGAGAACGGCTTCCTTTCCTGGATGGAGAACGAGCATCGGGATATTATGGAAGAGATCGACCGGACAAAGCGTCTGGAAGACAATCTGAAAGACCGGATTCTGAAGGCCGCGGATGAATACGCCGGGCTTCAGCAGGAAGCCTTGGGTGAAAAGAAGGAAAACGCCTGAGGAAACCTCCGGACCCTGCAGGATTCCCGGACAACGGGAGGCAGGGACCGGAAACCATAAGGATAGAGGAAACATGAAAAAGCCGCAGAGAAGCTGCGGCAGGAAAGGCAGCCATGTCAGCAATACGTGAAATACGGGACCGCATCGCGAGCATTCAGAACACGATGAAGATCACCAATGCCATGTATATGATTTCATCGACGAAGATGAATGCCGCAAAATCGGCGCTGAATGCGACGGAGCCTTACTTCTTTGCTTTGGAAGCCATGTTCGCGAGAGTCCTGCGGCATCTGCCGCCGGACTTTGAACATGCGTTCCTGGACCGGCGTGAGAGCATTCCCGAGAATGAGGTCCGCAGAGCGATTCTCTGCGTGACCGCGGACAAGGGACTTGCCGGTGCGTACAACCACAACGTGCTCAAGATGACGGAAGAAATGCTCCGGCCGGGCGGCAGGGACCTTCTGTTCGTCATCGGAGAGGTGGGACGCGCGTACTGCGAGCAGCGCGGAATTCCGATTTTCGGGGAATTCCATGAGACGGCGCAGAAGCCGACCCTCTCCAAGGCGAGACAGATTGCATCCAGAATGCTGGATCTGTTCGCGCGGGATGAGGTGGATGAGGTCTTCATCATTTATACCAGAATGAAGAATTCCATGGAAAATGAGACTCAGAAGACGGAGCTTCTGCCGCTGGTGCGCCTGAACAGCAAGGTATTCGGAATGGGAAGCACCATGACCATGCAGGAGGAATTCGACCTGCAGCCGGATCCG
This sequence comes from bacterium, assembly GCA_963655255.1. Classification (GTDB taxonomy): domain Bacteria; phylum Bacillota; class Clostridia; order Lachnospirales; family Lachnospiraceae; genus CAG-791. The sequence continues at coordinate 7,462 of CAVKEB010000025.1, forward strand.
AAGACCCTTCTGGACAACATCATTCCGGATTTCGTGTCCGGATACATTTACGGCGCACTGGTGGAATCCTACTGCGCGGAGCATTCCAGCCGCATGCAGGCCATGGATGCCGCGAACAAGGCGGGCGAGAAGCTTCTTCAGGAGCTGTCGATCCGGTACAATCGCGAGCGTCAGGCAGCCATCACGCAGGAAATCACGGAGGTGGCAGCCGGTGCGAGAGCAAGAAGTGAGCAGATAAGGCGTAACCGCAGGAAAATGCAGGCGGCAGGCGGTCGGAGTCCGGAAGGAGTCTGACCGCCCCTGACGGAACTCTGCGCGGCAGATTCCGGACAGAAGCAAGTATAAGAACAAAGAAAGAAGGAGGAGTCCTGACAATGCAGATCGGAAAGATCACACAGGTAATGGGACCGGTTGTGGACGTTCAGTTCCCGGAGCGGCCTCTCCCTGTCATAAAAACCGCACTGCAGGCGGACAATCACGGCAAAAAAGCGGTGATGGAAGTGGCACAGCACATCGGAGACGATACCGTGCGCTGCATCATGCTTTCAGCCAGTGAGGGACTGCAGAAGGATATGCCGGTACTGTCTACGGGCAGCGGCATTGAGGTCCCGGTCGGAGACAAGAATCTGGGACGGCTGTTCAATGTGCTGGGCGATACCATTGACGGCAAGGAAAGCCTGGAGAAGACGGAGAGATGGGAAATTCACCGCAAGCCCCCGAAGTTTACGGACCAGAGTCCGGTACAGGAAATTCTGGAGACCGGAATCAAGGTCATTGACCTGATTGCACCCTACGCAAAGGGCGGCAAGGTCGGACTGTTCGGCGGCGCCGGCGTCGGCAAGACCGTCCTGATTCAGGAGCTGATCCGGAACGTCGCTGCGGAGCACGGCGGATATTCGATTTTCACCGGTGTCGGAGAGCGTTCCCGTGAAGGAAATGACCTGTGGAGCGAGATGTCCCAGTCCGGCGTTATCGACAACACCGCCCTGGTATTCGGACAGATGAATGAGCCGCCGGGAGCCCGTATGAGAGTTGCGGAGACGGGACTGACGATGGCGGAGTACTTCCGTGATGTGGAACACAAGGATGTGCTTCTGTTCATCGATAACATCTTCCGTTTCGTGCAGGCAGGATCCGAGGTATCCTCCCTTCTGGGCCGCATGCCTTCGGCCGTCGGTTATCAGCCGACTCTGGCCAATGAGATGGGTGCGCTTCAGGAGAGAATCGCCTCCACGAAGAACGGATCGGTCACCTCGGTACAGGCCGTTTATGTGCCTGCCGATGACCTGACGGACCCGGCACCTGCCACCACCTTCGCACATCTGGATGCGACGACGGTTCTGTCCCGTAAGATCGTGGAGCAGGGCATTTATCCGGCCGTGGATCCGCTGGAATCCTCTTCCAGAATTCTGGAGGAGAACGTGGTCGGCAGGGAGCACTACGAGACGGCACAGGCGGTTCTGCAGATTCTGCAGAAGTATAAGGAGCTGCAGGATATCATTGCAATTCTCGGTATGGAAGAGCTGTCTGACGACGATAAGCAGACGGTCTACCGCGCGAGAAAGATCCGCAACTTCCTGTCCCAGCCGTTCCATGTGGCGGAGCAGTTCACCGGCATCCCCGGCAAGTATGTTCCTCTGAAGGATACCATCAAGGGCTTCCAGGCAATCATCGGAGGCGATCTGGATCAGGTTCCGGAGACGGCGTTCTTCAACGCGGGAACCATCGAGGAAGTCTGGGAACGGTCCAAAGAGATGCAGAATTAACAGGTAGAAAGCTATGGCAGAGGTAAAAAATACATTTTTCCTGCACGTCATTGCAGCAGAGAAGGTATTCTTTTCCGGATATGCAAGGAATCTGATCATCCAGACACTGGATGGCCAGATTTCCTTCCTTCCGCACCATCAGGAGATGATGGCGGCGCTGAATCCGGGCGAGCTTCAGATCCAGGACGAGAATGGAAACTGGATCCGCGTCATTGCCGGCTTCGGCTCCATGGTGTTCGCCAACAACCGCGCGACGGTTCTGGTGGAGACCTGCGAAAAGCCGGAGGAAATCGACAAGAGAAGAGCGGAGGAAGCCCTGGAGCGCGCGAAGGAGCGGATGCGTCAGAAGCAGAGCCAGCGGGAATATCACATGACGCAGGCGGCAATGGCGAGAGCTTTGTCGAGACTGTCTCTGAAGGACAAGCTGAGAGTCTGAAAAGCGGGGATCTGCTTGTGTTTTTCGTCGCAGCAGGGAGATCCTTCTGAAACAGAGATATTTGCTGAAAGGAAGGAGAGTTCTGCGGCCTGACAGCAGCTTAGAGCGTAAGGAGTGAGTTTAGAATGGATGACTATCGGACGCCTGGGGAGACGCTCGCCAGGTCCGGCAGAAAACGGAAGGTGCAGATGTCGGAGGCAACGAGCGTGATGCTCGCCCTGACGCTTTCCGGAGGCATGCAGGATGCCTATTCGTATTTTATCCGGGGCAAGGTCTTCGCCAATGCACAGACGGGCAATATCGTTCTGATGGCGGAGCATTTCTTCAGCGGAGATTTCGCAAGCGGGGTCAGGTATCTGTTCCCGGTGCTGTTCTTCGCACTCGGCGTGTTCGTGGCGGAGCAGATCCGCGGGCGCTTTCAGTACTCCGGCATTCTTCACTGGCGGCAGATGATTGCCGCGCTGGAGATTGCGATGCTCCTGATCGTGGGACTTCTTCCCGTGAATGACACGATCAACCCGCTGGCGAACGCCATGACCTCCTTTTCCTGCGCCATGCAGGTGCAGGCCTTCCGTAAGGTCAACGGATACGCCTATGCCAGCACGATGTGCATCGGTAATATGCGGAGCGGGATGGAGGCACTGAGCGCTTTTACGAGGACGAGAAACCGGGAGCTGCTGGTCCGCGCGGGCCAGTATTTTCTGGTCATTTTCACCTTCTTTCTGGGGGCCGGAATCGGCGGAGCGCTGGCAGGCTTTGCGGAGCGCCGCATGATCTGGATTTCCTGCGGGCTTCTGGTCGTCTGCTTCCTTCTCATGTTCTTCCAGTCGGAAGAAGAGAAGATTGAGGCAGAGGGGAAGCAGTAACAAATAAAGATTTTGCTAAAAAACGCTTTTTCGGTTTCTTTCTTCCGGAAAAGCGTGTATCCTATACGGATACGTTAAAAAATTAACAGAATGGTTCTACAAGGAGGGGAATTCATGATTGCTCAGGCAGCAGCTCTGGTTATTTTCGTGGGGATGTTTGTGCTGATCATCCTGGACAAGTTCGAGCGGCAGTGGATCACGCTGGTCAGCGGCCTTCTGATGCTGGTCGTAGTGTTCGGAATCTGTCTGCACAGCCCGCAGGCGATCGTTGATACACTGAACCTGAAGGCGTTCTTTGCATCGAGCTTCTGGTACGGCGGAGAGGAGAGTGCTTCAGCCGGCATCAACTGGTCCACGATCGTGTTCATCGCAGGCATGATGATTATGGTGGAGGGACTCGGCCATTCCGGATTCTTCCGGTGGCTGTGTCTGTCTCTGGCCAAGGCGGTTCATTATCATCTGGTGCCGCTTCTGATCTGCTTTATGTGCATGTCGGGATTTCTGTCGATGTTCATCGACAGCATCACCGTGGTCCTGTTCCTGGCGACGGTAACGATTGAACTGTCCCGGATGCTGAAGTACAACCCGGTTCCGATGATTCTGGCAGAGGTGTTCTGCGCGAACCTCGGCGGCTCGGCGACGATGAGCGGTGATCCGCCGAACATCATCATCGGCACGTCTCTCGGCTATACCTTCATGGATTTCATCACGAACACCGGTGCCGTGGTCGGAATCAGCTTTATTTTCGCACTGGTTTATTTCTGGCTCTGCTTCCGGAAGGAGCTGAAGGCCAACGAGGCGGCAAGAGTGGGAGAGGTTTCCTGTCCGGAGCCGTCGTCCGCCATTGAGAGCAAGCCCGCTTTCATCTGCGGCGTTCTGGTCTTTGCCATTGCCGTGGTTCTTCTGATCACACACGCACAGACGGGACTTACGGTCTCCTGCATCGGAGTGATCGTGGCGGCGCTGACGGTGATTGCCATGGTGGCGACCTCCGGAACCAGTGTGGTTCCGAAGATTTTCAAGGGCGTAGATTACAAGACGCTTCTGTTCTTCATCGGACTGTTCGTATCGGTCGGCGGTCTGGAGCAGACCGGTGTTCTGGAAGTGATCGCACACTTTATTTCGGTGGTCAGCGGAGGGAATCCGTATGTGATCGTGGCGATCATTCTGATCCTGTCCGCAGGCTGCAGCGCGCTGATCGACAATATCCCGTTTGCCGCGACGATGATTCCGGTCATTCAGTCACTGGCATCGTCCACCGGCATGGCTCTGCCGACGCTGGCATGGACCCTGTCCCTCGGAACGGATATCGGCGGCAATGCAACCCCGATCGGTGCCTCCGCAAACGTTGTCGGCACATCGGTTTCCGCGAAAAACGGTCACCCGATCAGCTGGGGAAAATATTGCAAATATTGTGTACCTGCAACGGTAATTGTTATAATGATTTCGTTGGGGTGCATCTATCTGCGCTATCTGTAAGAGCGGCAAGGAAAGGCCCGGATATCGGGTCCGACCGCATGGCAGTATCAGCCCCCAACCGGACGCAGCTGTTCGTGTTGTTGACGGAAGAAGGGGGCTTATGCAATGGGACGTATCGAAAAACACAACGAAAAGTATGCAGGGGATGCAGAGGTAAAGCAAATGAATGAGAACCAGATCATTGTCACGGTCGGCCGTGAGCATGGGAGCGGCGGTCACTTCATTGCACAGAATCTTGCCAATGAGCTTGGTATCAAGCTGTATGACAAGGAGATTGTAGAAGGCATTGTGGATCAGGGCTATTCCAAGGAATTCGTCGAAGAGATGGATGAGAAGCCGATCAACTATTTCCTGTCCCGCCGGATCGGAGAATTCTCCAATTCTCCGGAAGAGATTGTTGCGGAGAAGGTTTTCGAGTATATCCGCGAGATTGCAAAGAAGGGCGAGTCCTTTGTCATTGTAGGACGGTGCGCGGAGTCGATTCTCCGGCTGTATCCGCATGTCATCAGTGTTTTCATCACCGGTGACAAGAAGGATAAGCTGCAGAGAATTGAGGACATTTATCATCTGGATGCAATGGCGGCGCAGGATCGGATCCGCCGCGTGGATTCCAAGAGAAAGCAGTACCACAACCACTATGCGGATTACAAATGGGGCGATTCCAGAGGATATGATCTTCTGATCAACAGCAGCCGCCTCGGCATTGACGGCACCGCGAAGTGCCTTGCCGGGTATGTGAAGTCCTATATGCAGATCCGCGGAATTGAGCCGCAGAATCTTCAGAAGGCGCAGTGATATCCGGGAGTTCTGTAATTAAATGAAAAACAAAAGAGCCGCATCGGTTTTGCCGATGCGGCTCTTGTTTTTAAGAAGTGCAGTGACTGCCTGCAGGATTATCCCCAGACTTCCGCTGCGATTTCCTTAACGAGAGCAAGCTTTGCCCACTCCTGATCCTCGGTCAGCTTGTTGCCGATCTCGCAGGAAGCGAAGCCGCACTGAGGGGAGAGATACAGGCGATCCAGGCTGATGTAGTTGGCAGCCTCGTGGATGCGCGCGATGACTTTCTCTTTGTCTTCCAGCTCCGGAGACTTGGTGGTGATCAGACCCAGAACCACCTTCTTGTCGCCGGTCACTTCCTTTAACGGAGCAAAACCGCCGGAGCGGTCAGAATCATATTCCAGATAATACGCGTTGACATTCTCGCGGGAGAAGAGGTAACGTGCGATGCCGTCATATCCGCCGGTTGCGGCATAGGTGGAGTGGAAGTTGCCGCGGCAGACATGCGTGTTGATGATCAGATCCTTCGGAGCTGCAGCCAGAACGGCGTTGTTGATGTCGAGGTAGCGCTCGCGGATGACGTCGATTCCCTTGTCATCGGTGCCGAAGAAGTCGTGGCGTCTGGGATCTACGAGAAGTCCCCAGGAGCAGTCATCGAGCTGAAGGTTGCGGCAGCCCGCTGCGTACAGGTCATTGATGAAGTCCGTGTAAGCGGAGACGATGTCTGCCTCGAAGGCCTCGGCGCTCTCGTAGAACTGTGCGCGGTTCTCAAGGGCAAACGGCATATCGAACTGCTCCAGGAACTGTGCGGGAGCGGGGATTGTGAGCTTGGCTACGGTGTTCTCGTCTTCCTGTGCCTGTACGAAACGGAAGTGGTCGATGAACGGATGGCTTCCCTTGTAGGCAACCTTTCCGGTGAGGAAGGTATCATCGATCATCGCGGCCTCGCCCTGGAACGGAAGTCCGGTCTTGGTCGGCTTGTGATCAATGCCTGCGAATCCCCACATGAAGTCGAGATGCCAGGTTGCGCGGCGGAATTCGCCGTCGGTCAGGATGTGGTAGCCTGCCTTTTTCTGCTTGGCGATCAGGTCCAGAATGAAGCGGTCCTCAACGGCCTTCAGCTCCTCTGCGGAAATCTTTCCGGCCTCGAAGCTGCGGCGGGCATCCTTGAGCTCCTGCGGGCGCAGAAAGCTGCCGACGAAATCATAGCGATAAGGGGTTGTGATATTCTTGCTCATGTGTTCCTCCTGTGGAATCTTGTTGGCTGATTGATTTGTGAATGGTTTGATTATAGGGAATGGAGCATGAAATCGGAAATACAGAAAAATAAATATGATCCATAGATTGAACCTATACATTCGAAGGCGTATGATGCGGTGTATCAAATGACCGAGGCCGCTCTGTGAAGGAGGCAGTGTTCTGCGGCCTTCCTTCATGAGCAGCATCCCGAAGTGACTTTTCAACGGCATTACATCAGATTCGATGGACAAACTATTTTACGATGGGAGGAAAAACTATGACCCTGAATCAGCTGCGCTATGCGGTGACGGCGGCGGAGTCCGGCTCCATCACGGCGGCCGCGGGAGAACTTTTTATTTCACAGCCGAGCCTGACCTCGGCGCTCCATGAATTGGAGAAGGAGCTCGGTATTACGATTTTCCTGCGGACAGGGAGAGGAATTTCGCCGACGGTCGAGGGAGAAGAGTTCCTCGGCTATGCAAGACAGATGCTGGAGCAGGAGAACCTGATCCGGGAGAAGTACCTTGGCGGAGCACACGGGAAATATTCCTTCTGCGTCTCCACGCAGCACTATTCGTTCGCGGTGGAGGCTTTCGTGGATCTTCTCAAGGGCTACAGCGAGGCGGAATATGAATTCCACATCCGGGAGACGCAGACCTACAGCATCATTGAGGACGTGGCGAGACTTCGGAGCGAGGTCGGGGTCCTGTATCTGAATCCGTTCAATGAGTCCGTTCTGCGGCGGACGATCGATGAACACGATCTGGCCTTTCACTCTCTTTTTACGGCAAAACCGCATGTTTTCATCAGCAAGGAGAATCCGCTTGCGAAGAAGAAATCTCTGACGCTGGAGGATCTGGATCCGTATCCACGTCTTTCCTATGAGCAGGGAGAGCACAATTCCTTCTATTATTTTGAAGAGATCCAGAGCACGCTCCCAAGGCGCAAGGATATTGTGGTGACGGACCGCGCGACGCTGTTCAATCTCGCCATCGGTCTGAACGGTTATACGATCTGCAGCGGCGTGATCAATCCGAAGCTCAACGGAGAGAGCATCGTTTCTCTTCCTCTGGAAGTGGACGACTACATGAATGTCGGATATCTCACGCACCGGCACATGCACACGGGCAAGCTTGCGGAGCAGTACATCGCGGCATTGGAGAAACATACAGCAGAATGAAATGAGATGATATTCGTCCCTCTGTCAGGTGATTCACATTGGATTATCTTGACAGAGGGAATTTTAATAGTTACTATGTAGATAGCATACATATATGTATTTAATATACAATAAGGAGACGAAGATGGCTGCTGGAAAATCATTATTTCTGGGGAATACGGAGATGCTTGTTCTGAAATTACTGTCGGAAAAGGACCGGTATGGATACGAAATTATTTCTGAGCTGAAACACCGGTCCAACAATGTGTTTGAGATGAAGTCCGGCACGCTGTACCCGATTTTACATTCGCTGACACAAAAGGGGTTTCTTGACAGCTATGAGAAAACCGCCTTTGGAACGACAAGAGTGTTTTATGGAATTACAAAGGAAGGAAGAAAGCTGTTGGAAGAGAAAAAAGAGGATTGGAACACTTATTCTTCTGCAATCAATGCGATTCTTTTTACCGGAGTACAGGCATGACAAGTGAAGAGTACATTCGAAACGTAACGGACCAGATACGAATCCGACGCATTCGTCCTCAAATCGCAAAGGAACTGAATGACCACATCATGGATCAGGCGGTCGAATATTATAGCGAAGGAATGTCTGAAGAAGAGGCAGAACGATGCGCCGTTCAGGAGATGGGAGAGCCCATCGCTGTAGGGGAAGAATTAAACAGGATTCACAGAGTCCATTTCCCATGGAAGAGCTGGTTATTCCTTACAGCTTTATTTCTGATGACCCTGCCAATGATGAGCACCATGGTTTCCCTTACGGAAGCGATTTCTTTTCGGGATGTTCTTCATTTTCAAATGAGAAATGTCATATTGAGCATTCTGATCAGTTTAATCTTCTGCTGGATAGATTATAAGAAAATTCTGCGTGCTTCCACTGCGCTTCTTGTCTGCATCCATATTCTGCTGCTACTGGCGGCGATTCAGAATTTTTATGGATATGTACATATCGGACCGCTGGCAATTCAGACGGTATCCATGGCCACTTTTTACCTGCCGCTTATCGGATGTGAGATTTATAAGTCTCACCTGGGAAATAAGAAGATTCGTTGGATTTTGTTACTGCATATGATCCTCCCCATCCTGTTTTTGATTCTGCTTCAGGCGCTTCCGACGGCTCTTTCTCTGCTGCTGGGCATGCTGCTTCTGGTGAAGGCAGGTACAACTTCATTTCAATGGAAACATGGATCTTCATTTTTAAAGGGATCCATGCTGATTGTGGCAGCCGCGCTGTGTGTCAGCGTGATCTTTTACAAGAGGCCGTCAACCATATCGTCAACGATATTGATGGGTGCCGCAAAACCGGCTGATATGCAAAAGACGTGGCTGCTGAGTCATTGGATGGGAAGGAGCGAACGTGCCATTGCGGTCCTGAAAAATGCAACAGAGAATGCCATGACAGACAGTACATTTCTTGGAATTGTGGCGGTATACGGGAGACTGCCGGCATGCATTGTTGTGGCTGCCCTGTTGTTCCTTTCCATGATGGTGCTGTGGCTTTCCAGTCATCAAAGCAATTGCCTGGCCAGACTGATTGGAACCGGGGGAGGCTGCGCGATCCTGCTGCAAACCATACTGAGCGTTCTTTCGGCCTTCCTTTCGGAATACACCCTGGGGACAGGTCTGCCGATTTTTTCATATGGCGGAACCGGGATGCTGATGAATGCGGTGATTCTGGGAATCCTGTTGAGCATAGCTGCTTATAAGGACGTTACGCCGCTGGAATTATTCACGGCGGTTGAGCGATAGACATTATTGGGAGGTGAGACCGATGCAGCATTCGGCAAAACCGCCTTCGTGTTTTGTACCTTAGCGAGGTATAAATCATATGATATATCATAATGGTTCAACATAGGAATCACCTCTCCTTTCGGGAACTGATATTAAAATCAGGAACAATGATCTGCGCTTCGGATGAATTGCAGTATTCCGTTGAGGAAGATGACTTTGATTCAATCGGAGTAAAAGTATGCTGCCCTTCCAGATGGTCGTTGTAAGCATTGTAATATACAATGGCGTCTGAAATATATTGATTTAAACTGATTCCCTGCTCTTTGGCATGCGCGGCTGCAACTTTATGCATATTGGGAGAGATTCTGAGCATGAGTTTCCCGCTGTACTTTTGTGATGCCGTGAAAATTTTAGGCTCTGGAATTGCAAGTCCCATTTCGGGAGCCAGGGCAAGCCACGTTGCCTCATTTTCTTCCAATTCTGCAATGGCCTCTTCCTGCGTAGCTCCCTGCCCGATGATCGTATCTACTTCAAGGCAGCGAGCAACCCAATACACGGTTCCTTCTATCAATTCTTTGGAAATACGATAACTATATTTCATTTAGCACCTCCGGATTTAATTCCAGGAATCTTTTTCTCAGTTCGACAATGTATGCCCTTATGATCGGATGCCCTTCTGCATGAACGGGAACAGGAAACACCCACTTGGGATCGTCGGGATGAATGATTGCTCTGTGGTTTGTCCTTCCTGCGGCAGTACATCCGAAAACAGATGCAACGGCAGAAAGTTCCGACCATGTGATATCAATTGGTGGCTTTTCAGCGAAAAATTTTTTCAGCAATTTATCTTTTTGAGACACGGGGCCTCCTGTTGACTAGATAGTATCACATATGATACTGAGAATTGAAGCTCTTTATGAACGAGATGGCGAAAGTTTATTGCAGGAACCAGATGGGCAGAGATGCCCATGACGTGAAGTCAGATATGCTTCCTCAGCCATTACTGTATCCCTGACGAATTCATGCGTCAAGAGATCACAATCAAAGAAACCGGCGATCTCCCTGGACCGTGGACCGTAAGTCTTGGAAAACAACAATTGCCCCCTTCAAATTTCCATTATCGCGTGGAAAAAAATGTTCTCTTTACAAAATGGCGGAGAGAATCTAACATAACACCATTGAGAGGCGGTTTGATGCCTCTGCCGCCGATTTTTCCGGAGTTTTCGGGATTTGAGACGGAGTGTCGGGCAACTGGCAGCTGTTTGGCGGCAGGCTTCGGATGATGATCAGACGAGATGGCCCGCATGGCTGCATAGAAATAAGAAGAAAGCGAGGTATTTTACGATGGCAAAGTTTAACTGGGGTAAATTAGGACTGTTTGCAGGCGGCGTTCTGTTCGGAACGGCAGGAATTTCGATCCTTTCCAGCAGAGAGGCCAAGAAGGCTTATACGCATTGCACGGCGGCAGTGCTGCGCGGCAAGGATGCGGTTGTGAAGACGGCGACAACGCTGAAGGAGAACTGTGAGGACATCGGCGCGGATGCAGCGGATATCAACGAGAAGCGCTATGCCGAGGACGAGGAGAGAGCCGTTGAGAACGCAAAGGCTCTGATCGCGGAGTACGAGGCGAAGAAGGAAGCCGAGAAGGAAGAAGAGAAGGCTGAATAAGTACGGGGCAGACAGGATATGAAATATATAATTCGTCATGAATCCGCCCACACCATGCGCATTCACATGGGTGGGTATCGCATGTCGATGGATCAGGCGGATATCCTGGAGTATTACCTGAAGAATCTTGCCTTTGTGCAGGACGCGAAGGTATACGATGAGACAGGTGATGCACTCATCACCTATAAGAAAACCGAAAAGTACAGGGGGCAGCTCTTGGAGGCTCTCTGTACTTTTTCTTACCGGGATCCCGCTGCCATCGCACTTGTTCCGGAGGAAACCGGACGGGCGCTCAATCATCAGTATCAGGAAAAGCTCGCGATGACCATTGCGGGCCGCTATCTTCGGAAACTCTTTCTGCCGCTGCCGGTCCAGATCGCGTGGACGGCGGTCAAGAGCGTGAAGTTCATCACAAGAGGAATTCGGTGCCTTCTCCACGGAAAGCTCCAGGTTCCGGTGCTGGACGCATCGGCTATCGTGGCCTCCATGCTGATGGGCGATTTTGACACGGCTTCGTCCGTCATGTGGCTGCTGGACATTGGAGATCTCCTGGAAGAGTGGACACACAAGAAATCCATCGGAGATCTTGCAAGGTCCATGTCCCTGAAGGTCGACAAGGTCTGGATGAAGGCCGCAGACGGGCAGGATGTGCTGGTTCCCGTCAAGGATGTGCAGGTCGGTGACCGCATCAGCGTCCGCACATCGAATGTGATCCCTCTGGACGGCGTTGTCGTGGAGGGCGAGATGAGTGTCAATCAGGCCTCTATGACCGGAGAGTCGGTGCCGGTGGTGAAGACGCAGGGCGGCTATGTATATGCCGGAACCGTGGTTGAGGAAGGCGAGTGCGTCATCGAGGTCACGAAGAGGAACGGCACGGGCAAATACGACCAGATCGTCCATATGATCGAGGAATCGGAGAAGCTGAAATCCAACACGGAGGCGAAGGCCTTCCATCTGGCGGATTCGCTGGTTCCGTATTCCCTCGGCCTGACGGTGCTCGTCTATCTCCTGACCGGAGATGTGACGCGGGCGATGGCATCGCTCATGGTGGATTTCTCCTGCGCCCTGAAGCTTTCCATGCCGCTCTCGGTTCTGTCCGCAATCCGCGAGGCGGGAGTCTATGATATTTCCGTCAAGGGGGGCAAGTTCCTGGAGGCTGTGGCACAGGCGGACACGATTGTGTTCGACAAGACCGGAACCCTGACGCACGCGACGCCGACGGTGGTTCACATCGAGACCTTTGACGGTGAGAGCGAGAATGAGGCGCTGAAGATCGCAGCCTGCCTGGAAGAGCATTATCCTCATTCCATTGCAAATGCGGTGGTGGCGGAAGCGAAGAAGCGCGGCATCCGGCACGAGGAGATGCACACGGAAGTCAAGTACGTGGTAGCGCACGGCATTGCCAGCGAGATCAGCGGCAAGCGGGCTGTCATCGGAAGCTATCACTTTGTTTTCGAGGATGAGAAGTGCATCGTGGATCCTTCGGAAGAGGCGAGAATGAATGCGCTTCCGCCGCAGTATTCCCATCTGTATCTTGCCATTGACGGCAGACTGAAGGCGGTTATCTGCATCTTCGATCCGCTTCGCGAGGAGGCGGCGGATGTGGTGAATGCTCTGCACGGACTCGGAATTTCCAAGGTCTGCATGATGACCGGTGACAATGAGAAGACGGCGGAGGCTGTGGCCGCAGCCCTGAACATTGATGAGTTTCACGCGGAGGTTCTGCCGGAGGACAAGGCGGCTTTCGTCCGGAAGGAACATGAGAAGGGCCGCAAGGTGATCATGGTCGGCGACGGCGTGAATGATACGCCTGCGCTCTCCGAGGCGGATGTCGGCGTTGCGATCAGCGACGGCGCGGCAATCGCAAGAGAGGTGGCGGATATCACCATCTCTGCGGCAGATTTGTACCAGATCGTGGTGCTGCGCCGCCTGTCCGGGAAGCTGATGAAGAGGATTGACAGCAATTACCGCTTCATCATCGGTTTCAACGCATTCCTGATCGCGCTTGGCATCGGCGGAATCCTTCCGCCTGCCACCTCGGCGCTGCTGCATAACACTTCCACGGTGGTGACGGGCCTCAAGAGCATGACGGATCTTTTGCCGGAGAGCCGCATCGAAGATGCGCGGGAACGGCGCCTTGCCGCGGCGGGAGTCCTGCCGGGAACCCATGCCGAGTAAGGCAATGAGGACCGGTCAGGGCAGACGCACCGCGTTTTCCGGGCAGCAGATCAGCGCTTGTGTCATAGGTCAGCTGGCTGTAGAAGAAATCAAAGAAAAGAAGGTGCCGGAAGAAACGATCGGTATCTGCAAAAAGAGAGTGCTTCTCTGACTTATGTCGGAGAGGCGCTCTTTTTATGTTATGATGAAATTGTGTAGCGCATGACAGTCTGGGGCGGGGATGGACCGTGTGCACACAGGCATAAAGTTTGAAAGTGACATTGATATGTCGCTTTCAAACTGCAGCATCGGTGCTGACGCACCGGCTGCCGCATTCGGCAAAACCGCCTTCGCGGATTTTGCCTCAGGGAGGTATAAGATTGTAAAGGGGGCGGGGACATGGATCCTGTGACAGTAGTGGAATTGAAGAAAACGATTCTGGAGGACAACGACAAGGATGCGGAACTCCTTCGGATGGAAACGAAAAAAAGCCGCATCAGTTATCTGAATGTGATGTCTTCTCCGGGTTCGGGCAAGACGACGACGATTCTGGCGCTTCTTCGTGCGATCGGGGACCGGATTTCGTGCGGCGTCATGGAAGCGGATATCGATTCGGATGTGGATGCGAAGACCATTCAGGAGGCGGGATATCCCGCAGTGCAGCTGCACACCGGCGGCATGTGCCATCTGGACGCGCAGATGTCGCGGCAGGGCCTTCGGGCGCTGGAAGAGGCGGCGAAGGCGCTCGGCAGGGAAATGCCGGAGCTTGTCATTCTGGAGAATGTGGGGAATCTTGTCTGCCCGGCGGAATTCGATACCGGCGCGGACCTGAATCTGGTGCTGCTATCGGTCCCCGAGGGGGACGACAAGCCGTTAAAATATCCGTTGATGTTCGAGAAGGCGGATCTCATGGCAGTGAGCAAGGTAGATGCGCTTCCGGCCTTTGATTTTGATACGGAGAAATGCAGGGCGAATCTCCGGCTCCGCAACGGGAAGGCCCCGGTTTTCCTTGTGAGCGGAAAGACCGGAGAGGGCATTCCGGAGCTGGCGGACCGGATTGTGGAGCACGTGAAGACAAGAAGGCAGGGGGAGAACGCATGAGCATACAGGTGGTGGAAGTCAACAAGAGTGTTTTTGCGGAAAACGACAGACTGGCGGACGAGACGAGGCAGAAGCTGAAAAAGGACCGGACCTTTCTCCTGAATGTCATGGCGTCACCGGGGGCAGGGAAAACATCGGTTCTTCTCCGGACCATTGCCATGCTGAAGGACCACTACCGGATCGGCGTCATGGAGGCGGATATTGACGCCTGCGTGGACGCGGAGAAGATGCAGGAAGCGGGAGTCCGCTCCATTCAGGTGCACACCGGCGGCGAATGCGCGATGAACGCGGGGATGACGAGACAGGCGCTGGAGAAATTTCACACGGAGGAGCTGGATCTTCTTTTCCTGGAGAATGTGGGGAACCTCGTCTGCCCGGCGGAGGAGGACGTCGGTTCCTGCCGGAACATCGAGATTCTGTCGGTCCCCGAGGGGGACGACAAGCCGCTGAAGTATCCGCTGATGTTCCAGGTGACGCAGGCGGTGCTCATCAACAAGATTGACACGAAGGAGTATTTTCCCTTCGATGACGAGGCGGTGGTCCGAAGGATTCACGCACTGAACCCGGCTGCGGAGGTTTTCTTTCTCAGCGCGAAAACCGGCGAGGGGTTTGACGCGTGGGTGCAGTGGCTGACGACGCAGGCGGATGCCTGGAATCAGGAAGAACGGTAGAAACAGGGCGGCAGGATGTTCTTGTGACGGAAAGGTCAGAGAGCACCCTGCCGCCCTGCGGTTTTCCAGGTGTGACAAAAGGGAAAACAGGTCCTTCCTGTGAGGATACGGGACAGGGTGCCAACTGGAAATGCACAGAGACGGAAAAAAGAGGTTAGCCGTATTTAACTTTTGAGACGGATATGCTATCATAACGGAGAGTTAGACATAACAAACTTTTGAAAAGGTTTTCAAAGAAGCAATTCCGGGTAAGGATCGGCAGGAAAAACATCCGGGACCGGCATCCGGAGCATGCAGCCGCGGAAGCGGCGGAAAGGGGTACAGAGTTATGAGAAAGCATCTTGAAATCGAGAAGGTGATCGGAAGGGAGATCGTGGATTCCAGAGGAAATCCCACGGTGGAGGCAGAGGTGACTCTGACCGACGGAACCGTCGGACGGGGAGCAGCACCGAGCGGCGCCTCCACGGGCGAGTTTGAAGCCATTGAGCTTCGCGACGGCGACAAGACCAAATTCGGCGGAAAGGGCGTTCAGACTGCAGTGAACAATGTGAACACCGTCATCAATGACGCGGTGAAGGGACTGGATCCGCAGGACGTCTACGCGGTGGATGCCGCGATGCTGAAGGCGGACGGAACGCCGAACAAGTCGAAGCTCGGCGCGAATGCAATTCTGGCGGTGTCGATCGCGAGCGCGAAGGCGGCGGCAGAGTCCCTCGGCATTCCGCTCTACCGGTTCCTGGGCGGCGCCAACGCGAATGTCCTTCCGGTTCCGATGATGAACATCTTAAACGGCGGCGCGCACGCAACGAATTCGGTGGACACGCAGGAGTTCATGATCATGCCGGTCGGCGCTTCTTCGTTCCGTGAGGCGCTTCGCTGGTGCACGGAGGTTTTCCATGCGCTTCAGAAGAATCTGAAGGCCGAGGGAAATACGACGGCGGTCGGAGACGAAGGCGGCTTTGCACCGAACCTGAAGGATGATGAGGACACCATTGAGCACATCCTGCAGGCGGTCCGCGATGCCGGCTATGAGCCCGGAAAGGATTTCGTCCTCGCGATGGATGCGGCGTCCAGCGAGTGGAAGAGCGAAAAGGGCACCGGCTTCTACCATCAGCCGAAATCCGGCAGAGACTTTACTTCGGATGAGCTGATCGCACACTGGAAGTCGCTGATTGAGAAGTATCCGATCTGGTCCATTGAAGACGGCCTGGACGAAGAGGACTGGGAAGGCTGGAAGAAGATGACGGCGGAGCTCGGAGACAAGGTGCAGCTCATCGGCGATGATCTGTTCGTGACGAATACGTCAAGACTTTCCAAGGGCATTGAGAATCACTGCGCGAATTCGATTCTGATCAAGCTCAATCAGATCGGCTCGGTTTCCGAGACGCTGGAAGCCATCAAGATGGCACACAAGGCAGGCTATACGGCGATTACCTCTCACCGCTCCGGCGAGACGGAGGACACCACGATTGCGGATCTCGCCGTCGCTCTGAACACGAGACAGATCAAAACCGGTGCACCTTCCAGAAGCGAGCGCGTTGCGAAGTACAACCAGCTTCTGCGCATTGAGGAGGAACTCGGCGAGGCAGCCGTCTATCCTGGCAAAAAGGCATTTAATCGCTGACATGTGAAGCACAGTTTGCTGCCTGCGGACGCGGCGCAAGGCAAGGCGGGATCGCGGACGGGCGGAAGGCTGATCCGGCGGCGGGTTTTGCATTCACGGATGTGGAACGCAGGATCCTTCAGGAAAGGAGAACGGTGAGAAGATGAATGCAGCAGTCTGGCAGGGAATTCTGATCCCGTTTCTCGGAACTTCGCTCGGGGCGGCCGGCGTATTCTTCATGAAAAAAGAGCTGTCCCGCGGCGTGCAGAAGGCTCTGACAGGATTTGCGGCGGGCGTGATGGTGGCGGCATCCGTCTGGAGCCTTCTGATCCCGGCTATGGAACAGAGCAGGGGAATGGGGA
The DNA here is from genome assembly GCA_963655255.1 of bacterium. Taxonomy (GTDB): domain Bacteria; phylum Bacillota; class Clostridia; order Lachnospirales; family Lachnospiraceae; genus CAG-791. The sequence goes on from CAVKEB010000025.1 coordinate 24,492, forward strand.
GACTATCCTTTCTTCCTGCCGTCACGGGCTTCTGGCTCGGAACACTGTTCCTGCTCCTTCTGGACCATGTGATCCCGCATCTTCACATGTATGCGGACAAAGCGGAGGGCCCGAGAAGCCACCTTGCGAAAACGACGATGATGGTGCTCGCGGTGACGCTGCACAATATTCCGGAGGGAATGGCAGTCGGCGTGGTCTATGCGGGACTTCTTTCGGGCGGCAGCACCATCACTGCCGGAGCCGCGATGGCGCTGTCTCTTGGAATCGCGATTCAGAACTTTCCGGAAGGAGCGATCATTTCGATGCCTCTGCACGCGCAGGGCAGGAACAAGCTGTGCGCGTTCCGGGACGGCGTTCTCTCCGGGGCGGTGGAACCGGCAGGAGCGGTACTGGTCCTTCTCGCGGCGGAAAAGCTTACCCCGTGGATGCCGTATTTCTTAAGCTTCGCGGCGGGAGCCATGCTGTATGTCGTCGTGGAGGAGCTGATTCCCGAGATGTCGGAAGGGGAGCATTCGAACATCGGGGTCGTGATGTTCGCCATCGGCTTTACGCTCATGATGGCACTGGATGTCGGATTGGGATAAGTTGGAAAGCGACATCGATATGTCACTTTCGAACTGCAGCATTGGTGCTGCCGCATGTGGCAAAGTATAAAAATAGAAACGGTTCAGGGCAGACCGATTTTTGGGGCGGCAGTTCAAGAGACACTCTGGATGACTGCTGATTTCAAACGTGGATCGATCTGCGGGCGGGAATTTACATGAAAACCGGCAGATACGGAACCGTGACACAATTTTGGAGACTTCTGTGAAAAAAGCAGAGGTCTCTTTTTAATTTTTGTGAAGTTAGTCGTATTTAACACTGCGGGAAGATATGGTATTGTAATGATAGTTAGCACAAGCTAACAGCTGTTTTGAAAATACCTCTTTATTAAACAGAAGTTTTCGGAATTTCGAGAAAGGGCTCTGTGCAGGATCTTCTCCGGATCCATTCGGAAAGAGAAACTTTCCGAAAGAGAATTCCTGCAGAGGTTCAGGCAACGGCCGCAGAGGCAGCGGCAGACAGGGGGATTGAAACAATGAGTGAGAACAGTTTCCTTAGCATTCACAATCTGACGAAGAGCTTCGGAGAAGGAGAGACCCGGCAGGAGGTGCTGCGCGGCCTTTCTTTTGACGTGGCCAGGGGCGAATTCTGCGTCCTTCTGGGACCGTCCGGTTCCGGAAAATCAACGTTCCTGAACATCATCGGCGGCATCGACAGTGCGGATGGCGGCGAGATCTCCATCGGCGGAGACCTTCTGGAGAAGATGGACGAGAAGACGCTGACGGCCTATCGGAGAAAGCATCTCGGCTATGTTTTCCAGATGTACAACCTCATCGGGAATCTCAATGTGAAGGAGAACATTGAGGTCGGGGCGTATCTTTCCGGGAATCCGCTGGACATTGATGAGCTGCTGAACACCCTGGGGCTGTGGGACCATCGTTACAAGCTTCCGAACCAGCTTTCCGGCGGGCAGCAGCAGAGAGTCTCCATCGGACGCGCGATTGTCAAGAATCCGGACCTGCTCCTGTGCGATGAGCCGACGGGCGCGCTGGACTACAAGACCAGTAAGGAAATTCTGGAGCTGATTGAGAGGGTAAACCGCCAGTACGGCAATACCGTGGTGATGGTGACCCACAATGAGGCGATCCGGCAGATGGCGGATCACTGCATTCGTCTGCGCGACGGAATGGTGCGGCGCAACGAACGAAATGATCACAGAATTCCCGCGGCGGAGCTGGAGTGGTAGAAACAGACTGCCGGCAGGAAGAATCTTTGAGAGGGAATGAGAGCTGTCCGAAGGGCTTTTGTGCGGAGTGGACTGTGCACGAAAGGCAGAAAAGCGGAAGCGGGAGAGAAGCGGCTATGAATCAGGACAAAAGACACAGGAAAATGCGAAATCCGCTGAGAAAGAGAGTAAGACGGGAGCTTGCGGGGGAATGGGCCAAGTATCTGGTCATTGCCCTGTTCCTGATCGGAATGATCGGAGCGGTTTCCGGCATGTATGTTGCGAACGGCAGCATGCTGAAGGCGGCAGATGAGAGCGTGGAGAAATATCGTCTGGAGGACGGACACTTCGAGCTGAAAGAGAAGGCGGAGCCGGAGCTGATCCGTGCGATTGAGAGCGGAGAGAAGGCGGATCTTCTTTCTTACTATAAAAAGAAAGCGCACGACAAGGTCGATGAGAAGCTGGGCGAAGAGTTCGATGCGAAGTTTGAGGAATCGGTGGAAAAGACGGTCCGGGAGAAGGTGACGGAGGCGATCACCGATCAGGTGCATCAGGCGGCCGCGGCTTACGGGCTTTCTTCTGAGATGGAGCAGAGCCAGCTGGATGCCGCACTGAAGGATCAGCTGGAGGCGCAGGTTTCGAAGGCACTCCCGGAGGCGGTTCAGTCGGCGAAGGATTCCGGCGCGTACCAGGAAGCGTATGACAAGGCGCAGGAGGAAGCCTACGAGAAGGCCGACGAAGAGGTGGAGAAGAAATACGCCGAGGCGGAGGACAAATACGATCTGAGCGACAAGGAGTTCCAGGCAAGACCGGTCACAGTGTATGAGAACTTCTATAAGGAGACCACCGAGGTCCGAAGCGCGGCGGAGGAAGAGACAGCGAACGAAGGAGACCGCACGGACAGCGCACAGAAGGAAGAGGCAGAAAACCGGAAGGAAAACGGGACAGAACAAAGCGGAAAGATCCGCGTCTATCCTGTGCGGAAGGAGATTGATCTTGCCTGCGTCATGGACGGAGCGCTTCCCGCATCGGAGGACGAAATCGCCATTGACCGCATGCATGCGGACAACACAGGCCTGAAGGTCGGGGACCGCATCACGGTCGGCAAAGAGGCCTATACGATCAGCGGCCTGGTGGCCAACGTGGATTATTCCACGCTGTTTGAGAAGAACACGGACATGATGTTCGATGCGATCGGCTTCGACGTGGGACTTCTGACGCAGGAGGGATTCGAAAGAATCCAGGTGCCGGTGTATTACAACTATTCGTTCCTGTATTCCGGCACGGCGGGAGACGGCACCATGGACCGCGCGGACGGAGATATTCAGGAGAAAAAATGGTCAGACGCCTTCCTGAAAGGACTCATCACGCAGGCGCTTGCCGGAGAGAACGAAGTAAAGAATTATCTGCCGACCTACGGCAATCAGGCGGTGCAGTTTACAAGGGATGACATCGGCGGCGACAAGGCGATGGGCGGCGTCCTTCTTTATATTCTGGTTGCGGTGCTCGCATTCGTGTTCGCGATCACCATCGGCAACACGATTCAGAAGGAGGCTTCCGTCATCGGAACGCTCCGCGCTTCCGGCTATACAAGGGGGGAACTCCTCCGGCATTACATGGCATCGCCGGTACTCGTTACGTTCCTGTCGGCGATTGTCGGCAATCTTCTCGGCTATACCGTGTTCAAAAACGTTGTGGTTTCCATGTACTACAACAGCTACAGTCTCCCTTCCTATGTGACGGTGTTCAGTCCGGAGGCTCTGATCAAAACGACGGTGGTTCCGGTTGTACTGATGTTCCTCGTCAACAGCGTTGTCATTGCGAAAAAGCTTCGCTGCACGCCGCTTCAGTTCCTGCGGCATGATCTGAAAAAAACGCGCCGGAAAAAAGCCATGCGCCTTCCCTGCTGGGGGTTCCTGGCGCGGTTCCGCCTGCGGGTGCTGCTCCAGAACATCCCGGGATATGTGGTCCTGTTCCTCGGAATCCTCTTTGTGATGCTTCTTCTCGCGGAGGCGGTCGGCATGCCGGATACGCTGGCCTATTACAAGGAAAAGGCACCGGATATGATGATCGCCCGGTATCAGACGATGTTGAAATCCTGGAAGGATGATGACGGAGAGATCATTTCCACGAAAACGGAAGACGCGGAGAAGGTAGGGATGAAGACGCTTCTTCGAAGGGGAGAGGAGCGTGACGAGGACATCTCGGTCTACGGCATTGAGGAAAACAGCCGTTATGTCGGACTCCCGGGACTTTCGGAAGGAGAGGCGCTGGTGAGCAGCGCGTATGCGGCGAAATACGGCGTAAAAAAGGGCGACGTCATCACACTGGATGCACAGTTTGAGGACAGTTCGTACTCCTTTGAAGTGGCGGGCGTTCAGGATTATGATGCGGCGCTTGCCGTCTTCCTGCCGCTTTCGGAGTTCCGGGATACCTTTGAACTGGAGCCGGACGAGTTCTCCGGATTTTTCTCGGACACGGAAATCACCGACATTCCTTCGAAATATATCACGACGGTTGTGACGAGGAAGGACATCACGAAGATGGTGGATCAGCTGGATCATTCCATGGGCGCATATATGCTGTATTTCCAGTATGTCTGCATTGCGCTTTCGGCGGTCCTGATTTATCTTCTGACGAAGCTCATCATCGAGCGGAATGAGAATTCCATTTCCATGACGAAGATCCTGGGCTACCGGACGGGAGAGATTGCCTCCATTTATCTTCTCTCCACCACCTGGGTGGTCGTTTTCTCGGAACTTGTGAGCGCAGTTCTCGGCGCGGCGATGATGAAGGGCGTCTGGGCGGTCATGATGCAGGGAATGGACGGATGGTTCTCGTTCGTCATCCGCCCCGCAGGGTACGGAAAAATGCTCCTTTTCGTCTTCGTGGGATATTTGTTCGTGACGATTCTGGATTTCCGGAGGATCCGGAAGGTTCCGCTGGAGGAAGCGCTGAAAAATGCGGAATAATTGCCGGCGTGTGTTATGATGATTGAAAACGCGTATCGGAGAGGAACAGGCAAATGGATCAGGAACGGAGTCAGATGGATCCGAAGGATCAGTGGGATCTTTCGACATTGTATCAGGATGACAAGGCATGGGAGCAGGACCTTGGAAAACTTGACGGCGACGCGGATGCCGTCGCCGCGTTTGCGGGAAAGCTGAATGACGCGAAGATGATTGCAGCGTTCTATCGGGCGGAAACGACGTTTCAGCGCAGGATGAACAATCTCTTGACCTACGCGATGCTGCGCCAGTCCGAGGACACGCGGGCGCCGAAGGCGCAGGAGCTCATGGCGAGGGGGATGAACAAGGCCGTGGCGGCGGAGAGCCGCTGCTCGTTTGCAGAGCCGGAGATTCTGGCGCTTCCGGAGGAGAAGCTGAAGGAAATCGCAGAGTCGGAGGAATTAAAGCCTTACCGTTTTCTTCTTCAGGAGCTGATTGACGAGAAGCCGCATATCCTTTCCGCGGAGGGAGAACAGCTCCTTGCTGGTTTCTCCGAGGTGCTGGAGGCGCCGAAAACCATTGCGGACAGCCTCATGGATGCGGATCTGTCCTTTGAACCTGCAGAGGATGAGAACGGGAACCGGCAGGAACTGACGCAGGCGAACTTCATTCTCCTCGAGCAGTCCGGGGACCGGACGCTTCGAAGGAACGCCTTCCATAATTTTTACAGGGGCTATGCGTCGCATGGCAATACGCTGGCTGCCACCTATTCCGGCATTGTAAAGAGCTGGGCGGCGCAGGCACGGGCGAGACACTATGAGAGCTCTCGCGCCATGGCTCTTGCCGGAGAGCACATTCCGGCATCGGTCTATGACGGACTGGTGGAGAGCGTGCGGCGGCACCTGCCGTCGATGCACCGGTACGCGGCGCTTCGGAAGAAGATTCTCGGACTGGACGAACTGCACTATTATGATGTCTACGTTCCGCTGACGCAGGGGCTTTCCGGAAGAGAGGCGGACGGCGGGGAAAGGGCGCAGGATTCCTGGACTTATGAAGAGGCCGGAAAGCTTGTTCTGGAAGCGCTGGCGCCTCTTGGAAAAGAGTACACGGATCAGGTAGAAAGAGCATTCCGGGACCGCTGGATCGATGTTTATCCGAATGCCGGGAAACGGGGCGGTGCCTTTTCTTCCGGCACCTATGATTCCAATCCATTCATCCTGATGAGCTATACGGGGGATTACGAGAGCGTATCCACCATTGCGCACGAGATGGGGCATTCGATGCATACCTGGTTTTCGAAGAATCGTCAGCCCAGCTGGTATGCGGACTACACGCTCTTTGTTGCCGAGGTGGCATCCACGGTGAACGAGAATCTTCTGGTGGAGGACCTCCTGGCGAAGACGGAGGATCCTGCCAGGAGGCTGTTCCTTCTGAATCAGTATCTGGAAGGCTTCAAGGCAACGGTCTACCGCCAGACGATGTTCGCGGAGTTCGAGCAGAGTGCACACGCGATGGCGGAGCGCGGAGAGGCGCTGACGCCGCAGGCATTGAACGGGCTGTACCGTCAGCTGATTACGGACTATTTCGGCCCGGAGCTCGTGATCGATGAAGAGGTCGCCTGCGAGTGGTCGAGAATCCCGCATTTCTACCGTCCCTTCTATGTGTACAAGTACGCGACGAGCTATGCCGCCGCAGTGGCACTGTCCGAGAAGATCCTGAAGGAAGGCGGGGCTGCGGTGAAGCCGTATCTGGAATTCCTGTCGATGGGCGGCAGCACGTACCCTCTGGAGGAGCTGGCACATGCCGGCGTGGACATGACAACGCCGGCGCCGATCGACGCGGCACTGGACAAATTCGACCGGATTCTCGGGGAAGCGGAGAGGTGCGCGGCGAAACTGCAGACGGAAGCCCGGAAAAAGGAATAAAAACTTGCAATTCATGAAGCTGTGTGTTATTTTTGATATGTTTGAATAGGGTTGACTGTAAGAGTGGGCTTCGGAGTCCACTCTTTTTTATGAATTCTGTTCAGCACAGGCAGGATACAGGCGGGAATGGACTGCTTGCAGGCCAATTCACGGTTGGATCCTGCCTGCGGCCAGGGCCGTGAGGAGAAATCCGCGCAGGCGGTTTCTCCGATACGCGAAGTGAATTGCGAAGCGATTCACTTCAAACAGGAGAAGATACCATCGGGTATCTTCGAGTGTCAGCGCCTCTGGCCGACATCATCTCGAATTTTCGCAAGAAAATTCGAGATGTGCTGAACAGAAAGAGGTGGAAATGGCGAAGAGAAAGCAGACAGAGGAACTCGCAGAGAAGCTCCTGGAGCCGATTGCGAAGGCGCACGGAGTGCGGATCTATGATGTGGAATATGTGAAGGAGGGACAGGAGTACTACCTGCGGGCCTTCATCGACAAGGATGGCGGCGTCACCATTGACGACTGCGTGGATGTCAGCCATGATCTGTCCGACGCTCTGGATACGGCGGATCCGATTCCGGAGGCCTACACCCTGGAGGTGTCGAGCCCGGGACTGGGCAGAACGCTTACGAAGGACCGCCACTTTGCCGCGAGCATCGGGAAGGAAGTGGAAGGCAATACGTTCAAGCCCTATGACGAGGCGTCCGGCGGGAAGAACAAGAACTTCGACGGCATTCTGAAGTCTTTCGATGAGGACACCATCACCGTCGGGAGAACAGATGCAAAGGGAAGCCCCCTGGAGGATCTCGTGCTGGAACGGAAGGCTGTCGCGAAGGTCCGCCTGAAAATCGATTTCTGAGAGAAGGACCGAGCTCTTTTTCAGGCAGCAGCAGGAAAAGAGAGACAGCCATGAAGTGACATAGACGGGAACGCGTCCTGCGCGTTTCGCTGAAGACAGACAGTGGGAACACACAGTTCATATCTGTGAAAAGGAGAGACCATGAACGAAGAATTGAAAACCGCAATGGAAGTGCTGGAGAAAGAGAAGAATATCAGCTCGGATACTCTTTTCGACGCCATCGAGTCTGCACTGGTAATTGCCTGCAAGAGCAATTTCGGCAGGACGGACAACGTGAAGGTGGAAGTGGACCGCGATACCTTTGAGTATCATGTCTGGGCGGAGAAGACCATCGTCCCCACGCAGGATGACGTGGAGGACGATCAGTACCAGATTTCTCTGGAAGAGGCGAAAAAGCAGCACATCACCGGAGGGATCGGTGATGTTGTGAAGGTTGACTTCAACAGCAAGTCCTTCGGACGGATCGCCACGCAGATTGCGAAGAACGTCATTCTGCAGAAGATCCGTGAGGAAGAGCGAAATGCGGTTTACAACTACTTCATTGACAAGGTCAAGACGGTGATGACCGGCGTCGTGCAGCGTCAGATCGGCCGCAACTGGACCATCAGCCTCGGCACGCAGGACGGCACCCTCAAGGCAGAGGGCATGCTGAATGAGAAGGAACAGGTTCCCACCGAGAAGCTCCGCACGGGAGAGCGCATCCGCGTGTACATCGTGGATGTCCGCAAGACCACCAAGGGCGCGGCGAGAATTCTTCTGTCCCGCACGCATCCGGATCTTGTCAAGGGCCTGTTCGCCGAAGAAGTGGCGGAGATCCGTGACGGCACCGTGACCATCGAGAGCATTGCGCGTGAGGCGGGAAGCCGCACCAAGATCGCGGTATGGAGCAGCAATCCGAACGTGGATCCGGTCGGCGCGTGCGTCGGTCTGAACGGAACCCGTGTCAACAACATCGTGAATGAGCTCAACGGCGAGAAGATTGACATCGTGAACTGGGATGACAACCCCGGGAATCTGATTCAGAATGCCCTGTCTCCCGCGAAGATCGTCGCGGTATTCGCGGATCCCGAGGAGAAGAGCGCGAAGGTCGTCGTTCCGGATTATCAGCTCTCTCTGGCAATCGGGCGCGAGGGACAGAACGCCCGTCTGGCGGCGAGACTGACCGGCTATAAGATTGATATCAAGGATGAGACGCAGGCCAAGGACGCTCCCGGCTTCCGCTATGAGGATTATCTGGACGGCGAAGACGAGGAAGAAGAGATCGAGTACGTAGACGAGAACGGAAATCCGGTGGATGAGAACGGAAATCCGATCGAAGAGACGGCTGAGGAAGAAAACACAGAGGCTGCGGAGCAGGAAGAAACCGCAGAAGCTGCGGATGCTGCAGAAGCGGATGCGGCTGAGGCTGCACCGGAGGAATGACGGACTGATGCCGAAAAAGGTTCCGATGCGCACCTGTATCGGGTGCGGTGAATGCAAAGAAAAGAAATCCATGATCCGGATCGTGCGGACCGCGGAGGGCAGGATTCTGGCCGATCCGGGCGGGCGCATGAACGGAAGAGGGGCGTACCTGTGCAGGAATGCGGAGTGTCTCGAGAAGGCGTTCCGCAGAAAGGCGCTCGGCCGCGCGTTCCGCTGTGAGGTGAAGAAGGAAGAATACGAAGCTCTGCGCGCGCAGCTGGAGGAACAGGAGGCACCGGAGTGATTTCAAAAGTGTATCAGATGCTGGGCCTTGCGACGAAGGCGGGGAAGACGAGAAGCGGCAGTTTTCTTGCCGAGGACTGTGTCCGGAGCAGAAAGGCAAGGCTCGTGCTGATTGCCGAAGACGCGGAAGGCAATACGAGAAAGCGCCTGGAAGACAAGTGCCGGTCCTATCAGGTGCCGGTCCGGTATTACGGAACCAAGGCAGACCTTGGAAGAGCAATGGGGCAGGGAATCCGGTCCTGCGCCGCAGTGACGGACGCGGGATTTGCAGACAGGATAGCGAAGCTGGTGGACATGCAGCGGGAAGAAAGAGGTAGCGATGGCGAAAACGAGAATCAGTGAGATTATGAAGACCTACGGCGTGGAGAAGGATGAAATCGCATCTTTCCTGAAAGAGAAAGGCATTGAGGTCAAGACGGCCAGCAGCAGTGTGGATGAAGAGACCATGAAGCTGGTGGAGGCCCGTTTCGGCAAGAAGACAGAGTCATCGCCCAAAACCGCAAAGACCGCTGCTGCGGAACATGAGTCTGCGGCGGACGGCCAGAAGGTGGTCCGCAAGGTTGTGACCCCGGTGAAAAAGAAGAAGATCATCATTGTCACAGGGGCGAACGGTGCAGGAAAGAATGCATCCCAGAAGGCAGGCAGCTATTCTGCGGGTGGACAGCAGAGAGGCAGCTACAGCTCCGGCTCGTCAAATGTGGGAAGAAATTCATCGAGAAACGGCCAGGGAAACCGCACGCAGGCATCGGCAGGCACAGGCGCCTACCATCCGATTAAGCCGAAGACGGCTCCTTCCCAGATGAGCGTGGACTATCATAAGCCGATCCCGAAGAGTGAGCAGCCGGCACCGAAGAAGATTCCGGCACCCGCTGCAGAGGAAGAGAAGAAGGTAACGCTTTCGGAGGAGCTGACAGGGAAGAACCAGGCACCTGCAGCAAGGGAAGAGAATCTTCATACAGCGCAGCCTGCAGATGTGCAGGCAAAGGAGTCGAAGGCCGCTCCTTCGCAGGAGGCTGTCAAGGCTCCTGCCGCTGAAGAGAAGAGAAGCCAGGCAGGCACGCAGGAGCGTTCCCAGTTCCGCGGACAGAATACATCCGGCTCCGGAAGAAGAGACGGTGCAAGGAATGAGAGGGGAGACCGCACGGAGTCCCGCCGCGGACAGGGCGGCTTTGGTCAGAACGGGACCGGTGCAAGACGGACCGGAAACGGTGACCGGAATGGAAGACCTTCTTATGGCCAGAACGGTCAGGGAAACGGCGACCGCGGAAGAGGCCAGGGAAGACCGGGCTTTGGCGGACGTCCGGGCCAGGGAGGATCGTCTTTTGCCCGTCCCGGACAGGGCGCAAGAGGAGCAGCAGGCGGCCGGAGCTTCGGCGGCAGGGACAGTGCTCCTTCGCAGGATTTCGGCAGCAAGGACAAGCGGCGCAATCCCAACGGTGTCGCGAGAGACCGTCACAACAAAAAGGACGTTGCGTTCGAGCAGAACGAGCAGCGTGAGAGAAAGAACCGTTCCGGACGCTTTATCAAGCCGGTTGTAGAGAAGGTGGAAGAGCCGGAAGAGCAGATCAAGGTGATCACGATTCCGGAGAAGCTCACCATCGGAGAGCTGGCGGAGAAGATGCACTTAAAGCCCGCAGAGCTCATCAAGAAGCTGTTCCTCGCAGGAAAGGCCATGACCGTGAACTCGGAGGTGACCTACGAGGAGGCGGAGAACATCGCCGCTGACTATGACATCCTCTGCGAGAAGGAAGAGAAGGTTGATGTCATTCAGGAACTTCTGAAGGAGGACGACGACAAGGAAGAGGATCTGGTTTCCCGTCCGCCGGTTGTCTGCGTCATGGGTCACGTCGACCACGGCAAGACTTCCATTTTGGACTACATCCGTCATTCGAGAGTGACGGAGAAGGAAGCGGGCGGAATCACACAGGCCATCGGCGCGTATACCGTGGAGGTAAACGGCCGCACGATCACCTTCCTGGATACGCCTGGACACGAGGCCTTCACGGCAATGCGTCTTCGCGGTGCGCAGTCCACGGATATCGCGGTGCTCGTTGTTGCAGCGGATGACGGCGTGATGCCGCAGACGGTGGAGGCAATTAACCACGCGAAGGCGGCAGGCGTTGAGATCATCGTTGCCGTCAACAAGATGGATAAGCCGGACGCCAATCCGGATCGCGTCAAGGAGCAGCTCTCCAAGTACGAGCTGATTCCTTCCGACTGGGGCGGACAGACGGAATTCGTCAATGTATCGGCCAAGACCGGTGAAGGCATTGACGACCTTCTGGAGACCATTCTCCTGCAGGCAGACGTGATGGAGCTCAAGGCCAATCCGAACCGTCTCGCGAGAGGACTGGTTCTGGAGGCGAAGCTGGACCGCGGAAGAGGCCCGGTTGCCAACGTTCTGGTGCAGAAGGGTACGCTCCATGTGGGCGATTTCATTTCGGCAGGCCCTGCTTTCGGCAAGGTCCGCGCGATGATCAACGACAAGGGCAGGAACGTGAAGGAGGCAGGTCCTTCGGATCCTGTTGTGGTTCTGGGTCTTTCGGATGTGCCGGGAGCCGGAGAAGTCATCGTGGCGCATCCGACCAACGACGAGGCGAAGTCCTATGCGCAGACCTACAAGGCGCAGCATAAGGAAGAGCTCGTGGAAGAGAACGTCATGTCCATGAACGTTGAGGATCTGTTCGATCAGATGCGCGAGGGCAAGATGAAGGAACTCGAGCTGATCGTCAAGGCGGATGTGCAGGGCTCCGTGGAGGCGCTGTGCGCATCTCTCCAGAAGCTCTCCAACGACGAGGTCAAGGTCCGCATCATTCACAGCGCGGCCGGCAACATCACCGAGTCGGATGTGGATCTGGCGGCAGCATCCAACGCCGCCATCATCGGATTCAACGTGCATCCGGATTCCACGGCGAAGTCGATTGCGGAGCACAACGGCGTTTCGATCCACCTGTACAAGGTCATCTATCAGGCAATCGACGATGTCAATGCGGCATTGAACGGCATGCTGGCACCGGTCTATGAGGAGAAGGTCATTGGACACGCGGAAGTGCGTCAGCTCTTCAAGTCCGGCAAGATCGGCAACATCGCCGGCAGCATGGTCCTGGACGGCGTGATCGAGAAGGGCTGCACCGTCCGCATCACGAGAGACAAGGAGAAGATCTTCGAGGGCGGACTTGCATCGCTGAAGCGCTTCAAGGATGACGTGAAGGAAGTCAAGGCCGGCTATGACTGCGGACTTGTATTCGAGGACTTTGACGCCATGAATGTGGGTGATCAGATTGAAGCCTACAAGATGGTGGAGGTTCCGAGAGAAGAAGTCATTGCCCGCAAGGAAAAGGAAGCGGCCAAGAAGGCCAAGGAGGCTTCCAAACAATAAGAAACCTGCAGAAAATCCGGGCCGCAGTGCACTGCGAAAAAACAGGCGCACTGCGGCCCGATTGTTAAAAACAGGCAGCAATTCAGCACATCGCGAATGCTCTTCTGAAAATTCCCGATATGGCTGTGCTGAACCGTGACAGAGAGGCAGCTATGAGAAAAAACAGCGTAAAAAACCGGAGAATCAATGACGAGGTCCGCAAAAGTCTCGCGGAGATCATCCGGGATATCAAGGATCCGCGCGTTTCGCCCCTGACTTCCGTGATCGAGGTGGAGGTTGCACCGGATCTTAAGAACTGCAAAGTGTGGATTTCCGTTCTGGGAAGCCCGGAGGACGGGACGAGAACCATGCAGGGGTTAAAGAGCGCGAACGGATTCATCCGGAGCGAGCTTGCGCACCGCGTGAATCTGCGCAACACACCGGAACTGCACTTCCTTCTGGACGATTCCATCGCCTATGGCGTGGAGATGGCGCACCGGATTGATGAAGTGAAGGCCATGGACGAAGAGGCGGAGAAGGAACGCCGGGCGAAGGGCATTGACATCAACGACACCAGCAGTTATGAGACAATGGAGTAATCAATTTGCCTCAGCGAGGAATAAGTTTGAAAGTGACATTGATATGTCACTTTCAAACAGCAGCATCGGTGCTGACGCACCGGCTGCCACATTCGGCAAAA
>CAVKEB010000026.1:0-37411 GCA_963655255.1 bacterium
TTAGAGTGCCGCTTGGCGGCACTCTGTATACAGAGAGAATTCGCCTTCGCGAAATTCTCTCTGGTATCGCGGATTTTGCCTCAGTGAGGTATGAGAATGAATCAGAAGAACAGAGTGCTTCAGACCTATGGCCTGTGGCTGATTGACATGATCTGCATATCTGTTTCCTACTGGATTGCGACGAGCCTTCGCTTTGCCCACAACAACGACTGGGGCAGCAAGACGCTTCACTATGCGGTTCTGATCGTGTTCCTTCTGTTCTGCACGGTTTACAGCTTTTTCAATGAATGGAACCGGGATTTTCTGCGGCGCGGTGCGTTCCGGGAGCTGATGTCGGTTCTGCAGTTCAACGGCGTGATGATTCTGTTTTCCCTGGCCTTTGTTTTCTTCGCGCGGTGGAGCTGGATTCTCTCCCGTCAGGTGATCCTGAATTTCATCTGGATCAATCTGCTGATGATGTACCTCGCACACATCCTGTTCAAACGGTTTCTGCACGGAATTTATGCGGATGACAAGCTGGTGACGAAGGTTCTGGTGGTCGCTCCCGCAGATCAGATTGACAGCACGATCACGAGGCTTCGGACGAATATAGATCTCTCCTATCAGATCGTCGGTTCCGCCTCGGTGAAGAATATGCGGGATGCGACGGAAGAAGAGCGGGAGGCTTCCTTCCGGGAAATGACGGAGAAGCTGACGCAGATTCCGTTTGACGAGGTGTTCATCAATACGCCGGGCCTGACGCAGGAAGAAGTGCGGCCCCTGATCGATGGATTCGAGGAGATGGGGGTTGTCTGCCGCTACAATCTGGATCTCCCGGATGTGGGCGGTGCCACGACGAAGGTTGAAACCTTCGCGGATTACACGACCGTGACATATATGCGGTTCCGGTCGAGCTACAAGAGGCTTCTGATCAAGCGGATGTTCGACATTCTGGGCGGCCTTGTCGGCGTTGCGGTCACCGGCATTCTGACGGTGTTCATTGCCCCTGCGATCAAGCTGGATTCGCCGGGGCCGGTGTTCTTCGCCCAGACGAGAATCGGCAAGAACGGACGCCGCTTTAAAATTTACAAGTTCCGCTCCATGTATCAGGACGCAGAGGAGAGGAAGAAGGAGCTGGAGCGGGAGAACGAGGTCAAGGGACTGATGTTCAAGATGGATCATGACCCCCGCATCACGAAGGTGGGAGCGTTCCTCCGCAGGACGAGCCTGGATGAGTTTCCGCAGTTTCTGAACGTGTTAAAGGGAGACATGAGCCTTGTCGGTACGAGACCTCCGACCGAGGGCGAGTTCGAGCAGTACGACGAGCATTATCGCCGCCGGCTGTCCATGACGCCGGGACTCACCGGCATGTGGCAGGTGAGCGGGCGAAGCGATATTTCGGACTTCGACGAAGTGGTGCGGCTGGATCTTCAGTACATCGACAACTGGTCGCTGACGCTGGATTTCAAAATCCTGCTGCAGACCGTGGTTGTGGTTCTGGGACACAGAGGAGCAAAGTAATGCATCATATCTGTATGATTGTTCCGGATCCCATGGTGCACGGCGGAATTGCCGCCGTGACCTCGGGATATTACGGAAGCCGTCTGGAGAAGGATTTCCGGATCACTTATGTCCAGTCCTACTGCGACGGGAGCAAGTCGGATAAACTGAAAAAAGCTCTGAAGGCATATCGGCAGTTCCGGGAGATCCTGCGGAAGGATCCGCCGGAACTTGTTCATATTCATTCTTCCTTCGGCCCGAGCTTCTACCGGAAGCTCCCGTTCATTGAAATGGCGGCAGGGAAGGGCATTCCGGTGGTGAATCACATTCACGGTTCGGCCTTCGCGGAATTCTATGAGAACGCACCGGAGAGGAAAAAAAGGCTGGTGCGCAGTGTCTACGGCAAGTGCAGCCGGATGATCGTTCTGACGGATCACTGGAAAGAGGTACTGTCTGTGACATTTCCGAAGGAGCGGATTGACGTGGTCCCCAACTACAGCGTTGTTCACCCGGAGGTGATGGAAGAAGAGCAGCTAAGACTCCGGCAGAAGAACAAAGAGATTCTGTATCTCGGTGTTCTCACGGAAGGAAAGGGAATGCGGGAGATGCCGGAAATTATCCGGCAGGTGACGGAAAAGGTCCCGGAGGCGTCCTTTGTCCTTGGCGGTGTCGGCGACCGGGAGCTTGTGACGGAGGGGCTTCCGGAGAAGGTGCGGAAGAACAACGTGCGGTTTCCCGGCTGGGTGCGCGGAGAAGAGAAGGACAGGCTTCTTGCACAGAGCATGGCGTTCCTTCTCCCCTCGCATATGGAGGCAATGCCGGTGTCCCTCCTGGAGGCGATGGGCTATGGCCTTCCGATGGTGACAACGAATGTCGGCGGGATCCCGAACCTTGCGGGCGACGGCCCGCAGGCGCAGCTCGCGGATGTCGGTGACAGCGGGCAGATGGCAGAGGCTCTGATCCGGCTTCTTACCGACGAGACCGCCTGGAGGGAGGCCTCCCGGGCTTCGCTTCAGCGGGCAGAGAGCGAGTACGGGTTTGAAAAGCATCTGGACCGGATTGAGGAAGTGTACCGGAAGGCTCTGGGAGAGAACAATGGAAATGCAGAATACAGCACATGTCGGCGTGATTGTGCCGGTTTATAATGGAGAGAATTATCTGCAGGCCTGCATCGACAGCGTTCTGGCGCAGACCTTTCCGGACTTCGAGCTGTGGCTGATCGATGACGGTTCCCGGGACGAGAGCGGGAGCATCTGCGATCACGCGGCCGCGATGGACTCGAGAGTTCATGTCATTCATAAAGAAAACGAGGGACTGATGGCCACCTGGATCCGCGGCGTGAAGGAGAGCAGCGCTCCCTATCTGTGCTTTCTGGACTGCGACGACTGGCTGGAACAGGACTGCCTCTCAAAGATGACGGCAGCGCTTGCGGAAAATCCGGATAAGCCGGTACAACAGGTGATCTGCGGCGGCTATGTCATTGAGCGGGAATGGAACCACACGCAGGAAAAAAAGCAGAATGCGGCAGTCCCCGGAATCTATGAGGGAGAAAGGCTCCAGACGCAGATTAAGGAGAAGCTTCTCGGAAACGAGAACCGGACGCTTATCCTGTCGCGCTGCATGAAGCTGATTTCGCGCAGGCTCCTTCTGGACAATCTGCACTTCTGTGATCCGGCCATCCGGATGGGAGAGGACGTCAGCATCACGGTTCCGGTTCTTCTGGATGCGGAGCGCGTCGTGGTCCTGGAGGACAACCATGATTATCACTACCGCTTTGTGTCGAATTCCATGGCACACGGATACGATGCCGGGATGTACGACAACATCAAACGGCTCTGCGGGATTCTTCATCGTGAAATGGATGAGAAGAGGATTCCGAACGGGCACCTGCAGGTGGAGCAGGAATTCCTGTTTTTGTTCCTGCTGGTTCTGAAAAATGAGGTGCGAAGGCAGGGCGTCCGGGAGAGCGAGGTCACAGCAAGAGTGCAGGAGCTGTGCCGGAAGGAAAACGCGGCGGAGCGGATCCGGAAGTTCGAAAAGCCCATTCAGGATCCCGCGAACCGGCTGCTGTCGCTGGTGATGAAGCATCCGTCCGGTCTTACCATCCGGGTGGTGAGAACTGTTTTTCTCCTTCAGGCGAGAAGATAAACAGCTGTCGTCTTCTTCGGCATGCGGAAGGCAGGACAGGAAGGAAAGGGCGGTTGTTCCGGATATGCCTGATTTCCCTGTAAGAATTTGGAATGTGGCTGGCCTGAGGGTGACGGCCATTACAGAAAGCGAGTCATAAGGTGGAAGAAAAGCAGAGGAAAAACAGCGGGAATCATCCGGTCATCAGCGTAATTATTCCCGTGCACAATGCGGAGAAGACGCTGGAAGCGGCAGTCCGGAGTGTTCTGCGCCAGACGGTGAGGAACCTTCTTCCTCTGGAGGCGATTCTGGTGGATGACGGTTCGGACGATGCGAGCAGCCGTCTTTGCGATGCGCTGGCAGCAGGGAGCGGCGCGGACGCTGTCGGGAAACCGAATTCCACCGGAGGCAGGACTGCCGCAGATCCTTCACATTGTATGCCAGACGACATTCCTGACGGGAAAGAAAACGGCTCCGCGCAGAAAGAAAATCCGGCATTGCAGCCTGTCTTCCTGCAGGTGATTCATATGCGGGACGAGGGCGTTTCCGAGGCGAGAAACCGCGGCATTTCGGCGGCGGGCGGAAGGTTTCTCACCTTTCTTGATGCGGACGATGCCATGGAACCGGAGATGCTGGAGTGTCTGTATGCGCTGCACGAAAGGACCGGGGCACAGATCTGCGGCTGCGGCTTCCGGTCGGTGACGCCGGAGGAGGCCGCGGAATACGAAAAAGCGGCAGATGCGAACGGGAAGGGCCGGGCAGACAGAGAGCCTGCGGGAGGAAAACAGGCCGGGCAGGCGGAAGCGCGCCGGGAGGAGCAAACATCACAGGAAGCGGAAGGCGGCGGGGAGCCGCAGATTTTCACGGGGACGGACATTGTCAGGGATGCGATTCTCCTTCGCGACACCAGGGTCTGGAGCAAACTTTTTACGAGAGAAGCGATTGGAGACAGGCGGTTCCGGAAAGGCCTGACCATCGGAGAGGACATGCTGTTCGTGGTCTCTCTGATTGAAGAGGGCACGCGGTACGCGCTTGTAAAAGAGGAGAAGCTCTACCGTTACACCGTGAACCCGAAAGGGGCGATGGAGCGACCGTTTACTCCCTCGTACATGGATCAGATCCGGTGCTGGGAGGAGGCCGGGAAGCTTCTGGAGAAGAACCTTCCGGAGGTTCTGAAGGACCCGGAGGCCGCGGCAAGGCTGGGGACGCTTCAGATGGTTTCGGACGTTCTGACGGCCTCCAAGATTGCAAAGCTACCGGCAAAAGAGCGGGAGCGCTATGAGGATGAATTCCAGCTCTGCCGGAAGAAGCTCGCTCTTCACCGGAGGGTACCGGGAGCGGCTGCGGGACTTTCGTGGGACTATCGGATCAAGTCGGCTCTTTTGGAGCGGCTGCCGGGAATTTACAGGAGATTGTATGAGTGAAATAGCACTTTATATGCACGCGGGAAGCGGAAATCACGGGTGTGAAGCCATTGTGGATTCGCTGGTGCGCATGATGCCGGTGGATGAATTCACGCTGATGACGAATTCGGCAAAGGAGGATGAGAAGTATCTTCCCGCCGAAGTGAAGCAGCGCACGAGAATCATTGAGGAGCAGCACATTGCGGACCATGTTCTGGCACATACGTTTTACTATGCGCTCCGGAAGGTAACCGGCGATGAGGAGTCGTTCCTCCGTTACCGCTACCGCGCGCTTACCGGGAAAAATGCCCCGAAGCTTGCTGTTTCCATCGGCGGGGACAACTACTGTTATCCCGTCATGACCAGGGATCTGATGGTGGCGAATGCCATGTTCAACCGGCAGGGGACGGCGACGGTCCTCCTCGGCTGTTCCATTGAGCCGGATCTTCTGAAGGAAAAAGGCGCATTGACGGAGGATCTTGGCCGCTACCGGAAGATCATTGCAAGAGAGAGCATTTCGTATGACGCCATCCGGAAGGCGCTGCAGGAAGCGTATGGCGAAGAGGGAGCGGCACGGGTGGTATATTGTCCGGATCCGGCCTTTTCCCTTCCTGTGGATGAGAGCGGGCTTCCGGAGAATTTCGAATCCGGGAATACAGTCGGCATCAATTTAAGCCCGATGGCGGAGCAGTATGCGAAGGATCCGTCCGCGCCGCTCAAAAGCTATGCGGAGCTGATCCGCGAGATTCTGCGCGCCACGAACATGAAGGTGGCGCTGATCCCGCATGTCGTGTGGGAGCGCAGCAATGATTTTATCCCGCTCCGGAAGCTCTATGAGATGTTTCGGGACACCGGGAGAGTCAGCCTGATTGAGGACATGTCCGCAGAGAAGCTCAAGGGCGTCATTGCCAACTGCAGGTTTTTCATTGGGGCGCGGACACACTCGACCATTGCGGCCTACTCCACCATCATTCCGACTCTGGTGGTCGGATATTCCGTCAAGGCAAGAGGCATCGCAAGGGACCTGTTCGGAACAGAGGAGCACTATGTCCTTCCAGTGCAGACGCTGTCGGACCCGCAGCAGATGGTGGATGCCTGGAACTGGCTTCTGTCCAACGAAGACCAGATCCGCTACAAGCTGGCGGGAGGCGCGACGAGATTCCGCGCGGAGACCTGCCGGAACGCGGAAGAACTTCACAAGGTGATGGAAACGCTGTAACAGGCGATCTCTGTGCAGATGGAAAGTCCTTGCCCGAAGCGGCATTGACTTGTATGTTAAGCGGGTGATTTCCGCCTCCAGTGGAACTTTTTTCTATTTGTGAGTATTGTGGAATCAGGAAAGAGGTGATTCCCGCACAGGCGGGTAACCACTGTCTATGGGAAAATCAGACCGACACAAGGAACAGCAGTATATGCAGAAAAAGGAAAAAACAGGCGCCGCATCCGGACGGGTGCGGCTGGCAGAACGGAATATTGCATTCGGCTACATCGGGCAGGCGGCGACGGCGCTGATGTCCTTTGTCCTGCGCACTATTTTCATCCGGCATCTGTCGGAACAGCTTCTCGGCGTCAATTCTCTTTACACGAACATTCTCTCCATCCTGTCGATGGCAGAGCTCGGAATCGGAACCGCACTGAACTTCGCGCTGTACCGTCCGGTGGCGGAGAAGAACACGGAGAAGATCAAGTCCTACATGCAGATGTACCGGAAGGCCTATACGGTCATCGCGCTTGTGGTGGCGGGCATCGGCCTTGCGATCGCACCGTTCCTGAAGTATCTCATCAAGGATCCGGGCACGATCACGGTCCGCCAGATGACGGTGTATTATCTGATCTTCCTGTTCAACACGGTCAGCACCTATTTCGTCTCCTACAAGTACAGCCTGTGCAATGCCGAGCAGCGCAATTATATTCAGACGAATATCAATACCATCACGAAGATCCTTGTGACGCTCCTTCAGATGGCGGTGATTGTTCTCACCGGAAATTTCCTGTTCTACCTTCTGACGGATATGTTCGTGCAGCTGGCCCAGAAGATTTTCGTTTCCTGGTATCTGGACCGTCTGTACCCGTATCTTCGGGATAAAAACGTGCAGCCGCTTTCCAAAGAGGAATCTGGCGAGGTATGGAAGAAAACCAAAGCACTGGTGCTGCATAAGGTCGGCGATGTGGCAAGACTTCAGACGGATTCCCTGATCATTTCCTCCTTCATTGCGGTTGCGATGTCCGGCATCGTGGACAACTACAATCTGGTCATCAACGCCGTGACGAATTTCGTCAACATCATTTTCAATTCCGTGATCTCTGGCTTCGGGAATTTGATTGCAACGGAGACGCGGGAGCGGCAGTATGAGCTGTTTCAGGTATACCGCTTTTTTGCAAGCTGGGTGTACGGATTCGCGGTGACGGGATTTTTCGTTCTCCTGACTCCGCTGATCCGGATCTGGCTCGGGGATGCCTGGGTTCTTCCCGCTTCTGCGGTGACGCTGATCCTGATGGATCTGTATTTCAAGGGAGACCGGATTGTACTTTCCAACTACAAGACGGCGGCGGGTGTGTTCGAGCAGGACAAGTATCTGGCGCTGATTCAGGGCGGCGTCAATCTGGTGCTGTCCATCTGGCTCGTACAGAAGATCGGCCTTGCCGGAATCTATGTCGGGACCGTGGTTTCGGGCCTGATCGCGAATGTGACCAAACCGGTCATCATCTACAAGGTGTGCTTCGAACGGTCCTGCCGCTCCTATTTCGCGGAGTCCTTCCGCTATGCGGGGACGGTCGCGGTGCTTGCGGCCTTACTGAAAGTGCTGGGAGACCGCGTCATGGCGCAGCCGGGCATTCTGAATTTCCTTCTGATGGCAGTGGTCATCACCGTGGTGTTCAACGGCGTGTTCCTTCTTCTGTTCGGCAGATCGAAGGAATGCCGGTACCTGAAGCAGGTGGTGCTGCGCAAGATGGGGAAGAAGTGACAGAAGGCAAAACCGCTGCACTCGAAGATGCCGGATGACATCTTCTCTCTGGTATCGCGGATTTTGCCTCAGCGGGGTTATAAAAAAGATGAAAGAGCTTCTGGAAAAAATGGCAGGAGAAGCAGCAGGAGAGCTTCGGGGAATCGCGCATCCATCGGGAAAGACGAGACTGAAGAGGCTGGCAAAGAAAGCGCTCGGGAGGGGTTCCTCGCCGGAGGATCCGCTGTTCTGGCCGGCGGGGCTTTTGCTCCTGGGACTTGCGGAGGCAGGGCATCTGGAAGAGGCGGAGCACTATCTGGACCGCTGGTTTGAGCGCGGGATGCCGGTGACGAATCCGGACGATGCGCTGGCCGGGGCGGTGATGGTGCGTCTTCTGGAAGCGACCGGCAGGGAGCGCTACCTGGATGCTGCGGACCGGATCTTCGATTATCTGGAGAACTGCCGGAGAGACGGGGAAGGCTCCATCGTGTACGGACAGCGGAGCTCCAATGACTGGATTTACGCGGACGGCGCAGGACAGACCTGCCTGTTCTACGCGGAATACGCAAGAGTTATAGGAGGTCTTGCGGATCCGGAGGAAGAAAAGAGAACACAGAGGGTGAAAACCGCTGGGGAGGAAGCACTCCGGCAGGCGGAAAATTTTCTCTCCCACGGGATGGATTTCAGAAGCGGACTTCCCTATCATGGGTATGACAGGAAGAGTGGCATGAAGTACGGCATCATCGGCTGGGGCCGCGCCGCGGGGTGGCTTCTGCTGGGACTGTCGGAGCTGGATTTTTCCGGAACAGAGGCTGCGAGGAAGGCGGAGAACATGGTTCTGGCCATTCTGGACAGAATCCGGGAGGACGGATTGTTTTCCTGGCAGCTTGACTGCATGGAGGGGCCGCTGGATACCTCGGCAAGCGGAATGATTTTCTATGGCCTTCTTCAGATGGAGCGCCGCAGGAAACCGGCGGGAACGAATCGAAGCCTGCCGCATTCCGGGGAAAGCGAAACCGGCGGGGAATCGGGAGAAGCCGGAAGGCCGGAACAGGCGATCCATGCGAGGATCCGGGCCGCCTGCGAAAAGGCCGGGGAAGCGCTTTGCGGCATGGTCGGACCGGACGGGAAAATCGGGCAGGCTTCCGCCGAGTGCGTAGATTTTGCTGAATACCGGCAGCAGTACGGAAATTATCCGTGGGGGCAGGGCGCCGTGCTGGCGTTTCTCGCCGCATGGAGCAGGGCGGACCGGTGAGAAAGACGGCTTCTTAATGTAGGAGAGGCCGGAGAGAACTGCGATGAAGTGACGGTGCCTGCGGCACGAAAGGACAAGATGATTATTGTAGAAATTAAAGGAGGACTCGGGAATCAGATGCAGCAGTACGCGCTGTACTGCAAGCTCCGGAGTCTCGGGAAAGAGGCGAAGCTCGATCTTTCCTGGTTTGAGGAAGACAATCAGAAGAATATGCTGGCGCCCAGAAGCTGTGAACTGCTGCGTTTTGCGGATCTTCCCTATGAGGAATGTACACAGGAAGAGAAGCGGGAGCTTCTCGGCAGCAGCTCGGTCTGGGGAAAAGCGGCGAGAAAGCTCCGCCTCGGAACGAAGGCAGCGGGAAAACGGTTTACGGAGAGCCGGATGTATCACCCGGAAATCTTTGATCTGGAGGATGCGTATCTGGACGGGTATTTTGCCTGCACGAAGTATTATGAGGACATTCTGGGAGAGCTGCGGAAGGTCTTTCGTTTCCCGAAGAGTGAGAATCCGTCCGTGAATGCAAGGAATCAGGCGGTGATCACGGAGATGGAGGATGCCTACACCTTCTCCTGCGCCGTGCACATCCGGCGGGGAGACTACCTCGATGCGGCCAACGCTCCGCTCCTTGGCGGAATCTGCACGGAGAGCTATTATCAGGGGGCAGTGGATTTTCTGGAGCGTGCCGTGGAGGCAACGCGGAGCGGGCGCAGGATTCACTTCTATGTGTTCTCGGATGATCCGGGCTTTGCGCATGCCTGCCGCTTCGGAAATCTCGGAGAAGAGATGACCGTGTGTGACTGGAATCAGGGAGAAGACAATCTGCTGGACATGCAGCTGATGACGCACTGCAACGGTGTCATTGCAGCCAACTCCACGTTCTCCTTCTGGGGCGGACGGCTGAACGCACGGGAACCGAAGATTCTGATCCGTCCGCTTCGGCACCGCAATAACCAGATTCCGGATCCGGAACAGATGAAGGATTACTGGAAGGGCTGGACCCTTGTGGACACCGACGGGACGATTGTATAATGTTTATTTGTTCAGTACCTCCGCGTGAAACCAAAACGGTTCGGCAAGCTTGCTTGTGCCGAATCCGGATGGCTTCATGCGGAGGCGGACAAGGCGCGAAGCGCCTCTGGCCGCCTGCAGTGAGAATTTGCGGAAGCAAATCCGAGGGTGCAGGTGCTGAACCAGAAAACGAGAGGGAAAGATTATGGGAAAGATTATTTTAACGGGTGACCGTCCGACAGGCCGCCTTCATATCGGACATTACGTGGGGTCTCTGCGCCGCAGAGTGGAGCTGCAGAACAGCGGCGGTTTTGATGAAATCAACATCATGATCGCGGACGCACAGGCTCTGACGGATAACGCGGACAACCCGGAGAAAGTCCGCCAGAACATCATCAATGTGGCACTGGATTATCTGTCCGCCGGCATTGATCCGGAGAAGACGACGATTCTGATTCAGTCGCAGATTCCGGAGCTGACCGAGCTGACGTTCTACTATGCGAACCTTGTGACGGTTGCCCGTCTTCAGAGAAATCCTACGGTGAAGTCGGAGCTCGGGATGCGCGGTTTCGGCAGCAGCATTCCCGTCGGATTCTTCACGTATCCGATTTCGCAGGCGGCGGACATCACGGCCTTCAAGGCGACGACCGTTCCTGCCGGCGAGGATCAGGAGCCGATGATTGAGCAGACGAGGGAGATCGTCCGCAGCTTCAATCACACTTATCAGTGCGAGGTTCTGGTGGAGCCGGAGATCCTTCTTCCGGAGAACCAGGCATCCATGCGGCTTCCGGGAACGGACGGCAAGGAGAAGATGAGCAAATCCCTCGGCAACTGCATTTATCTGTCCGAGGAGCCGGATGACATCAAGAAGAAGGTCATGAGCATGTTCACGGATCCGGATCACCTGCGGATTGAGGATCCGGGCAAAATCGAAGGCAACACCGTTTTCACGTATCTGGATGCCTTTGCAAAACCGGAGCATTTCGCGGAGTTCCTGCCGGAGTACGCAAATCTCGACGAGCTCAAGGACCATTACCGCCGCGGCGGACTGGGCGATGTGAAGGTGAAGAAGTTCCTGAACAACGTCCTGCAGACCACGCTGGAGCCGATCCGCAGCCGCCGTCACGAATATGAGAAGAACATCGACTATGTCTACGAAGTCCTGAAAAGGGGAACCGAGAAGGCAGAGGAGACGGCAGCGAACACGCTCCATGAAGTCAAGGATGCGATGAAGATCAATTATTTTGACGACAAGGAGCTGATTCTGGAGCAGCAGAAGGAATTCGACGAGGCAGCCAGAAAGCGCGAGGAGCTGGAGGCGCGCAAGGCAAGAAGCCGCGCCGCAGCCAAGAAACAGTAAACCTTTACAGGTAAAGCAGCTGCCGTTTACATTTGAGGAGTATAGTATAAGCGGACAGAACAACAAAATGCAGCAGACGATCGTTTCATCCTGTGCAGCGGCAGGATGATCCGGCGCGTCAGATCCCGGTAAGGCCAGGATGGACAGGAGGAAATGTACTATGAGAATTCTTGTAACAGGCGGTGCAGGATTTATCGGAAGTCATACGGTGGTGGAACTGCAGAATGCGGGCCATGATCCGATCATTCTGGATAATCTCTACAATGCGAGTGAGAAAGTACTGGGAAGAATCGAAGCGATCACCGGCAAAAAGGTGCCGTTCTACAAGGTGGACATTCGTGACCGTGAAGGGTTAAACCGCGTCTTCGATGTCGAGAAGCCGGAGGCAGTGATTCACTTCGCGGGACTCAAGGCGGTTGGCGAGTCTGTGCACAAGCCGTGGGAATACTATGACAACAATATCACGGGAACGCTGACGCTGGTTGACGTGATGCGGCAGCACGGCTGCAAGAATATGATCTTCTCCTCCTCGGCAACGGTTTACGGCAATCCCGCCTTCGTTCCGATCACAGAGGAGTGCCCGAAGGGCCGGTGCACGAATCCTTACGGATGGACCAAGTCCATGCTGGAACAGATCCTGACGGACATTCAGTTTGCGGATCCGGAGTGGAATATGATCCTGCTCCGCTATTTCAATCCGATCGGTGCGCATAAGTCCGGCACCATGGGCGAGAACCCGAACGGTGTTCCAAACAATCTGATGCCGTATATCACGCAGGTTGCCGTCGGCAAGCTGGAAAAGCTTCATGTTTTCGGCGACGATTATGATACGCCGGACGGAACCGGTGTCCGCGACTACATTCATGTGGTGGACCTCGCCAAGGGCCATGTCTGCGCACTGAAGAAGCTGGCGCCCGGATCGGGGCTCAGCATCTACAATCTGGGAACCGGCGTCGGCTACAGCGTTCTGGACATCGTGAAGAATTTCGAGGAGGCAACCGGCATTCACATTCCGTATGTGATTGACGGAAGACGTGAGGGCGATATCGCAACCTGCTACTGCTCCGCTGCCAAGGCAAAGAAGGAGCTCGGATGGGAGGCACAGTACGGAATCCGCGATATGTGCGAGGATTCCTGGAGATGGCAGAGCCAGAACCCGAACGGGTATGACGGCTGAGTGCCAAATTCGTCAAAACCGCCTTCGCGGATTTTGCCTCAGCGAGGTATAAGTATGTTTCGACTTTGGGCGAAGGAATGGAAGGCCGGGCATCTGGTCCGCCAGACCACAATTGAGGATTCTTCTGATGAGACGAGAACACACAAGGTGTTCCATGCGCTGACGAAGGTCTGCCATGAATTCGACCTGCCGGAGCCGATCTGGCTGGATCAGAATATCCGGGATTTCCAGCGGCGGGCCAAATGCCGCTTCACGAAGGACAGCTTCGTGGAGGAGATTCCGTTTGATTATCTGGAAATCGAAATCGTGGAGGAAGATCCGAACTTCTATTAAGAGAATTGTTTCAAAGACAGCCGGAGTGCAGCATCGGTGCTGCCGCATTTGGCAAAACTGCCTTCGCGGATTTTACCTCAGCGGGGGATAAAAACGTATAGAGAGCTTTGCAGGGAAAACATACGGCATGAAAACGAACGGCTGTGCGAAGAGAATGACATGGAAAATGAGAATGGGGCGCGTCACAACGGCGCGCCTCTTTTCATATCTGCATAATTGTGTTTATTTGATATGAAAAAACAGGTCTGGTTCCGGAAATCGCTGCCAGCAGACAAAAAAAGGGAAGGAAGCGCATCATCCGATTGAAAACGCCGAAGAACAGAAAACATTTTATCTCTATCCGGACGAAAATTTTTGCAGGCTGCATGGCAATCGCCGTACTGACGGAGGCCCTTGTTTATGCGGGCCTTTTCTCCATTTACCGGCAGAATGCAAGGGAGCAGTACTATAAACAGACCGGGCAGGCCATCAGTCTTTTGTCGGACAGCATCCGCAGGAACATCGCGGAGCTGGAGCAGGGAATTGTCTACAAGGTCTGGGGGAGCAACATCTTCCGGTCGGATTATGATACCTTTCAGGATGATCTGTATATGTATCAGAGAAACCTGCAGAAGCTGGCCAGCATGTTCCAGATGTCAAGAATCCCGCTGAAGGCAATTTACAGCTGTGACAGACAGGACCATGAGGCATATTACAGCGTCTCGAACGAAGACATCAATCGTCTTGACGACTACAGGAAAACAGAAATCGCAGATTACATAGAGCAAAACAAAGAGACCATCACGAACCGATACGGCGGGACATGGTTTCGGCGCTGCAAGGATCGTCCGGATTCCGTATATATCATCAAGAATGTCATCGACACCTCTTCAACGAACTACCTTGGGACTCTGGTTCTGGAAGTAGATCAGAGTTATCTGCAGGGGATGTATGAAAGTGTCGGAGCGGCTTATGAGAGTGAGTTCGTTCTCTATGAAGGAGAAGAACTTCTGTCCTGTGAGAGAGATTTTCAGTCAGAGGCAGAGCAGTATCTTTCGGTTCTGCCAGACAGCGGTTCGGAATCGTTCTGGAGCGGTTATCTTGTCTGCAAGGGCGGCACAACAAGAAACGGATGGACCATAGCCGTATTTAAGCCGGAATCCGAGCTGCTGAGAGGTCTGAGGGAAATACTGCCGAGGTTCGTTATTTTCAGTATCATGATTCTGATTCTCTGCCTTGTATTTGCCCGGTGGATTTCTGCAACGCAGACAGAGAACATCGCGGCCATGGTGGAGCAGATCCGGAAAATCAGAGGGACCAGTCCGGATGCCCTGACGAAAATACGGGTCAGTTCCAATGACGAGATGCGGTATCTGGAGGATGCGTTCAACGATCTGATTGGACAGCTGAATGTCTCGGTCCAGCGGCTTGCCTATGCGAGCGTGGAGAAGGAACGAGCGGAGTACAATGCGCTGATGGCACAGATGGATCCGCATTTTCTGTACAATACACTGGAAGGGATCAGTTCTCTGGCAAGGCTCCATGGAGACCGGGATATTGTGGAATGCACGAATCGCCTGAGCAGGCTGTACCGCGTGGCCGTACATGGAAAGGAAACCGAAATTCCCCTTCGGGAAGAGATGTCTTATGTGGAGAGTTATCTGGAACTGGAGAACATGATCACGGGCGGCCGGATCAGTGTGATCGTGGATCCGGAAGAGGAGACGCTGGATCTTCTGGTGCCGAAGCTGATCGTGCAGCCGATTGTGGAGAACAGCATCCGTCACGGAGTCGAGGACATGCTGGAGGGCGGAACGGTTCTGGTTACGGCAAGAATTGAGGATGGAAAGCTTCAGATTGATGTGGCGGACAATGGAAAGGGAATGCCGCAGGAGCAGATCCACAGGCTTCTCTCCGAAGAAGAGAAGGACGCCATGCACATCGGCATCGGATCGGTACAGAGAAGAATCCGGATTCTGTATGGGAAGGAATACGGACTTGCGATTCAGAGCGATCAGGAAGGAACCACGGTGACGATCTTTCTTCCGGTTTTGCGAAAATCAGCCCAGAAGAGAGCGGCAGACCCTGCGCCGGATGCGGGAGAATGAGGTAATGATGTATCGTGTATATTTGGCAGATGACAACGATTTATTCCGGGACTCATTGATCAAAACCGTCCAGTGGGACAAGATCGGGTGTGTCCTGGTAGGGAGCGCGCGGGACGGAAATACCGCGGGGCGCGAGATCATGGAGCTTTTGCCGGATATTGTTCTGATGGATATCCGGATGCCGGGCATGAGCGGACTGGAAATCGCCGCGCTTCTTCGAAACGAAGGCTTCGATGGGAGAGTGATCATCATCACCGGCTACAGCGATTTCGGATATGCGCAGAAGAGCATCCGGATCGGTGTGTTTGACTATCTCCTGAAGCCGGTGGATGAACATGAACTGGAGAATGTCATTGTCCGGGCAGAAGAGGATATCGAAAGAAAACGGGGAAGCAGTGCAGAACAGGCCGGGAAAACAGAAGGCGGGGGGGTATTTTCAGACGATCCCGCAGGGAAGCGGCAGAATCTGGATCTTCTCCTTCAGAAGGGATTAAACGGAGATACTGCGGCCCTGGAGGAGATGGAAAGCGCGGTGTCTTCCCAGATGTGCTTTACCTTGTATGAGCTTCTTCGCGTCAGCCCGGACAATCCCGGAGGCCTGGAAGGATCTTCCATGGAGGAGTGGACACGGGCTGTCCGCAATCTGTTCCGGGAGATCCCGGAGGGAATGTCGGTCTGTTCGTCCATTCATGACAAGGCACTGTATGTACTGGTTTATTTCCGGAAGTTCGAGGTGGCGAAGGATTATGACATCGAAACAATGAGACTTGCGACACAGGCGTATCAGACCTCCGTAGAGGAGAAAAACGATGTGTGCATCAGCATCAGCCGGTGTCATGACAAATTCAGGGATCTGGGAGAAGCGGTCCGGGAGGCGGAATTCTCGTTTGACAGCAGATTCTTTATCGAGAACCGGCATGTGATTCATTACAACAGCTTAAAGAGCAACAGCATGTCGAATATTTACCCGATCATGCAGAAGGTAGAAGAATTCTACGGAATTCTAAGGGAAAAACCATCCGAAATTACAAAGTGTCTGGATGAAATTGAGACCATGTTTCATGCCGGAGGCTGCTTTGATCTGCAGGTTCTGCGCAACATCTTGGCGAATATGGCGATCATGATCAACGTGATTCTCGCAGAACATGACGATGATACGCAGGAGCAGGCCCTGAATGCCGGGAGCATTATTCAGGAAATGGATGCGGCTTCTTCGATGGACGAGGCTTTTCAGATTCTGAGAAAATACGGGGTCAAGGTCGTTGTCCGGGCACAGGAGGAAAAGGGAAGCAGTGACAAGGCAGTGACGGACAAAATTCTGAATTATCTGGATCATCACTATCAGGAGCATCTCGGCCTTCAGGATGTGTGTGATTACGTCGGTTTTTCCCGCGGGTATGTCTGCCGGATCTTAAAGAACGATACGGGGGAGACCTTTGTCTCTCTGCTCAACAAAATACGGATTGAAAAGGCGAAGGAGATGCTGGCAACGCATCAGTATAAAGTATATGAGGTGGCAGAGGCAACCGGGTTCTCCAATTACGCATATTTCTATCAGGCTTACCGGAAATATACGGGATTGTCACCAAAAAACACATAAAAGTCAAAATATCTAATAAAAAAGCATACAAGATGCTAAAAAAGCAAATGGTTCATGAGAGCTGTTTTCTCTAAAATAAGCTTCAGAAGTTGAGAGCGAGAGAAAACAGCTCTCACGTTTTATCTGATCCGCATGAATCGGTTTCCTGGAAGACCGGCGGCGGACAGGGAGGTACTGACGGATCCGGCTCCGTGCAGGGACAGCCGGAACAAAAAGGAGGTTTTTATGAAGAGCAAACAGGTATTGAGCATGGCACTGGCGGCTACGATGGCGGTCGGAATGCTGGCAGGATGCGGATCATCCTCGAGTGACAGCACGGCATCGACAGATGACACGGCTGCAGCAGCGACGGAGGCAGCAGCTTCCACCGAGGACAGCAGCACTGCAGATACAGAGGCGGCTTCTGATACCGCTGCGAATACAGACATCTCCGGCGATCTGAACATCATTCACTACCTGACCGAGGACAACAAGATCGCTGCCCTGGACGAGCTGGTATCCGGCTTCGAGGCCGAGTATCCGGATGTCAATGTGAATGTGGAAGCAATGTCCATGGACAACTACTCCGATGTCATCAAGCTGAGATTCTCTACGAACGAGGCACCGGACGTAATCTTCGGACAGCCGAAGTCCTACACGGATCTGATCGACAATGGCCTGATCATGGATCTTTCCGATCAGGATTTTGTCAGCAGACTTTCCGAGGGCGCAACGAACTGCGTGACCTACAATGACAAGGTTTACGGCGTAGCACTCGACCAGATGGCAAACGTTGTGTTCTACAACAAGGACATCTTCGAGAAAGAAGGACTTTCCGTTCCGACTACCTATGATGAGTTCATCAATGTCTGCAAGAAGCTGAAAGAGGACGGCATCACTCCCTGCGCAGCAGGCTACACGGATGACATTGCAATCGGTGCGAACTGGTACACCATCTATTACGGTTCCAAGTGGGATCAGGCACAGAACAATGCACAGGAGCTGATGGACGGCGCAAGCTTCGCAGATTACAAGGGATATTCCGAAGCGCTGGATCAGTGGCGTGAGATCATGACCAATTACCAGAACGATGACCGCAAGACCATCGACACCGCAAGAGCGGAGCAGATGTTCGCAAACGGCGATACGGCAATGATCATCATCGGAACCTGGGGCCTTGGAGCAATCATGGGCTACAATCCGGACGGAAACTTCGGAGGATTCACGTATCCTTCTGAGAACAACGCAGATGACTGCGCCGTTCCGGTCAACATCGATGACTGCTGGATGGTTTCCCAGGATACGCAGAACAAGGACGCAGCGCTTGCATTCCTTGAGTATGCAACCAGATCCGATGTGAACTCCAAGTGGTGCGGCACCGCTTCCCAGCTGAGCGCTCTGGACGGCGTTGAGTGCGATACTCTTCCGCAGGCTGCACAGGACATTGCAAACGAGATCGCAACCAAGAAGACCACTGCATGGGCTTCCATCTCGAACTTCACCGGTCAGTTCAGCACCGTTTACTATTCTACGCTGCATGACTTCGCCAACAACGACGACATGACAGACGAAGAGTGGATTGCAGAAATTGATGATGAGTTTGCATCTGCAAGAAAGTAATCAACAGGTATAAGCAATCAGCAATAAGAGGCATCGGGTTCCATCGATGCCTCTTGTGTTCCAAACAGGAGTAACGGTAATGGCTAAATTAAGTGACAGACAGAAAAGAACAGTGCGTCGGGAGCTCATCGACTTTACCTTTGTTCTGCCTGCGTTGGTTGTATTCGTGCTGGTCATCATCATTCCGCTGATTTCCGGAATCCGTTATACATTTACGGACTGGAACGGAATGTCCAAGCAGATTAACTTCGTGGGACTTAAGAACTACATCACGGTTTTTCATGATAAGGACCTGATCAAGCCGATCGTCAACACCGCACTTTATACGATTATCACGACCGTGATCATCAATATTCTGGGACTGACGCTGGCGATGATGGTTGTCAGGGAGTTCAAGGGTGTGAATGTCATCAAGAGTATCATATTCATTCCTCTTGTTGTCAGCCTTGTCCTGGTTTCCTACATGTGGATGTATGTCTACAGTGACTTCTTCGGAATGCTGGGAGTGGAAAGCCCTCTGATCAAGGAGAAAACCGTTATTCTCGGAATCTGCGCCATGGCGGTCTGGAAGGAAGTCGGCCTGGCGATGATGATTTATCTTGCGGCACTGAAGGGTGTCTCCTCGGATTTCTATGAAGCGGCAACCATTGACGGAGCAGGCTTCTGGGCAAAATTCAAGAACATTACCATTCCGATGATTGCTCCGGCATTCACCTACTGCATCCCTTACTGGATTGCAGGCGGACTCCGGATGTACGACTATTCCTATGTTGCAACAGGCGGCGGTCCCAATCATGCAAGTGAGTCGATGGCATATTACATCTATGAGTATCTGTTCCCGTTCAACAAGGTTGGCTACGGACAGACGGTGGCAGTGGTTTATCTGATTTTCTGCCTGATTCTATCTCAGATCATCACGAAGCAGTTAAGAAAGAGAGAGATTGAATTATGATTCACACGACGAGATACAAAATTTTAAAGGCTGTCAAAATCGCAATTCTGTGGCTGGTCGCCGTCATCTGTCTCGCACCCTTTTATGTGGCAATCTGCTACGCCTTCAAGTCCAAGCAGGATTTTGCAAAGACGAAGCTGGCATTCCCGACAAGCCTGTATCTGCAGAACTTTGTAGATGCATTCAGCCTGAAGAACTATTTCAGTTCCGTATTAAACAGTGCGGTTGTCGCTGTATTTGTGGTTCTCCTGATCGTGATCTGCTGTTCCTCCGGTGCCTACATGATCACGAGAAAGAATAACAAGTTCTACAACTTCATTTACTACTTCTTCCAGATGGTCATCCTGATCCCGTTCCAGACGATTATGTTCCCCCTGTATCAGGAGCTGTCCCGGGCCCATGCCCTGAACACACTGTTCGGCGTCATCTTCGCGGAGCTCGGCGTATACATGGGATATTACATTTTCCTGTATGCCGGATTCATCAAGAGCGTGCCGGTTGCCCTGGAAGAGGCGGCGGAAATTGACGGAGCCAACCGCTATCAGGTTTATATCAAAATCGTGCTTCCTCT
Source organism: bacterium (assembly GCA_963655255.1). Taxonomy (GTDB): domain Bacteria; phylum Bacillota; class Clostridia; order Lachnospirales; family Lachnospiraceae; genus CAG-791. The sequence goes on from CAVKEB010000026.1 coordinate 19,897, forward strand.
TCTGAAGCCGATTACCATGACGGTCGTCGTTCTGTGTTTCCTTGCTTCCTGGAACGACTTCTTCCTTCCGCTCATTCTGATCCAGAAGGACAGCATGAAGACCCTCCCTCTGATGCAGTTCTTCTTCTTCGGACAGTACACATCGAATATCAACCTTGCATTCGCGGCTTCGCTGATTGCGCTGGTTCCTCCGGTCATCGTGTACTTCTGCTCTCAGAAGTATATCGTGGCAGGCATGACAGCAGGAGCGGTGAAATCGTAAATCGCAGGAAGATAGCAGAAACTTTTATAAGGAGCAGCATTCGGCAAAACCGCTGCACTCGAAGATGCCTGATGACATCTTATCTCTGGTATCGCGGATTTTGCCTCAGCGAGGTATCAAAATGAAAAGACGTTGGACAGAGGAAGAAATCTGGAAATGGTACAAGGAAAGACCGTGGATCAGCGGCTGCAATTTCATTCCGAGCGGTGCAATGGACGGCATCGTCTGGATGCTGCAGGAATATGATCATGAGCATGCATTTCAGGAAGCGGCCAAGGAGATTGCCCTGGCGGCAAGCGTCGGACTCAACAGCGTGAGAGTGTTCCTGCCGTTCTATCTCTGGCGGGTGCAGCACGATTCCTTTATGAAGAATCTGGAAGAGTTCCTGACACTGCTGGATCAGTATCATATGACGATGATGCCGGTCATTTTCAATGACTGCAGCGTGGCAAAGCGCCTGTACAAAGAGCCGGTGCTGGGCCCTCAGCCGGAGCCGGTTCCCGGATACTTCGGAGGAAGCGATGTGACTCCGTTTGATGATGATACGCAGAACGGAGATACCGTCGGATACATTCCGACCGATGATCCTGAGATGGAGCCCGTTGCGGAGGCCTATGTCCGGGAACTCGCCAGAACTTACGGCAGGGATCCCCGGATCCTGATCTGGAATGTCTGGAACGAGGCGGGCAACTCACAGCGTGGCAATAAATCCCTGCCGATGCTGAAGAAAGCATTTGCCTGGTTCCGCGAAGAGGATGTCATGCAGCCTCTGACGGCGGATGTCTGGGGAGCAGGAGCCGAGCATCCGTACGGATGGCTGAAAAAGCCCGGTGTTTATGCGGAGATCGAAAAAGAGGCCATCGCACAGTCCGATATTGTCAGTTTCCATTTCTATGGAGACTATGAGCATTCCAGACAGTATATCCGTATTCTGAAGCAGTATGGAAGGCCTCTCATCAATACTGAATGGATGCATCGTCCTTACCGCAGCATCATCCAGACGCATCTGCCGCTCTGGAAAAAGGAAAAGGTCGGAAGCTATTTCTTCGGCTTTGTAAACGGCAAGGCACAGTTCAATTTCGTATGGGAGTTCATCAAGAAGCTTCCGGATATCGATACCAGCCTGTGGATGCACGATATTTTCCACAGCAATTTTACACCGTATGATCCGGAAGAAATTGAAGTCCTGAAGGAATGCAACGAGGACAAGAAGATTTTCTGATCGGACAGAACGGTCCACGAAAAAGGAAAACAAGTTTGAAAGCGACATTGATATGTCGCTTTCAAACTGTGAGGTATAAGGATGAAAACACTGGAATTTCATGAGAATGGAATGCGGATCTGTTTTCGGATCAATGAGGACAAGACGATCGAACTCGTTGATTTTTCGGCCTGCGCAAGAGGCGGGGATATGCCCGCTCTTGCGCAGGATTATTGTATGGTGCCGAAACTTCATCCGTTGATTGCGCTGCAGCTGACCGGAGAATCCTCCACGGACATGCATGCCGCAAAGCACAACACAGGAAGCGAATCCACACGCCTTTTCTATACCGGGCACGAGGTGGAAGAAAAGGAATGGGGAAAGGAACTCATCATTCGGATGCTCTCGGAGCATCAGCTGCAGATCGACTACAGGATGCAGTTCTACAAGGATACGGCAATGGTTCGTGTCTGGTCCACACTGAAGAATACGGGCAGTGAGCCGGTAGGGATCGATTATGTCTCATCCTTCTACTACGGAGGCGTATGCAAGAACGGGACACAGAAATACTACGACAAGACCGTAGCGTTCGTTCCCCGCAACAGCTGGGCGAACGAGGCTCAGTGGAGCCGGTATGACATCCGCGATCTCGGATTGTCTGAGATGCCAGTGCGGGGATACAACCTTCCGGATCGTGGGAGCAATCGCTATTCGTACGGAAACTGCGGCTCCTGGTCGACCGGAGAATATCTGCCGATGGGAATTCTGCAGGATCAGGAAACCGGAGAGTCGTTTTATTTTGAAATTGACCATTCCGGTTCATGGAAAATTGAATACGGATCCGACGTCGGACAGAACCTGTATGTGGCTCTTCTCGGACCGAATGATGAGAGCTTCTGGTGGAAGAACTTAAAACCGGGAGAGAGCATTCAGACGGTTCCGGCGGCTTTCGGCGTCTGCCTCGGCGGTGAGAATGAAGCGATTGCCAATCTGACCCGGTACCGGAGGGCGATCCGCAGGCCGAACCGTGACGATGAGGTCTGCAATGTGGTTTTCAATGATTATATGAACTGCCTCATGGGAGATCCCACGGAAGAGAAGGAGAAGCAGATCATTGATCTGGCCGCGGAGCTTGGCTGTGAGTACTACTGTATGGACTGCGGCTGGTATGATGACGGACCCTGGTGGGAAGGCGTCGGCGAGTGGCGGGAATCGGCAAAAAGATTCCCGCACGGCATGAAGACCGTGACCGACTATGCGCGGCAGAAGGGCCTTCGCATGGGCCTGTGGCTGGAAATTGAGTCCATGGGGACCAAGTGCAGGACAGCGCAGGAACTCCCGGATGACTGGTTCTTCTGTCTCCACGGAAAACGAAGAACTGAGAACCGCAGATACCTGCTGGATTTCCGAAATCCCGGGGTGCGCAAGTACTGCATGGACGTTGTGGACCGGCTGATTGCGGATTATGGCGTCTCCTATTTCAAGATCGACTACAATGTGACGACAGGGCCCGGGAGTGATATCCGTGCGGACAGTCCCGGCGTTTCCCTTCAGGAGCATTATGAGGCCCTGTATGACTGGATCCGGGAGATTTACCGCAAGTATCCGGATCTCGTGATTGAGGCCTGCAGCTCCGGAGCCCAGAGAATGGATTACGGACTCTTGTCTCTGCACAGCCTTCAGTCCACCAGTGACCAGACGGATTACGTGCTGAATTCGTACATTGTGTCCAATGTGGCCAGCGCGCTTACGCCGGAACAGGGCGGCATGTGGGTGTATCCGTATGAAGACAACCGCGAGCATGTCATTTACAATATGGTAAACGGGCTTCTCCTTCGCCCGTACATCAGCGGTCTTGTGTGGAACATGTCGCAGGACAATCTGGACCTTCTGAAGGAAGGAATTTCTCTGTATAAGAACCGGGTCCGCAAGGATCTGATTCATATGGTTCCGTTCTGGCCGGGCGGATTCAATCCGAGAAACGGAGAAGTCCTTTCTTATGGTCTGCGGGAGGAGAAAAAGGCGTATCTGGCGGTATTTACACCGCGGAGTGACCGGGCGGACATTGATCTTCATGATCTTGGAGCGGTCCGGGAGGTTCATGTCATTTATCCGCAGAAGGAAGAATGCAGCTATGAATATGAAGACGGGCATCTGCGCGTCAGAATGCCGCAGACGACCGCGGCCAGGCTGTTTGAACTGACGCTGTAAGAGCGGACAGAACGTTCTGAGGGTTCCGGAAGCTGCAGAAAGTAATGCCTGAACCGATGCTGCAGGGAACAAAGATATTGGACAGACGGTACTGCTGGGAGTAGAGAGCCTGCCTGATAAAAGGCGTACCGGAAAGTGGAGAGACGATCATGAATCAATACGAAAATGTTATTTACAAGATGACGGAAACACATCCTCTGTATTTCGATCTGGAGGTTCCGGAGGATGTGGAGAAGCCGCCGCTGATCATGTGGATCCATGGAGGTGGATGGAAGGACCTGAACCGGAAATGGAATCTGGTGTCCAACATGAGCAGCCGCGGATACGCGGTGGCATCCATTGACTATCGTTACTCGGATGAAGCGTGTTTTCCTGCAGATATCATTGACTGCAAGGACGCTCTCTGGTATCTGAGACAGCACGCCGCCGAATATGGCTATGATCCGGAGAAAATCATCGTGGCCGGAGATTCCGCTGGGGGACACCTTGCGGAGCTGGTCGGCGTGTCCATCGGGAATCAGGACTGGGAACGGGAAGAAGGAGCGGATTATAGTGTCTGTGCCGTGATCAGCTTCGCAGGAGCCGTGATGCTGGGAGACGATAAGCTTGGGATCGACAACAAAGTTCTTACCCAGCTGATCGGTGTGGATTCCAGAACGAAAACGTATCTTGGCCGGGTGCAGGCCGCAAGACCGGTCAATTATATCAACGGGACCGAACCGCCGTTCCTTCTGGTGTATGGAACGGAGGATGAGTATGTGGCGCCGAGAGATCCGAGAACGCTGCGCAATGCGCTGGAGAATGCGGGGGTTCCTGTCCATATGTATTACATTCCGGGCGGTCATCACGGCAATGCCGGGAAGCTGGTGGATGACATCGTCTGCGAATTTCTGGACTACTATGTGAAGAATAAGCCTACCGTCGTGATACCGGAGCTTCAGAAGTGCCATGACCGCACGGTTCCGCTGACGGAACGCTATATCGCGGTGGAGTGATCGGAATCGTCTGCAGGGTTATTGGAGGATATGCCGGGAGAACCTATGATTCTCCCGGCTTTGCCGTATCAGAATCGGCGGAACAGCAGCATCGGTGCTGACGCACCGGCTGCCATATTCGGCAAAACCGCTGCACTCGAAGATGTCTGATGATATCTTCTCTTGCTTAGAGTGCCGCCAAGCGGCACTCTGTATACAGAGAGAATTCGCCTTCGCAATATTCTCTCCGGTATCGCGGGTTTTGTCTTAGCGAGGTATAACAATGATTGTTCATGGAAATCGAAATCATGTGATCGGAAAGCGGGATTTTCTGATTTACGGGCAGTTTATTGAGCATTTTCATCGTCAGATTTACGGAGGAATTTATGATCCGTCCAGTGAATTTGCGGATGAAGACGGCTTCCGGACCGATGTGCTGGAAGCCATGAGGAGGATCCGGGTTCCCATTCTGCGGTGGCCGGGCGGATGCTTTGTCTCCTCCTATGACTGGGAGAAGGGAGTCGGGAAAGAGCGAATCCCTGTCTTTGATAAGGCATGGAGAGTGGAAGAGCCCAATACGTTCGGAACGGATGAGTATATCAGGCTGTGCAGAAAGATTGGCTGTGAACCGTATATCTGCACCAATGCAGGAACCGGCACGGCAGAAGAGATGAGCAACTGGCTGGAATACTGCAACCTGGACCATGAGGGCCAGTACGCGCGCAGGCGGATCGCAAACGGTCACACGGATCCGCACCATGTCCGTTACTGGAGCATCGGGAATGAGAATTACGGCTTCTGGGAAATCGGTGCGAAAGGAAGACAGGAGTGGGGGAGTCTGGTGCGGGAAGCGGCCAAGATGATGAAGCATGTCGATCCGGACATTGAGCTGACGGCGGCAGCGCTGGCCGATCTTGACTGGACGCTTCAGCTTCTGAAATCCGCCGCGCCGTTTCTGGACTGGATTTCTCTCCACGGATACTGGGATGAGATTCATGAGACGAATGCTGCCGCGGAATACGAGCCGTGCATGGTGTATACGGAATCGGTTTCGGATCAGGTGGACAAGGTGCGCGGGCTTCTGACTGCCCTCGGCCTGCAGAAGAAAATCCGCATTGCATTCGATGAGTGGAATCTGAGGCAATGGTATCATCCGGGAGTGCATAATCTGGTTCAGTCCGACGATCCTTCTTATTATATCGGAGAAAGAGACCGGAATGACGATAATTCCCTCTATACTATGGCGGATGCGGTGTTCAGCGCCTGCTTCCTGAACATGTGCCTGAGAAACTGCGATCTTGTCGGAATGGCAGGCTTTGCACCGACCGTGAATACAAGAGGCTGTATTTATACCTACGACAAAGGGATCGTTCTCCGCAGTACATACTATGTATTTGACCTGTATGTTCATTATCTGGGAGACATCGTCCTGAACACATGGGAAGAAAAAACGCCGGTCCGCAGCCTGAAGAGTGTGAGCGGAGAAGCGCAGGATGTTCATATGGTGGACGTCGTCGTGACTGCTTTTCACGATTCCGAAAAGCTTGCGGCGGCTTTGGTAAACAAAGACAAAGATTCTTCCTCTGAAGTTGAACTGGAACTGGAAGGAACATGCGGAGATGCCGTCCTTCACTATATTGAGGGGGAGAGCAGTGAGGATTACAACGATATCGGCAGGAACCACATCGGAATCCGGGAGAAAAAAATGGGCCGCTTTGAGAACCGGATGCGGGTCACTCTTCCGGCACACAGTGTCTGTGTTTTGTCCATCAACTAAATATTTTATGCTATGATGAAAGCCGGATTCTGCAGAAGCGGGCTCAGAAGGAGGATTTGACATGGTTTCCGCGGCTTCTCTGATATGTATGATCATCACCTGCATCATCGCATTCGGGCTTCCGATCACGCTTCTTGTTTACTTCCGGCAGAAGAAAAACGCGGACATTCTGCCGTTTTTCATCGGATGCGGCGTGATGTTGCTGTTCGCCTTCGTGTTGGAACAGCTCGCTCACGCAGTGATCCTGGGATCGGCAGCCGGTGCGGTCATTCAGAAAACACCGGCCCTGTATGCGGCGTATGCCGGACTGATGGCCGGACTATTCGAAGAGACTGGACGACTCTGCGCATTCCGGACGGTCATGAAAAAGGACCGGAAGGATGCGAACGCGCTGATGTACGGCGCGGGTCATGGCGGCTTCGAGGCGATGATTCTTCTCGGTCTCACATCCATCAACAATATTGTCTACTCCGTGATGATCAATACCGGAGTCCTTGATGCGATGATGAAGAAGCTGGGCGGGGATTCGCTTGCTCAACTTCATACCGCGGAGCAGGCACTGCTCGGCACGCCGTCCTGGCAGTTTCTTCTGGGAGGTGCGGAGAGAATTTCGGCGATCATCCTGCAGATTGCACTGTCGGTTCTGGTCTGGTTCGCGGTGAAGAAACGGAAGGCATGGCTGTATCCTCTGGCTATCCTGATTCATTTCATCGTGGATGCCGGGACGGTTCTCATGTTGCAGAACGGTGTGCCGTTGGTGCTTCTTGAAATTATTGTGCTGGGAATGGCGGTGCTGACCGCGCTTCTGGCAGGGGCTGTGTGGAAAAAATACGCCGGGACGGAAAGTGCGGCGACAGCCGGGTGACCGCAGATGATGGCCGGATGCAGAAAAGTAAATTTTACTCCATAAGCTGCCCTGTTCTGGGAAAGTTGCAGTTACTCTTACAGAACAGGGCACGTTTATGAAATCGTATTGTTTTTAGCGACTGCTGTGTCCTGTTAAAAATATTGAAAAATGCTTTGATGCAGGACTGCTCATCAAAGGGACCGCAGGAGAAATGCCATATAAAGCGGCAGGGTTAATATCTGTCCGTTTCGCCCGATATTGTAATTGCCAAGCTTTATGGCATTTTTTACATGATATTTTTCCGGGTGATTCAGGATCGTTTTTGTACTTTTGATGTTTCCGGTTGCAGCTTTCACCTCTATGAGAGTGCACTCTCCCTTGTAGCGAATGACAAAATCAACTTCAAGGCCGCTGTCTTTGTGAAAATAATAAAGTTTCCGGCCCATCTTGATAAAAATATCCGCGATCAGATTTTCAAAGATAGCTCCCTTATAACCATACAGGTTGCCCTGCAGTATGTCATATTGGGTGCCATCTTCAAGCATGCTGACAAAAAGGCCGGTATCACACATGTATACCTTGAAGCTATCCTCTTCGGCATTTCCCTCCAAGGGGAGTTCTGTGATCGAAAGATTGTAACAGCGGGAGATAATTCCGGCATCCTCAATCCACTGCAGGCTGCCAGCGTATTGGGAGGCGGTGGATCCTTTATGTACAACGGAGTATTGAAATTTCTTATTTTCCTTGGCCAGCTGGCGGGGAATGGATTGGAAACATTCTCTGATTCGAGATTTGTCCTTCCTTTCGGCATATTTGACCATGTCATCTTCATAAGAACGTACAATATCGCGTTGAATACGAAGGACTTCATCCATCTGCCTGGTGTTTACAAAGGTTTGTACAGCATCTGGCATTCCTCCGGTCACCGTATATTGCAGCAAAAGCTGTTGCATGCGGCTGTGTAATGCTTCCGGGACTGGTGATTCGTCTGCCAATGACTGTTGGAGAAAACAAATAACCGATTCCGAGATATCGTTTGCCCACAGGAACTCTTCAAAATCCAGAGGGTACATATCAATGATTGTTTCTGAACCGACGGGAACAGATTTTGGCTCTCTGCCATAGCCCTTGACCCCGAGCAGAGAACCGGTGCCAATGACATCGTACCGGCCATCTATTCGGAAAAATTTCAGAGCGGTTCGTGCTTCAGGACAGTCCTGTATTTCATCCAGTACTAAAACGGTTTCACCGGTTTCAAAAACCGCTTCCTTGCCGAGCAAAGCAGAGAGCATCATGACAATATTGTCAATTTCCAGAGATCCTGCAAAGATTGAGGCATAATCCGGATTCTCAACAAAGTTCAGATAGACAACATGTTTATAATTCTTTCGGGCAAAGTTCAAAACAGAGAAGGTCTTGCCGCATTGTCTGCATCCCTTGATGATCAGCGGTTTGTGTCCCGGCGAGTTTTTCCAGTTGATCAGTTGTTGTTCGATTTTTCGCTGCAGCATTGCCTGTTCCTCCTGATATCTGTGCCTTTTCTTGTAGTATAAAGCAAAATATCAACTTTTTCGAGGGACTTTTTGTGAGAACCCACAACTTTTTCAAGGGACTTTTTGGGACACCATGCAACTTTTCCAAGGGACTTTTGGAACAACATGCAGCTTTTCCAAGAAATTTTGACGGAGCAAGAATGTTTGTATACAAGGATACAACCTGTTGACACCAGGAAATCCGGGTGCTATAACAGTGCTTAACAAAAACAGAGCAATTCATTGCAGACATTGCAAATGAAGGAAACGGACAATGGGGTCCGGGCACAATGGTGGTGTCCGGACCCTGTTTTTGTTTCCGGGGAATCACGGAAACGGGGTTCCATCGTGGTGCCGCAGTCATCTGCGGCGGGAGGAAGACATGAGCAAGGCAGTCGTTTACGGACTTCGACCGGATGAAGTTCCGCTTCTGCAGAAAGAACTGGAAGAGCTGCGAAGGAAGGGACATGATCTGGAGATTGTAACAACGCCGGAGTATCTGACCAAGGACAACACATCACTTGCAAAAGGAGCGGACGCAGTCCTGATTGTAGCGGCCTGTAAGATTACCGAAGAGGTCGCGGAGGGACTCCATCGCGCCGGCGTCAAGTACATTCTGACGAGATCCACCGGCTATGATCAGATCAGCCGGGAAGCCATCCGGAAATACGGAATCCGGGCGGCCAATGTCCCGGTGTACAGCACGAATGCGGTGCCGGAGTTCACGGTGCTCCTGATGATGGCCCTCGTGCGGCAGTGGAAGCCGATGGAGAAGAAGATCGCTCATCAGGACTTCACCCTTCAAGGCGTGCAGGGAAAAGAACTCGGCTCCATGACGCTGGGACTCTTCGGAACCGGAAAGCTCGGGATCAAAACCGCCGAAATTCTTCACGCGATGGGCTGCAGGATCCTCGCCAGCTCGCCGCATGAGAAAGAGGAAGCCAAGCCTTACGTAACCTACATGACGCAGGAGGAGGTCTTCCGGGAATCGGATCTTTTGTTTTTCCACTGCGTGTTGAACGATGCAACGCGGCAGATGGTCAATCGCGAGACGATCGCGCAGATGAAGGACGGTGTTTACCTCGTCAATACCGCAAGAGGCGGACTCGTTGATTTTGAAGCCGTTCTGGATGGACTCAAATCCGGGAAAATCGCAGGCTTTGCCAGTGATGTCTATGACAAGGAGGCCCAGTTCATCCGAATGAATCTGGAGGGAAAGGAAATCGAAGACCCGGTTCTGAAGGAGCTGTTATCCCGGGATGACGTGATCCTGACACCGCACGTGGCGTTCTTCACGCAGACCAGCGTTTCCAATCTGATCCGCTTGTCGCTGGAGAGCCTGATTGAATTCGAGACCACAGGGGAATGCGAGCGGGAAGTCTATAAGACGTGAATTGCAGAAATCACATCCGGTGAGAAATCGGTGTGTTTTTGAAAATCCTGGAAGCGGCAGGAGTCTGAGTCGAAGCCGTATTTTCGAGGACAAAATCGGAATAAAACAGAATAAAACATGAAAGCAATGGCGCTTTCCTTACCGGGAGGCGTCATCTGCGCAGTCATTTGAATGGCCTTTCCGGAAGGAAAAGCGAAGGAAGGAGCATACAAATGAATACACAGAAACAAGAAACCAAGGAAGCAAAACTTCGAACACAGGCGACCATGGCGGAATCCCTGATTCTGATGGTCGTTGTCATTGCCTGGCTGGTGGTATGCGTCAGAAGCGGCGCCAGTCTTCCGGTGCCGATGCTCTGCACGTGGGCCATTATTTTCGGCTTCTGCAAAATCCGGAAGATTGATTTCGGAAGGGTCCAGACGGCAATGTTCGATGCGATCCGTTCCGCGCTGGGAGCGATCATGATTCTTCTGGTGGTCGGTGTGATGGTCGGCACTTGGATCGCCTCCGGAACGATTCCGACGATCATTTACATCGGCCTTCGGCTGATCAATCCGCGGTTCTTCCTTCTGTGCACGCTGATCATCTGCTCGCTTCTCGCGCTGGCAACCGGAACCTCTTACGGAAGCGCCGGATCCGCAGGAATCGCGATGATGGCAATCGGCGAGGCAATGGGAATTCCGGCAGGCATGACCGCCGGTGCCGTTCTCTGCGGATCGCTCTTTGGAGATAAGCTTTCCCCCTTCTCGGATACCACGAACATGGCTCCGGCGATGGCGGGCGGCGAGCTGTTCAAACATATCCGTTCGCTTCTGTACACCACGATTCCGACCTATCTGATCAGCGCAGTGATTTTCACGATTCTCGGACTTCGCTACGGCAACGCCAACTATGATCCGACCCTCATCAACGAGACCTGCGCGGGTCTTCGGGCAAACTTCAACATTTCTCCTCTGACGATGATCCCGATCGCCGTGGTGGTGATCCTCCTTCTGTTCAAGGTGGACGCGGTTCCGGCCATTCTCCTTGGCGGCATTGCAGGACTCGTCGTTGCGATTCCGCTGCAGGGACAGAACCTTCTGAACATGCTCGGAATTGCCTACAGCGGTTTTACCATTGAGTCCGGAAGTGAGTTGATCGACAAGCTGTTAAACCGCGGCGGTATCACCTCCATGAGCTCTCTGACCTATGTCATGATCTTCGCCGTAGGACTTGGCGGCGCACTGGAAAGTCTGGGCGTTCTTCGTCATCTGACCGATCCGGTTGTTTCCAAAATCCGCAGTGTTCCGCAGCTCGTCGGTTCTACCCTGATTGTTTCCTATGCCTGCGGCATGGTCGGCTGCACGATGGCAATGGATCATGTTCTGACCGGCAAGATTATGGCTCCTGTTTATAAGGAAAAAGGTGTCGCGCCGGAGGTCCTTTCCCGGACGATGGAGGACTGCGGAACCGTCGGTGCGGTTCTGTACCCCTGGCATACCTCCAGCATTTATTTCTGCGGTGTGCTCGGAGTGACTTACCTGCAGTATCTGCCGTATGCGTTCTTAAGTTATCTGGCACCGGTTGCCGCGATGATCTGCGCACTGACTGGAATCGGAATTTTCTATTCGGACCGCAGGCTTGCGGAGAAGTCCTTCGTAAAGCTTCCCGGAAAAGCAGGGGAGCCGGCAGGAGAGAAGGAACCGGCAGCCGGCACGGTCTGAGAAAAAATGCTTTTTCCCGACGGATCTTATCGAAACAGGAAAAGAACAGTCAGAGAATTTCATTGAATCTGGAACGGTTTCCCCGGGAGATTTCTCCGGGGAAACTGTATGTAAAAACTGGATAAAAGGAATCAAAGAATACAAAAAATGAAAATAAAAGAATAAGAAGAATATGGGAGGATATGGGATGAAACAGGATTTTGATTTGCTTGCGGGAGCAAAACATCTGGAGAGCGTTCCGGTTTCCGGAATCCGCACGATTATGAACAAGGCCGCCGCGCTTCGGGCAGAGGGGCACGATGTGATTCCGTTCAGCGCGGGAGAACCGAGTTTCAACACGCCGGAGCCGATCACCCGGGAGACCATCAAGGCTCTGAATGCCCATATGACGCATTATCCGGCCAACTGGGGGCAGCTGCCCCTGCGGAAGGCAGTGGCGGAGAAGGTGAAGAAGGACACGGGCGTTTCCTACGACCCCGCGACGGAAATCCTGATCACCTGCGGCGGTGCGGAGGGACTGAATGACTGCATCTGCTCCGTGGTGGACCCCGGCGATGAGGTCATTATTTTCAAGCCGGCTTTCATCAACTACGAAGCGCTGGTGAAGGAGTGCGGCGGAAAGGTCATTGATGTCAATTTAAAGCCGGAGAACGGATTCGAGATCAGCATTGCGGATGTGGAAGCCGTCATTACGGAGAAGACGAAGCTCCTCGTGCTCAATTCCCCGAACAACCCGACCGGCGTGGTTTACAGCAGGACGCAGCTCGCAGAGCTCTGCGGGCTTGCCGTGAAATACAATTTCCTGATTCTCTCCGATGAGATGTACAGCAGCCTGACCTATGACGGGGCGAAGTTCTATTCCGTGGCCTCCTTCCCCGGAATGAAGGAGCGGAGCCTGATCGTCAACGGCTTCTCCAAAACCTACGCAATGACGGGCTGGAGACTCGGCTATGTGACCGGGCCTGCCCGTCTGATGCCGGTTCTGGTGAAGCATCACCAGTACGTCACGACTTCCATTACAACCTTCGTTCAGGAGGGAGCCGCAGCGGCCATGAACCTTCCGGAAACCATGAAGGACGTAGAAGAGATGCATGCGGAGTTTACGAAGAGGCGCAGGCTCATGATGGAGGGACTGGACCGCATCCTGAAGCTCTCCTACATCGCGCCGCACGGAGCCTTCTATATCATGGTGAATGTCAGCAAAACCGGCATGACCGGCGAGGAATTCGCGGAAAGGCTCCTGTATGAGAAATACGTGGCGACCGTTCCGGCAATCTGCCTCGGAAGTCACTGCGGCGATTTCGTCCGGTTCAGCTTCGCAACGGATGAAGAGAGAATCCGCGAGGGACTGAAACGAATTGAGGAATTTCTGTCGTAAGAAGTGAATGACATGAGCGCGAGCAAGCCTTCCCGGAAACGGGCGGGCTTTGCGTTTCTTATGGAACCGCATGTTTCGTGAAGTCCATGGTGAAAGAGAAAACGCGGAGAAAATTGTGAGGAAGGAACATTGAGAATATGATTGCACAAATGCTGGAGCTGATGGGGGAGATGCTGCTCCTCATGTTGACGGGACTTGTGATCCGCCGCATCGGCATCGTGACAAAGGAAGGGAGAAAATGCCTGACGGATCTGATCCTGTATGTCATTCTCCCCTGCAATATTGTGCGGGCCTTTCTCAATGAGGCGGGGAGCGTTGCCGGAATCGGCAGTGCGCTGGGACAGGTCCTTCTTATTGCGGTTCTAATTCAGGTGCTGTGCACCGTGATGGGATATGTCTGCTACCGCGGTATGAATGATGGGGAAAAACAGGTTTATCAGTACGCAACGGTCTGCTCCAACGCGGGCTTCATGGGAAATCCTCTGACGGAGGCGGTGTTCGGGGATCTGGGTCTTCTGTATGCCTCGATTTACCTGATCCCGCAGCGGATTGTCATGTGGACAGCGGGAGTGTCGTACTTTAATCACGAATCCAACCGGAAGGGCCTTCTGAAAAAGGTGCTGGTGCATCCGTGCATGATCGCGGTTTACATCGGGATGTTCCTGATGCTGACAGGAATTCCGCTTCCTGGCTTTCTGGATCAGACCGTGTCTTCACTCTCTGCCTGCACGACGGCGATGACGATGGTGTACATTGGAACCATTCTGTCGGATGTGGACTGGAAGACAATCGCAACGGGCAGACAGGTCTATTTTGCCCTGCTGAGACTCGTGGTGATTCCGCTCATCGTCTGGCTGCCCTGCCTGTGGTTGCATGTGGATCCTCTGATCACCGGCGTGTCGGTTTTCCTTGCCGCGATGCCGGCGGGCTCCACCACCTCGCTCCTTGCCGCCAAGTACGGAGCAGATGAGGACTCCGCCGCGAAGTGTGTCGTCTTCACGACGGCACTGTCGGTGGTCACGCTCCCGGTGTGGGGGTTGATCCTCGGAAGTGTCTGATGGCGCTTCCTTCTATTTGGAGCGGCACTTTCTGAGTGCCTGCTCCCTCATCGGAGAATTCGCTACACTCGAAGCTGTCCGATGACAGCCTCTCCTGTTTCGAGTGCCGCCAAGCGGTACTCTGTACTCAGAGAGAAATCGCTTCGAGATATTTGGAAATATTTGATGATGTTTTCAATCAATACTTACGGAACCATGAGCGGACATCTTCACCGCTTTCCCGGGCATTCAGAAAGGTACCGAGGAAAGATGAGAAGCGGTCCGCTCCTTTTTCGTTCATGTGCCCCACGTCGCTGTAATTCTCGTTGCCGGATGGATCGAAGTACTCCGGAAGAATCAGATTGAAGTCGTAGAAATCAAAACCGTCTTCTGCAAAAATTCCGGCAATCTGTCGGTCAGCAGCCAGATAGTCGTCCAGCCGGTACACACTGAGCCAGTTGGGATAGGGAACGATGATCACGGTCAGCGTCACATGATTTTTTGCGCAGAGGTCTCGGAGTTTTTCCATCTCCTCCACGTTCTCTGCGGAGATGGAGAGGTCCTGCAGGGAGACGGCGGTCTCATCCCACTCCGCCGCTTCGTCCCAGGTGATGAAGGAGAAGTCAGGACTTAGTACTTCCTGGGAAGGGAGAAATCCCTGTGCGGTCCGATGCCCCTCGGTCTGAAGAATTCTGCCGGAGAGCTTCTCCTTCAGATTCAGGGAGAGGCTGGCAGTCCGGTTGTAAACCCAGGGAGTCAGATATGTCAGGCTCGCCGGTTTTCCGAAGAAGGACGGTGAGGTCATGAACGTAAGATCATCGGCAAGTCTCTTCCGGATGCCGGGCTCGGTGATGGCCTTGGCATGCCAGTAGCTCTGATCCGCGCGGAAGTTGTCGCTCCGGTCGAGATCCAGAATCTCGTGGTCGATGACGAGAAACGCATTCCGGATATGATCCTCATGGATGGCAGTCTGAATGGCATCGCGCGAATTGGCGAGTGACTGCATGTTGGTTGCCATGTTGTAGGAATGTCCCGCATGCGTTTCATCCAGTACCGCAGGATTAATGCCCTGCAGGCACAGCGAGGTGCCGGTGAAAACGGTATCTGTCTGCGAACGGGTGCGGTAATTTCTCCACATCTCCTCGGAAGAGCCAAGGTACGGTTCGAGAAGCCAGGAGAGAATACTGTTCAGAAGGATCAGGACAGTAAGGAGTACGGCGCATTTGAAAACGGTGCGGGTGCGGAGAACCGCATGAGACTTCTTCATGCATCCCTTCTCCTGCGGGAGATCGCGGCCGGGGCCGGACATCGGAGATTCTTTTCGATCAGAAGTTTGCATACAGGAACCCTCCCGCAGATTCGGTGAACAGGAACGAAGCCGTCACCAGCAGCATCATGAAGACAACCAGCAGCATTCTTGGAAGAAAACGCGCCCCGGAAACCGCTGCGAGGACGTCCCGGCCGCGCTCCTTCTGAACGCTGGTGCAGAATACGATCAGGAGCGCGGGAAGCGCCACGGCATACCCGCCCGCGATGTTGAACAGGGTGGAATGCGCGATGATTTCGGAGAAAATGCTGTTTTTCAGGTCCAAAAGACGGAAATCGGTCAGCGTGACGGCGAAGGCGTGCATGCAGTTTCGGAACTGACTGATCCGGTCAAAGTACCATCCGATGTTCACGATCACGAAGGTCCGGAGAATCCGGAACACATGAAAGCCGCGGGAAGCGGTGTTCATGCGAAGCTTTCCGGCAAGGCTCTTCCAGAACGGCTCGGTGAGGTCGGAGAGCGCAATGACGAGGCCGTTGTAGAGACCCCAGAGGACATAGTGAAGCTGCGGGCCGTGCCAGATGCCGACGACGAAGAAGACAACGAGGTTTGCAATACCGGCGGGAAGGACGCGGCCGAGATGTCGGCCGTGTTTTCCGAAATGTTTCGTGCACCATTTGCCGAAGCGCTGCATCGGCTTCAGCAGGGCGAACGGGTAGAACAGGTAATCGCGCATCCATGCCCCGAGCGAAATGTGCCAGCGGCGCCAGAAATCTCCGAGAGAGGTGGAGAAGTAGGGCTGGCGGAAGTTCGGATCCAGTTCAATGCCGAAGAGGAGCGAAACGCCGGAGATCATGTCGATGCCGCCGGAGAAATCTGCATACTGCTGGGCGGAATACAGGAGAATGGCGAATACGACAAGGCTTCCGGGAAGACGCGAGGTGTCGCCGTCGAGAACGGACGCAATGCTGCCGGAGAGCATGTCGGCGAGGGCATACTTCTTCATAAGACCGAAGAGAATGAGGAGAAGGGCCCGCTTGATCCGCTCCCTTTCCCAGTGATTCTCACGGAAAAACTGCGGACGAAGGCGGTCGTAGCGTCCGATCGGTCCCTGCAGAAGCTGCGGAAACCAGGAAACGAACAAGAGAAAATGCAGAAAATTCCGCTCTGCGGGGTATTTGCCGTTGTACTGGTCCACCAGATAAGAGACGGACTGGAAGGTGTAGAAGGAAATGCCCAGAGGGAGCAGCAGCCCCGAGAACGAAGGGATCAGCGCGGTGAAATACTTGAGCCACGCAAGAATCCCGAAATTAAGAAGCAGAACGAGGACAAGGATCCGGCGCTTTTGCGCAGTCACCCTCTTTTTGGCGGCCTTTCTCTCGGCAGGAGAGGAAAATCCGGCCTTTTTCTGTTTCGCGTAGGCAGAATCGCGCGAGGAGAGCAGGAGCCCGCCGCCCCAGACCGTGAATGCGGTGAGGAGAAGGAGGAGAACTGCCCCATGACTGGAATAGAGATAGAACACGAGACTCGCGGCCAGAAGAACCACCCACTGAAACCTGCCCGCTGCCCGAAAGATCCGGGGCAGCAGGAAATAGACCGCGAGCAATATGGCGATAAAGAGAAAATACTGTAATGAGAATAATTCCATAATGATGGTATTTTACCATAGGAAGACGGGAAAAGGGCTATCTTGCGGCAAGACTCTGCCGACAGAATGTGGAAACCCGGGGACAAGACGAAAGAATTAAGCTACAATGAAGAGCATCGGCCCGTACAGAGCAGCCGGTGAAAAATCAATTAGGCCAAGGGGGAAGTTTGAAAGTGACATCGATATGCCACTTTCAAACTGCAGCATCGGTGCTGACGCACCGGCTGCCACATTCGGCAAAACCGCTGCACTCGAAGATGTCTGATGACATCTTCTCCTGCTTAG
>CAVKEB010000027.1:0-33919 GCA_963655255.1 bacterium
AAGCCACCGCCAGCAGCGTGGAAAGAACCAGCGTCACCGGAACCGTCACCAGCGTATACAGAAAATTATTCTTCACTGATACAATGAAATAATCATCCTTAAACATGGCGATGTAATTCTTAAAACCGACAAAATCCATTTTGGCAAAGCCATCATAGTTCGTCAGTGAAATTACAAATCCCATAACAATCGGGATCATCATAAAAACAAAAAAGCCAATAAAATTCGGCAGTACAAAAAGGTAGCCGGAGATGATTTCTCTGCGCCTTGCTTTGGCAAATCCTTTTACACCGGCCTTTGTTTTCTTAGAAGTGTTTTTCATAATCGGCCTCCTCACTGCAGTAATTCTGTTCTGAATTTTCTTTTCTTCTTCAGAAGCAGAAGAGGAGCTTTTCTCCGTTTACCCAAGAAAAAGCCCCTCTCCAGAGAATGCTTATGCGGAAACTTCCGCTTTTCACCTTACTGTCTGGCTCTTATTACTTCAGTCCCTCGGCACGAAGTGCATCTGCCTGATCCTTAAAGTTTGCCATTGTCGTATCAATATCCTGCTCATCCAGGAAGTACAGCTGAGCCTGCTCATTGAAAGCATTCAGGAACTGATCGTATCCCTCGCTCGTAGGCTGCTCCTGAATCTTCTTCGCCTCGAAAAGGACCTGTACCGATTCCTTTCCGGAAGCATCCTTCAGAGCCTGTGCTGCGCTGTCCGTAGAGTATGCGTGGATCATTCCGGAGGAAGCGTATACTTCTGCGCCCGGCTCTCCGCAAAGGTACTTCAGGAAGTCAAACGCTTCATCAGGATGCTTGGTAGAGGAGGTAATTCCTGCAAACTGGAACTGTCCCCAGCTTGTTCCGGCCTCAACGCCTTCCGGAACCGGCATCGGAGCAACCTCCCAGTTGACATCGGTTTTTCCTTCAGCCTGCGCCTGCATCAGCATGTTGACACACCACTCTCCATTCGGAAGGAGTGCAACATGTCCATTCTCAAACTCCGAAATGTAATCGTACGTGCCGGAAGAAACATCCTCATAGCTGTAATGAGAGCCATCGGTATACAGGCTCTTCAGCAGCTCGATCGACTCCTGCAGATACTGTGTATCTTCATCATTCGCATAGGAGCCATGCTGCACTGCGTCGAATACATAAATCCAGGGAACCCAGTAACCACCCTTGATCGATGTTCCGTCCTCAGCAGTCTTGCCATCGTAGAAATCTCTGAGCTTGTCCGCATACTCCTTATATTCGGGCCAGGTAAGCTGTCCGGGCTCCTCGAGGCCGGCTTCCTTCACCATATCCGCATTGTAGAGAAGCGCCCAGCAGGTTGTTCTGGTCGGCAGAATATAATACTTATCGTTATAAGTACTGTTGCCCCACATGTCGCCGTACTTGCTGGTATCCAGATCGCTGTTTGCAATTCGGTCTGTCAGATCAAGAAGCGCTCCGCCGGCTGCATAGGTCGTAGCCTGTGCCATACCACGGATGTCCACAATATCAACGTCAGACTGGCCGGCAAGAAGAACCTTCAGCTTATCGTCATAGCTGTCACTCGGGATGGAGGTGAGCGTCACATGAATCTTATCCTGAGAGCTGTTGTACTGATCCACAACCTTGGAAATATAGTTCTCCTCATCACTCCAGATGTAGAAGGAAAGATCTACTGCTCCCTCTGCCGCAGAGTCAGCTGCTGCACTATCCGTCTTTTCTGCTGCCGCAGAGTCGGAAGCTGTTGCAGTGTCCTTCGATGCAGAAGCTCCGCATCCTGCCAGCATGCCGCCTGCAAGAATGCCGGTCATCACTGCTGCCAGCGCTCTCTTCATTGTCTTACTTTTCATAACTTCCCTCCTTGAATCAAAACAATACCTCGTTCCCCTCGGGGAACATCTGATGGATCAAGGATACGTCAGAATGCACAGTCTGGGTAGGATGATCTTTTATAAACCCCCTGAAAAAAGCCGCCTGCTGAAGCATTTTTTCTTCAGCAGGCGGCTTTTTGGTAAGCGCATCAATCATTTTGCACAATCATGCATTTGTTTGTAACAAATTAATCTGTTCTACGTGGTCAGTTTGTACAAATCTCTCCGGCAGGTCTGTTTCACTGGATTCTGCAGCGCAGCTTCCGCCACTCCCCTTCTCCTGTGAATTCCTTGGAACACCTGCATGTTTTTACTGCTTCACGCAGAAAACATACTGCTCCAGCCGATGGAAGGCCTCTTCCACCCTGGCTCTCGGAAGCGCCAGATTCATCCGGATGGTATCCGGCTGTCCAAACGGCGAGCCGTCCTGCCATATGACGCCGACGTATATTCCGGCGCGTACCAGATCCGCAATGGTCTTTCCGTTTCTCTGAAGCCATTCATGGCAGTCGAGATACAGCATGTAGGTTCCCTGCGGCTCTGCCACTGTTACCCCGGCAAAATGCTCTCTGATGAAGCGGCACGCCCATTTCGCGTTCCCGCCAAGAACCATCCGGAGCTCTTCCAGCCATTCCTCTCCTTCCGGCTCATACGCACCGATCAGCGCATGCATGGAGAGCACATTCATCTCATTGTAATGGGACAGCCGCGACTGCTTGACGACACGGTCCCGAAGGCACTGGTTATAAATAATATGGTAGGAACCGACCAGCCCCGCCAGATTGAATGTCTTGGACGGAGCATACGCCGCAATGACGCGGTTTCTCGCGTCTTCCGACACACTCTGCGTCGGAACATGCCGGTATCCTTCCAGAATCAGATCCGACCAGATTTCATCGGAGAACACAATGCAGTCGTTCTTCCGGAAAACCTCCATGGCCTTTTCGATCTCTTCCCTCTCCCAGACGCGGCCGCACGGATTGTGCGGGGAACAGAACACGGCAAAATGGATGTGATTCTCCCGAATCACGCGGTCCATGTCCTCGTAATCCATCCGCCAGACGCCCTTTTCATCCTTCTTCAGCGCCGAGGTGGCAAGGTTTCTTCCGTTTTCCTTCACGGTAAAAGAAAATCCGATGTAGGTCGGCGAATGAAAAAAGATGGACTCTCCCGGTGCCGTGAATGCCTGCACCGCGCTGCTAAGACACCCGAGCACACCGTTCTCATAGCCGATGGCTTCTTTGGTCAGGCCGGTGACGCCGTTTCTCTTCTCCTGCCAGCGGATGATGGAATCAAAATACTCCTCTGTCGGATCAAAATAACCGAACATCGGATGCTGCGTTCTCTCAATGATGCGCTGCTGAATGGTCGGTGCCGTCGGAAAGTTCATATCGGCCACCCACATGGGAATCCGGTCGAAACCCTCCTTCACCGGAGCGTCCGGAAACGGAATGACATCCACCGCGATGGAATCCTTGTTGTGCCGGTCAATGACTGAAGTAAAATCGTATTTCATAGAAATCCCTCTCCTTGTGTTCTGAACAATACCGATTCCTGCCCTCGCCGCGCAGGCTCATACAAATGAAATCATACGGAATGTGCCCGGGCGCTTCGTTCCATCCATCGACAGGCGATCAGATGGAAAACAGGAAAAACCGCTTCACCTCATAGTAATCATCCGCTTCAAACCGCACGGTCTTTGCGTCGATTCGCTCCGCGCCGGGATAGTACGAAAACTTCTCGGCATCCTGATATTCCTTATATTCAATATCCACGCAGAAATGCTCCGGGAGCTTGGGCAGGCACGTGGACCAGTCACTCGAAACCGCCTTTGCCATCCCCTCGCGGATCAGCTGCAGAGCCCGTTCCGGCTGAATCGAAATACTGGCACCTCCCTGGGCCCGGATCACCGGAACTGCCGTGATGGCAGGGATCCGTCTCTTCGCCTCCGCACACACATCCGCGTCGCCGCTGATGAAAATCGTCGGAACGCCATAATAGGCCGCATAATAGGCGTTATAGAGAAATTCACTGCAATACTCGCCGTTCAGGAGCATCTTCTGGATGTTCGGCTCCGAAGTATGTGCCAGCGGATTTCCTGTGGAATACGCGTGTGCGTGATATCCGACCATTGCACAGGCATCAAATCCGGTCGCGATTCCCGCCATCATGCCGTCCGGAGACTTATCCCACCCCCGCATCAGAACCGCATTGTCCGGCAGAAGCGCCGGATCAATATTTCGTGCCGAACCATGGCCGTCCCGCACCAGGATTTCCGCGTCCGGCCCCGCGCCTGCGCAGGCCGCGGCAGCTTCCTTCGACATCTGCGCGGCAAAGCGCTCATAATCGCTTCCGCCTTCCGAAATCTCCGACCAGTCGCAGATTCCGCAGGTTCCTTCAATGTCCGAGCTGATAAACAAATTCATGCTGCTCTCCTTTTCTTCAAGATTCCTTCATTTTTATAACTGCTCCGCCACATTCCGGGTTTCCGTATGCAAATTTGAAATGTACGGAACTGTTATATTCTCTTCGGCTTTCTGCAAAACCACCTGCTCTCTTATACTTTCCCCAGAATCCTGTCGTGCAGGCTCAAGCTGATATAGGCAAAGCCGATGAATGCCAGCACATACGGCAGCCAGAACATGCACAGAACCGGGAGCAGCACGGCCAGAACCTTCGCCATTCCCATCCGTCTGCGCAGATATCCCGCTCCGCCAATGATTCCAAAACACACGAGATACAAATACCCGCAGGTTCCCAAGGTCTGCACCAGATTCGACAGATTCTCATTCTGCAGGGGATAGATCATGGAAATGAAATAGCACAAAAATGCCGTCAAGGCCACCGCTCCCGTCCAGACCGGCGGATAAAACTGCAAAATCGGCTGCGGCTTCTGCACCGGGAATTTCAGCCGGCGCAGAATGATCAGACTGAGCTCGTAAATGATAAGGCCCTGAACCACACCGAGAAGAATCATGGAAATAATATAAATCCGCAGAAGATAATCCAGTGTAAATACCGACTTCATGGCCTCAACCATATCCGCGGCACCGGCACCTGCCGCCGCCTGAGAGCCTGCCATCATGCCCTGGGAACCGTACACCTTCTCCACTGTTCCGAGCATCATCTGCTGCATTTCTTTGATGTCCGCCTGAAGATTGATTCCGAACAAAGAGGCGAGAACCACGCTGCTCAGAATATTGGCAAGCGCCGAGAGAACCATGACAAGGAGCAGCGTCTTGCCCGGATCCTTCTTCCGGTTCAGCATTGTTCCGTATACCATCCCGATGAACGATTCACTCGCCGCATAGAAAAAGCCGCTGAACGTTCCGCACAAAATGGCGATCAGCACCGTGACCGCGAACACCGGAAGACTCTTCTTCCAGCCGTATTGGGCCGAATAGGCAACCATCGGGATCGGAAACGCGAACAGGAACACCTCCTCCAGCATGCCCCCTGTCTGGCGGTTCAGAAGGAGCAGCAGTCCGAAAATCGCCGCGATCATCGCTCCAAATGTAATTTCCTGTGTCCTTGAATTCTTCATATAAAAGATATCTGCCCTTCTACGGATTTTCCAAAGGTCCGCGTGTTTCCCGCTAAGATTTCTTAACATCTTCGCTTTCTCTGTTTCTCCATGTTATCATACAGATACGAATCGTTTTCACTCTTTTTCAAATGTTTATGATATTTCTATCCGTTTTGAACCGGGCAGCTGCTCCACAATCACCTGACACCATGTACCGTCTATGAATGAAAAACTCAAAGAAAAAACAAATGAAGCCCTCTCCAGCGTTCTCCCGATCACTGCGATCGTGCTGCTGTTAAGCCTCACGCTGGCTCCTATGGAAGTCGGCACCATCGCCTTGTTTCTGACCGGTGCGGTTCTTCTCATTCTCGGAATGGGACTGTTTCAGCTGGGCGCAGAAATTTCCATGACGCCGCTCGGTCAGGGAATCGGCGGACGGATTGTCCGCCTGAAGAGCAGGCCGCTCGTTCTCCTCATCTGTTTTTTCATGGGTGCCGTCATCACGATCTCGGAGCCGGATCTGCAGGTCCTCGCGAATCAGGTCGCTGCCATTCCCAATTCCGTTCTCATCTGGACGGTTGCAGCCGGTGTCGGTATTTTTACCGCGGTTGCTCTTTTGCGGATTCTGTATCAGATTCCGCTTCGCCGCATGCTCCTCGTCCTGTATCTGCTTCTGTTTCTCCTCTCCGCCCTTGTCCCCGAAGACTTTCTTGCCGTTGCATTCGACGCGGGCGGCGTTACCACAGGCCCGATGACCGTTCCTTTTATCATGGCGCTCGGCATTGGCTTTTCTTCGATGCACGGCCACGGAGAGAACGCGGATGACAGCTTCGGTCTGATCGCTCTGTGCAGCATCGGTCCGATTCTGATGGTGATGCTGCTCGGCATCTTCTACCACCCGACCGACACGCTCTACAATGCCGTCGAACTCGCCCCGGTTCTTACTACACAGGACGTTGCAATGGAATTTCTGCAGGCCCTTCCGCGCTATACCCGGGAAGTTCTGCAGAGCACCCTTCCCATTGTATTCGTGTTCCTTGTGTTCCAGCTTCTCACCAGGCAGTATCAGTCCCGGCAGATTCTCCGCATGCTGATCGGATTTCTTTATACCATTCTGGGACTCATCCTCTTCCTGTTGGGTGTCAACGTCGGATTTGCTCCGGTCGGAAACCTTCTGGGAAATGCGCTCGGAAGCCAGCAGCATTCCTGGCTTCTCCTTCCGATCGGCATGCTGATCGGTTACTCCATCGTCCGGGCAGAGCCCGCGGTTCAGGTCCTCAATGAACAGGTCGAAGACATCACCGGAGGCATGATCTCTCACACATCCATGAACCGGGCGCTACAGGCCGGTGTCGCATGCGCGGCTTCGCTTTCCATGCTCCGCGTTCTCACCGGTCTTCATCTGTATTGGATTCTGATTCCCGGCTACACCGCGGCTCTTGTGATGAGCTTCTTTGTTCCGCCCGTCTTCGTCGGCATCGCGTTCGACTCCGGCGGTGTCGCCAGCGGCCCCATGACCTCCACCTTCCTGCTGCCCCTCGCCATGGGCGCCTGCAGCGCGGTCGGAGGCAACATTGTCACCGATGCCTTCGGCGTCGTTGCTCTGGTCGCCCTCGCTCCCCTGATCGCCATTCAGATCATGGGACTGATCTATCGCAGGAAAACAGCCCGCACAGGCAGTGTTTCCCTCCACTATGACGACGAAATTGTCGAGCTGGAGCCGTAAAACAGATCTGCGCACTTTCTGAGCTTGCTTGCGAGAGCCTTCCATTCTGCTGACCGGAAACATTTCATGTTCTGAATACCAGCAGGATTCAGGCACATTTTCAAAGAGAACCGTATCATCCCAAACTATACGAGGAAATGTTCATGAAAACAGGCAGTCACACTTTTGCCCATCACAAGGATTCGCCAGATACCTTCCGCGTGCTTCTGTCCATCACGCGCGAGGAAGATGAGAAACAGGTCGCGGAAACCTTCCGGAAGCACCACATTCCCCTGTTCTGCGAACTCCGCGGAAAGGGAACCGCTCCCTCTGAATTTCTGGATATTCTGGGGCTCGGCGGCTCCACCCGGATTCTCACCTTCGGCTGTGTCCCGACATCGCGGGTTCAGGAGGTCTTCTCCGCGATCAATCAGGCGCTGTCCTATCACCGCAGAGGTACCGGAATTGCCCTTACCTTTCCTCTCACCGGAGCACAGCGGGCGCTGGCTTCGCTCCTTCGTGCCCAGCCGTCCGCCCTTTCCGGAAAAGAAGAGCGAAGCTCCTCTTCGTCCCCGCACCGCTCTGATTCATCTGTTTCCCCGCAGCAGGAGGCCGTTATGTCCAATACAGGCAGCAAAACACAAACCTATTCTCTCATCTGGACCAGTGTGAACACCGGTTACAGCGATGCCGTCATTGATGCCGCCAGAGGCGTCGGAGCCAGAGGCGGAACCGTCCTTCACGGACGCCGGATGGCCGGAAATGCCGGACCTTATCTTGGAATCGACGGGCAGGAGGAACAGGATTTTGTCATGATCGTGGTCCCGGAAGAAAAGAAAACCGCCGTCATGCAGGCGATTACCGCTTCCTGCGGTCTCAATACACCTGCACACGGCGTGGTTTTATCACTTCCTGTGGATGAGGCGATGGGACTCGCCTGACTGTAATCATCCCGCTGCGATATCTTTTTTCCTGAGCCACAGAACTGACAAAAGAAAGGAAAGGAGAATCCACCCCGCCGCGCTCAGCACCAGAAAAAGGCATCCCTGCAGACTGGCGGTATACCCGTCTTTGGAATTATTTGCATTCATCCCGGCTGCAAGCAGTGCATAGGGGATCATCTCCGCCTTTCCCCTGGCAGCGGCAAGAAGCCCTGCGACGCCTCCGGCAAGCGCGATACCGACCGGGACTGCAAAGCTCCGGATCACCATGGAGAGAAAGAGCTGTACGGCCAGAATCGCAAGACTCCCAATCCATCCCATCAGGAGCCAGACGGGCAGATTCTCCGGGAGAGGTTCTGTAAGTCCCACCAGCTTTCCGGACAGCAGATACAGACCACCGATCAAAAGCTGTGAGCCGAGCGCCGCTCCCGCAGACGGAACGAATTTCCCAAACCAGATCAGACCCGCCGGAACCGGCTGCGTCATCAGCCGGTTCCAGTTATGTCCCAGATGTTCCCATCTCCATTCGCAGGAACACAGCGCCCCATACAGGGCAGGCAGGAAAAACACAGCGGCAAACAGAGTATGCTGCGCCCAGAGGTCCAGCCAGCCGTCCTTCAGAATTTCCGTATTGGCCGCATAGTTCGCGGTTCCCATCATGGCAGAAATCACAGACAGAATCGGAAAAGCCGCCCAGAGCGGCGTCCGACGCATTTTTAAAAGCTCCGCATGTATCACCCGTATTATCATATCTTTCTCTCCACTTTCTTTGCATGTCTGCCTAAAGGCTCTTCGCCCTGTTTTATATTCGGCATTTTTCCTCTTCCTGCCGAATCGAAAGCTACCATTCCCTGCTGCTGATCTTTCGGCTCCCGTTCCTGCAGATCAACGCCCCGGCAGTCATCAGCGCCAGCCATTCCGGCCATCTGAAATTTCTGACCGAATAGGAAATCGTCCGGGTTGCCTCATCCCAGTTCATCTCCACGGGGCTGAGAACCGCGTAATACGAGGTCGGGATCAACCGCTCCAGCCACATCGGGAAAAACATTGCCATCAGCCCCAGGAACGCTCCCGCAATTCCTGCGATGACCGGCACAAACGGGTTCTCCATCCGAAGGGAAAGATTCGCAATCAGTACAATGAGAAACAGATTGACAGAAAATTCCGCCATGACCGCATACGGGACCTGCGCAAGAAGCGCCGTGTCCTGAAATCCCCTTATTTTCCCGATCATGAGCAGTCCCGCCGTCTGAATGCCCGTTGCAATGAAATTGTATAAAAACAGGCAGATCAGCTTGGCATGATACAGATTCTCTGCCTCCTCCAGGGTCAGCATCACTTTGAACATATTCTCCCGCTGCTCCAGATCGCACAGCCTGGATGTCACCACCGTCCAGAGAATCGGCATGGTGATCACATGAATGATCATCAGATTGTACAGCGTACCGGCATACCCGGTTTTCAGCTCCTCCGGACCATACCGCCGGATATCAAAACACAGCCAGGCAAATTCCATTCCGATGATCAGAAACCCGATCAGCGGAAAATGAAGGTGCCTCGTTTTGGCAAACTCCGTTTTTAATGCTGTCCACATTTCATGGTTCCTCCTGCATAGATATTTTGCAAACATATCTGATTTTCACTGGCAGACTTCTGTCTTTTGGCTTCACGCATTTTTATGCCTCGCTGCGGCAGCCGGTGCATCAGCACCGATGCTGCAGTTTGAAAGCGACATATCGATATCGCTTTCAAACTTGCTCTGCTCCGTCATATGGAGGAACAGCTCCTCCAGGCTGTGTTCCTTCTCATAAAGCCGCAGGATTCCGATGCCATTCTCAGCCAGAACACGGGTCATCTCTGCCGTCTGCGCTTCCGGAAGCATCGGCAGAACCACTTCCCGTTTTGAGACATCCAGAGATGCCTTTCGAAGAACCGCGAACTCGTCCCGTTCTGCCATCCTGCGGAGAAGTCCGAAGGCCTTCCGGTCGCTCTCCGTGTGCAGGATCAGGCTCCTGCTGCCCTTTTCATGCAGCATCTGCAGGCTGTCCTGAAAAATCAGCCGTCCGTTTTGAATGATTCCGATTCTCTCCGCCATCTGATCCATTTCCGGAAGAAGATGGGAGGACAGAAGAACGCTCATTCCATATTCCTCCGGAAGAGAGCAGATCAGCTCCCGGATCTCCTGGATTCCTGCCGGGTCCAGGCCATTCATCGGTTCATCCAGAAGAAGGAGCCTGGGCCGCCCCATCAGTGCCGCGGCAATGCCGAGCCGCTGCTTCATGCCGAGCGAGAAGTGCGAAACCCGCTTTTCTCCGACATGCTCCAGATGAACAATCCGAAGAACCTCTTCTATTTCGGATTTCGGAAGCTTTTTCAGCCCACGGATAATTTCCAGATTTTCTCTCGCCGTGAGCTGACCGTAATAGGCAGGCGATTCAATCAGCGATCCGGTCTCCTTCAGAATTTCCAGACGGTTTGCCTGCGTCAGCTTTTTCCCGAAAATATGAATTTTCCCCTCCGTTGGATGAACCAGGCCCAGCAGCATTTTCATTGTCGTGGATTTCCCGGCACCATTCGGCCCCAGAAATCCGTAGATACAGTTTTCCGGAATCTCCAGATTCAGGTTTTGAACCACTCTTGTTGCTCCATATTGCTTGCTCAGATTGTCTGTCGTCACGATTGCCGCCATTCTCAAACTCCTTTCCCTTCGTTCCTGCATCCAGGCAGAATGCATCCATACTCCCGCTTGTTTTCTTCCCTTCCTACGCATACGGCAGTCCCCATAAGGGTGTCCCTTCCCGCCGCATTTCACAGCATCACTGCGGATTTTGATCTCCGCCGCTTCCCGGATCCGAAACAAGCATATCTGCGTCACCTTACCTCCGGATGAAAGGAACCTTAAGAAAGCCTTACGCTTTCCTTCGAATGCATGACTTTCCCGGAATTGAAATCTATAGTGTTTCTCAAACGTTATGATTGTGACGGATCTTCTGCCGCTTCCGGGTTTGATCCGGCAGCGGAAGGGAATAGGAAAAGAAAGCAGCGGATCCCTGCACGGTGTGACACCGCATGAAAGGAAAATGACGATGCTTGAGAACTGTTCCATTCTGATCGTGGATGATGAGCCTTCGCTTCGAAGCATGCTGCAGAGCTTTCTGGAAAAAGACGGCTTCACTTCCATTTCCTGTGCCGGAACCGCCGGAGAAGCACTCCAGCTCACCCGGTCCCGGCATCCGGACCTGTTCCTTCTGGATGTCATGCTGCCTGACCTGGACGGATTCTCGCTCTTTCAAAAGCTCCGCACGCTCTCCGATGCTCCGGTTCTTTTTCTCTCGGCCCGTGATGAGGACAGCGCCCGCCTGAAGGGACTTGGTTTGGGCGCGGATGATTACATTACCAAGCCGTTTCTTCCGCAGGAGCTTCTCCTGCGGATCCACGCTGTTCTCCGCCGGACTTACCGCTCCCGGGAAGATTCCGGTCGTGTCATTCATCTTGGTCCCGTGACCGTAAATTTTTCATCCGGCGTGGTATCCGGCAACGGTCCGGACCGGACATTGACCGCCAAAGAATATGTTCTTTTGAATATTCTGGAAGAAAACCGCGACCGGATTGTCACAGTGGATGCACTCTGCGATGCGGCATGGGAGGGAGAAAATTTCTGCTATGAGAACACACTGATGGTTCATATGAGGCATCTTCGTGAGAAGATCGAACTGGATCCCTCCCATCCTCAATATCTGGTGACGGTGCGCGGCCTCGGATACCGCCTCCTGCGCCGCCCGGCAGATTCCGGCAGGAACATGATTGAAGGAAATCCTTGATGCATTCCTTTCAAACTGCATGTGTCTCAAATAGCACATAGCCCAAAATGACAGGGAGAACCTCTATGAAAAAACAAATTCCGCACACGTCCTCCGCCTTTTCACGAGAGCTCCCGGATCCCAGACATTTTTTCCGGAGTGCCGCCAAACTCACCCTTCGTTTCACGGTCTCTCTGCTTCTTCTGGCCTTTCTGGATCTTGTTCTGCTCGCTTCCGGGATCCTGCTTCCGTACAACACGGATCTTTTTCCCGCAGACACCAATTCCTTTACCTACGCCATGCTGCGCTCCCCGCTGGCCGTTCTGGATCAGGGCCTTCGGCATTCCCCGAAGGGAGACTGGGAAATTTCTCCCGGTGCCCAACAGCTCCTTGCCTCTCTGCAGCTCTGGGCTGTTCTCATGAATGATCAAGGCGATGTCGTATGGTCGTATCATCAGCCCTCCGACATACCGAACCACTATTCTCTTCGTGACGGCATTTCCTTCAGCCGGTGGTATCTGAATGATTATCCGGTTCTGACAAGAATCCGTGATGACGGCATTCTCGTTCTCGGATACCCGAAGAATTCCGCTGCCCGCTGGCAGATCATGTTTTCACCCTCGGAATTTCCTTACTATGCCGCTCTGGTTCTGGTCATTTTCCTTTTCAGTATTCTGTGGCTGATTGCCGCCTCCTTCCATTTCGTCCGAAAGGAATTCCGGCAGAGGGATGCCGCGCGCCGCGAATGGATCGCCGCCGTCTCACATGATGTGCGAACACCGCTTTCTGCCATTCTCGGATATTCTTCCGGTCTGTGTACCAATGCGGCGCTCCCGGCTCCACTGCAGCAGGAGGCTGCCTTCATTCAGGAAAAGGGATTGGAATTGCGGGAATTGATTGAAGACTTGAATATGACCAACTACCTGACGTATTCGATGGAAGCGCTGGAGCTGCAGCCGGTTTTCCCGGCAAAACTGCTGCGGAAAATTGCCGCGGATTACATGAACGAATGGCTTTGCCGTGCGGAGCTCTCTGCGGATGCATCCGATACCGGGGAAGCACCCGACCGGAAGGATCCTTCGGATACAGCGTTTTCTGCGCTTCGTTTCCGGATTCAGCTTACGATTGATCCCGGTACAGAGGGAATTTCTCTTTCGGGCAGCGAGCCGATCCTCTCCCGCATGCTCCGCAACCTGATCGGCAACTGTATCCGGCACAATCCGGCCGGATGCCTCATTACACTGGGGCTTTCGATGCAGAAACGCCGTCTTGTTCTGGCGGTTTCGGACAATGGCTGCGGGTTTTCCGAAAAGGAGCTGCAGAGGCTTTCAGAGAAAAAGCCGGAAGTGGTCCCCGGTCACGGACTCGGACTCACTGTTGTCCGCCAGGGTGCCGCCGCCCACCGCGCCAAAATCCGCTTCTCCAATAACGCAGGCGGCGGTTCCCGGTGCGAGATTCTCTTTCACATCCGCAGCATCAAATGAGCCTTCTGCAAAGAACGCCCGGGACCTCCTCTAAATCGTTCCTGCTCATAAAGAAAGTCAGAATGACGGGATGCGATTTCCGGCAGCGAAGCAGACAGGACAATAGAAGCATCCCGCCGCAGCCTTAAAAAGTCTCCGAATGCAGAAGTCCGTTCTTTAACGGCTGCAGATCACAATTGGCAAACAGCATCCGCACTGCCGCTTCATACTCCGCCCGGTTTCCTGCCTTATGGATTCCTTTGACATATCTTCCGGTATCGCAGAAGCTCTCCCCGAGGAATGTCCACAGCTCCTTCATGCAGTTGATGCGAATTCTGTCATCATGAAACTGCTCGTCATAGGCCGCATACAAAGTGTCATGAAATGTGCGGAATGTCTTCTTGTCCGGCTCTCTCCCCGTCACAAGACGCGTCACCAGATTCGGATCGGACAGAAGTCCTCTTCCGATCATCACGCGGTCCAGCCCCGGAAATGTCTTCTCCAGAAAGACAAGATCCGCTTCCGTCCGGATATCCCCGTTGTAGCAGAGCGTCAGACGATGTGCATCCGCCTCCTGTCCGAAAGAGGTCCTGCTGCCGCACTGCTTACTCTCCGCGGGAGCCTCCGCTGGCGAAGAGCACGGTTTCTGCTCTCTGTGAAAGGCCATGGAAAAGGCCGCCAGCTCCGGTCTTCCCCGATACAGTTCCTGCCGCGTCCTCGCATGCACGATCAGTTCCGAAAGCGGATACCGCTCATAGATTTCGAGGAGCCGGTTAAATTCCGCCGGATTCTCCCAGCCGAGTCTGGTTTTCACGGAAATCCGGATCGGATGCACGGCGCCGTCTTCTCCGGTTACCGGAATATTCTCCGCTCCTTCATAAATCGCATCCAGAAAGCGGTCCATCTCTTCCGGTGAGCGCAGCATGCCGGACCCTTTTCCCTTCGCCGTGACCGTTCCGACAGGACATCCGAGGTTCAGATTGATTTCCGGATAGCCGAACTCTGCCAGGTACCGGGCGCAGAACAGGAACTCGTCCGCGTGAGCCGTCAGAATCTGCGGGACCGTCGGAACTCCGGCATTGTTTTCCGGGAGAATATCCCTTTTTTCACGGGATTTGAGCTTCTTCGTATAGGTTGCCACGACGAAAGGCGTAAAATAGGCATCCATTCCCGGAAAAAACTGGTGATGTGCCTGTCGGAACCGGTAACCTGTGATGCCTTCCAGTGGTGCAAAGTAGTACTTCATCTTCTCTCTTTTCCGAAAACATCCCGGAGCCTTCCTGCATGCAGGGACTCCGGGATGCAAAGATATCCGTTCTTACAGTGCCTTGCGGATTGCCGCAGCCAGCTCCTCAAAGGTTTCGCAGGCCGGAAGATCCGGATTGTCCTTCTTGATCTGATCCGTAGAGCGGAAAAGGAAGCCCGCCTTGCTGGCGCGAATCATGCCGAGGTCATTGTAGGAATCTCCGCTGGCGATGGTTTCAAAGCCGATGGACTGCAATGCCTTTACGGTTGTCAGCTTGGAATTCTCAATCCGCATCCGAAAACCGGTGATTTCTCCGGAAGGCGCAACCTCCAGAGAATTGCAGAAAATCGTAGGATAGCCGAGCTTTGCCATCAGCGGTCCGGCAAATTCCGAGAAGGTATCGCTGATAATGATGACCTGCGTCTCCTTGCGGAGATCATCCAGGAATTCCTTCGCTCCCGGAAGAGGATCGATCCCTGCAATGGTCTCCTGAATTTCCTTAAGCCCCAGCCCATGTTCCTTCAGGATCCCAAGGCGCCACTTCATCAGCTTGTCGTAATCCGGCTCGTCACGCGTGGTCCGCTTCAGCTCCGGAATTCCGGATACCTGGGAAAATGCGATCCAGATTTCCGGTACAAGAACTCCTTCAAGATCAAGACATACAATGTTCATCTGTGCGCTCCTTCTGCCTCCCGGGAGGCTTCTTCTATTCTGAACAAATCCGTTTTATGGGATGTGATCCCCAAAACACCCCGACATGCTGCAGCATTCCGGTATATTCAGACTTCTTTGTAAAAAGCTCTTTCAGCTTATCATGTTTGCCGGACCATGTGAACCAAAGGCCTCTTTACTCCGGAAAATTTCCATCAAAGTATTCCAGAAGGAGTCCGACCACATGCTCATAGCTTGCCTTTCCGCTGGAAACCCCGTTTGCCTTCAGCGTTGTATCCAGATACGTATCCGCAGCCGCCTTCACTGTTTCGGTAGAGAGGACCGCATTCTTTTCTACCTTTTCCCAGGCCGTTTTCGAGAGAAATTCATTGTCGGACCGAACTGTTTCCGAAACAGCCGGATGTGCGCGGTAAGTCTGCCGGTCCACGTTCCGGTAAAAAGCGTTGTCCACATAGTTCAGAACTCCCAGCCAGCCGCTGTACTGAAAGACTTCGTCCTCCGAATGAATGCAGGCAAGAAAGCCGAGAAGATTCGCCTCATCCTCATAGATATACCCGTGCGTGTGTGCAATCTCATGACACATGGTGAAAGGCTTGTTCATCACCTTCATGACGGTGTTGTAATTGGCCTCCATCGAGAAGGGAAAATAATACCCCTGCATGTACTGCTGGGAAATAAACTCCGAGCCAAACATTCCCTTCGGAGTGGTGCTCCAGCCACGCAGTCGTGCAAAGATGCGATTCTCCAATGATCCTGAATTTCCGGATCTCTCTGCTTCTTCCGTCTTGCCCGAAGCCGCGGTTCTCACGGCTTCCCTGGCTTCCCGGGCGATGGCCCGCCTTGCCTCCTGCGCCATGGCGGCATCGCCGCCTTCATAGAAAACCTCTCCGTCTTCTCCCCGCGGCATCCGCAGCGCCAGAGCATTGCACTTTTCTGCCACATAGTCCCGAAGCCCTGCCAGTTCCTCTACGGAATACGTCTTGCCATATCCCGGGAGGGATTCCTCCAGTGGCGTTACATGGTACAGGATGACACAGTTCAGCGTCATCACAAGGAAAACGATATTGGCAAGCCACGCCGTCGCGCGAAGAAACCCGGCAGCCCGGCAGTGCCGGCCTGCCGGTTCATTCTTCTGATATTCCTTCTTCCCCTTGTGCCGGATCCGGTCCGCCGCCAGAAAAGCAAGTACTCCTGCAAGAACGAACAGCCAGAAAACCGCGGCGATCAGCATGCACTCCCCCAGTGAAAACGGAAGAACCGCGGTAAAACGGGAGAGCGGAGCCGTTACATACGGAAAAATCCGGCTCACGTAGAAATCCGAGAAAAAACGGCTCTTCCAGGACAGCAGATTCAGCGCCGCTGACAGCAGAAGGAGAAGCCAGAACAAACGGAATCTTTTTGTACCCACGCCATGCCGCTTCGGCCTCATACCGCGTCTTCTCCCGCTTCGTTCTCCGTCGCACGCTCCTCTTCGGTCCCGTTCTGCGGGTTCTTTTCCGCTTTCATCTTCTCCATATTTTCATCGCTGTGCTCAATCTGCCGTGAGAAACGATGTGCCAGCTGGATCATGGTTCCGACGCCGAAGGACCCTGTTTTTCTCTCTTCGTTGACGCACATCAGCAGCATCAGGCGAAGGCTCCTCTCCCACAGCCGCTTCTCGGCATCCGTATTCCCTTCATAATAAGAATCCAGCGTATAACGGAAGACCAGATAGACGGCGAATCTGGTGAAGAGCCGCTTCAGAAGATCACCGTACCGGAGCCTGAATTCCGGCTCATGCTCCAGAATCTGTCCGTAATTCTCCTCAATCTCCCGAAGGATCTGTCCGCTCTCGGCATCCAGAATTTCCAGGTCCGGAAGAATTTCCAGAAGGATCCGATCCGCTTCCTGTCCAGGCAGAATGCGGATACACGGCTCTGCCGCCTCGTCTTTTCTCTGAAGAGAATCCACCATGGCATCCCGCAGCCTCAGAACCTTCTCCAGTTTCTCCTGATCTTTTTCGGACAGGGTTTCCCAGGGCTCCTCTTCATCCTCGGATTTCTCATACCGGACGGGGCCGGCTCCCGTGAACAAAAGCCGTCCCACCTCCATGCACGAGAGAGACAGGTCAACCTGCTCATAATGTCCGATTCCCATATAATAACGTGGATATTCCTGACAGACCTGGCACATTCCTTCCTCTCCCAGACGGCAGCAGAGCTCGCAGAGCTTTCCCTCCGTCAGAAACGGACAGAAACCGTCCTCCTTCATCGGGATATACTTCAGCTCCCCCTCTTCCCGGAGGAAACGGCCCAGCTTCGCCCCCAATTCCCCTTCCTGAACCTTGTAATAATAGAACGTGTCATCATCCACATCGACTTCCCAGTCTCTGCAGCAGGTGTCGGGACATTCACCCGCCAGACAATGAAATTTGTTATAATAATCCGGATATTCAATCTGCATCACAGACTCCCTCGCGGCTTTGCCACACAATGATTTTGCAAAAGGAATTTTACCACATGAATGTAACGATTCTCTGCATCGGACATATGAAAGACAAATCGCTGGATCAGCTTCAGAGGGAGTACCTGAAGCGCCTGTCCGCTTTCTGCAGGGCAGAAGTCGTTGAAGTAAAGGATGAGGCCAACACCCATGCGGACCGCCCGGCCGAGGTCCGGCAGATCAGGGACAGGGAAGCTGCACATGCTCTGGAGAAAATCCGCCCTTCGGACTTCTGCATTCTCCTTGATCTCCACGGAAAGGAATGGAGTTCCGAGGAATTTGCCGTTCAGCTTGCCGGATGGCAGCGCCGCTCCTCGAATCTCGTTTTTATCATCGCGGGATCCCTCGGGCCCGGAGAGGCACTTCTTGCAAGAGCCGACCAGCGCTGGAAGCTCTCGGACCTCACCTTCACTCACCTGATGACAAGAGTACTGGTTCTCGAACAGATTTACCGCGGCTTCATGATCGATGCCGGAAGAGCCTACCACAAATAATGCAGGCCCTGTTCCTCCCGCTTTCCGGACTGTTGTCCCGAACCGATGTAATAAAAGAAACGTAACGGTTCAGAGGTGCTGATCCGTTACAGATAAAGGATTTTCTATGACAAACAATTTCGTCAGAAATGATTTTGCAAAAACAGATTCTGCAGTCCGAAAATACACTGCTTCCGACATGGCGAAGGTCTACTGCGAGAAGTGCAACGGCTGCGGCGACTGCTGCCACGGCATGACAACCACCATTCACCTGGATCCCTGGGATGTCTGTCGGCTCTCGGAGGGCCTCGGAAAGAATTTCGAAGAACTCCGCCGTGCCGGTATTCTTGACCTGCACGCGGAAGAGGGCATGATTCTGCCGCATCTTCGTATGCAGGACGGAGAAAACGGAGCCTGTCCCCTCCTTTCCTCCGACGGACGCTGCTCCATTCATCCGTTTCGCCCGGGTCTGTGCCGTCTGTTCCCTCTCGGGCGGGACTATGACGCGGACACGAAAACCTTCCGCTATTTTATCGTGGACAACGGCTGTGACATGCCCGGCAAAATGAAGATCAAAATCAGCAAGTGGC
The DNA here is from genome assembly GCA_963655255.1 of bacterium. GTDB lineage: Bacteria > Bacillota > Clostridia > Lachnospirales > Lachnospiraceae > CAG-791. Next base: position 18,748 of record CAVKEB010000027.1, read on the forward strand.
TTGGTATATCCGATCTTCCCGAATATGAGAAGTATGTCTCCGAGTGGCACTATTTCTGCCGGGACGTCAAAGACTTCCTTAAAACCTGCGGGGATGCCGCCTTTGCCGAACAGCTGAATCTGTTTCTCCTGAAGGTCTTCTTCGTAACTCCCTATGTCATCCCGGAGGACGGCTCGCAGGATTTCTATTCCTTGTTCCGCATGCGGCTTGCGCAGGCAAGGACCGTGCTCTGAAGATGCGTCTTTTCTTCGGAATTACGATTCCGCTGCTGCAATTTTTTTGTATTTCTCAAAGGCAGACGGAATCGAATACGTTTCCGCCAGTTCTTTGCGGGTCACAAAGAAAATTCCATCCCCGCGAAGCTTTTCTCTTTTCTCCTCCGACAGAGGAGGAATTATGGCTTCATACCCGGTCATGTACCACTCGATATGAGAGAAAATATGTTTCGCCGGAGGAAGCTTCCGAATACTCTCCGTCTCTTCCAGAGATTCCGGACGGAAGCAGAATTCTTCCTGCTCCCCCGGTATTTCGGGGCACGCCTTCCACAGTCCCATTCCGGCGAGAACTCTTTTCGCCTCTTCTTCGTTCATCTGCCCGGGCACATTGGGAAACTCCCAGAGTCCAGCAAGGAGTCCGTCCTCTCCTCTTCTTCGCACCGCCAGAAGCTCTCCCGCACGGATCAGAAATACCGTAAGCTTTTCTTTTTTCCGTTCTTTCTTCGGTGGAACGACCGGAAATGCGGTCTCTCTCCCATTTCGGTGAGCCAGGCAGCGCTTCTTCCAGGGGCACAGAAGGCACATCGGTTCTCCGTTCGGAAGGCAGATCCCTGCCCCCAGGTCCATCAGCGCCTGATTGAAATCTCCCGGGCGCTCTGCCCAAGAGATTGCTGCGCCGTAATAGTCCAGCGCCGCCTTTCTTGCCGCCGGCGCCTTGATGTCCTCCCCGTATTCCGTCATTCTTGCGAAAACACGAAGAAGGTTTCCATCCACTGACACCACCGGTTTCTGAAACGCGATGGATGCAATGGCAGCAGCGGAATACGGCCCGATTCCCGGGAGCTTTTCCAGCTCTTTGGGAGAATCCGGCATCGTTCCGTCATATTCCTCCATAATCATGACCGCCGCTTTGTGAAGATTTCTCACCCGGGAATAATAACCCAGTCCTTCCCACAGCTTCAGATAGACCTCTTCCGGCGCCGCTGCAAGAGCGGCAATATCCGGGAGATTCTCGAGGAACCGCAGATAATAGGCTTTTCCTGCCTCCACCCGCGTCTGTTGCAGCATAATCTCCGAAAGCCAGACATGGTATGGAGTCGGATCCTCTCTCCAGGGAAGAATCCGCCGGTTTTCGGCATACCATGACAGAAGCTCTCCGGTCTGCTGCCTCTCTGCCGCGGCTTCCTGCTCTTTTACTGTTTCCTGCATTGCTTCTCCTCTTTCCGGTTCCGGATGTCTCCCCCGCTTTCTTTCAGTCCGCATAGAGAAAGCGGCCTTCCTGTTCCAGCTCCGGAATGACCTCCGCCTCATAGCGATTCGTCAGCTCTCTCGTTGCCGCAAAGGTGTCCGCAAGGTTCTCCCTCGTCACTTCATTCTGTCCTGCCGCCATTGCCTCGCAGATCGCATAGTTGACTTCGGGATCAAAGTGCACCGTATCCATATACCGGTTTAAATCCGTAACAATCCCTTCTTCATTCTGAAAATCAAAAAAGCGTACATTCTCGTAGGAAAGAAGTCTCTCTGCCGCCTGCATTTCATCATACAGGTAGACCTCCTTCCATCCGTTCCTCGCCGCGTCATCCCACCAGATCATGGAGTACGGCGGCAGGAAAAAAAAGAATTCCGTATCCGGATGAGCCTCGATGACCTCGGACAGGAGCTCCAGATTTGCCTCCAGCTCTTCCTGCCTGGCATCCGGGGCGAGCATCTGTTCTTCCGTCCGCTTCCGGTAATAATGCGTCAGCACACCATTTTCCGAGAAATCCTTGCCCTCCGCCCAGTTGTAGGACAGTCCTTCGTTGTAATCTGCCGAAAAGGACTGTGCCAGCATATACGGGATTTTTTCCAGAAGGACGGTCTTGTTCAGAAGGTACTTGACATCGTTGAACGGATTCCGGTCATAAAGATACATCGGGCACCCGGAGGCCTCGAAGGTTGTGACGGCCTCCTGCGTCAGTGAGGAAGGATCCACATTGAAAAATACCTTCTGAATCTGCTGTCCCTTCTGCTGTCTGGAATCAAAGGCCAGATTCAGATACCAGACCAGGTCCGCAATTCCGCCGTAGCTCCGGACTGCCTTGATGGTCGTTCCTCCGAAGGCCTCATCATACCAGCGGTTGTCGTTGTTCTCAACGACGGACGAGCCCACCAGCACATTGTCGTAATCAAAATTCCGAAGACTTCCCGGCACCTGATATTCCTTCTCATTCAGAACCGCCTTCAGGCCAAACCAGGGCTTATGGTAGTGATAGAACGGATCCAGCAGATACACGGTCAGCATACAGACGGCCGCAAGTCCCGCTGCAGCCGCGGTCAGTCCCTTCAGGAACTTATACCCCTCTGAGGCAGAATCTGCGGAATACTGTTTTCCTTTTTTATTCTGTTTGATGTCTTTTGATCCTCTTGTCATTGTTTCCTGCCGCGGCACTTTTCTGATGTTGAATCCTTCCTGCACTGTTTTGCTCCGGGAGCATCTTCTCCGCCTTATATATTGAATGTTCTGCCGTCTATCAATGCCCGTCCCGCTCAAAACCTGGAATTCAGAACTTAAAATACAAATACGTCGATACCCCTGACATCGAGCACAGGCACCAGACAAGAAGGAGTCCTGCAAGCACCGCATTTCTCCGACTGAGCTGCATGGTCCCGGCAATCTTCACTGCTGTTTTCCTCCTGCACAGCAGCATCGCCGCCGCGAGCACCAGCAGAAGTTCTGCCAGAAGCAGCGGATTCTTCTCTGCCGGAGCCACGGCTCCCGCCAGCTTATTCAAAAGCCAGAATTCCGGAACAGACATCTGTCCCGCCATCCGGTACAGCCAGCCCGGCCACATCGGCCGGAACAGGTTTTTCAGAATGGCAAGACTGTGCGCGGGATCCGGCGCCCCGAAAAACACCAGTGTCACCAGAAACAGGGCAAAGGTGCAGTGTGTCTTCTTCCTTTTCCCCAGGAGATTTCCGGCAACGACCAGCGCCCCGGACAAAAGTCCCCAGATCAGATAATTCAGACTGATCCCATGCCAGAGCGCAGACAGAAGAAAAACCACCATCACGTTCAGGCAGGTCCGCAACGTTCCTCTCCTGCTGCCTCCCAGCGGAATGTAGACGTATTTCGTAAAAAATCCTGTCAGCGTCATGTGCCAGCGTTTCCAGAATTCCGGAAAGGATTTCGCCTGAAACGGCGCATCGAAATTCAGCGGCAGATCCAGATTCAGCATCCATGAAATTCCCATCGCCATATCGCAGAAGCCGGAAAAGTCAAAATACAGCTGCAGCGCATAGCAGCTCATGGTCACAATCACCGACAGCGTGTCCAGATAATACGCACTCTGAATACCGAATACTGCGGGGCCTGCAAGAACATCCGCGATCAGAAGCTTTTTGCCAAGTCCGAACACGAACAGGAGAATCCCGCGGGATAAATGCTCCGGCGAGAATTTTCTTCTCTCCGGATCCCGAAACTGCGCCGCGAGCTCCTCATAACGGGTGATCGGTCCCTCCACAATTTTCGGAAAATAAGACAAATACAGCAGATACCTCCGGAGACCATCCTGCCCGATTTCTTCCCGGTAGCGGTCAATCAGATAGGAAATCTGACTGAAGGTATAAAAAGAAAGGCCGACCGGAAGTCCCACGGCAGCAAGACTCCGGAGAATCGTATTCTCTGTCTGCAGCGTATCCAGCTGCGGCGTCACATATTTAAACCAGCCGAGAAGGACCAGATTCAGTACGATTCCAGCTGCAAGGAGTCCTTTTTTCCCGGGAACACTGCGTCCGACCGCATAGTTCAGCGCGGCACTCACTGCCAGGACGACAAGATACCACGGGCTGAAGCTTCCGTAAAACCAAAGGCTCATGCCGATCAGAAACCACTCTGCTGCAGTCTCATTTCTCCGGTTCAGAAGAAACCAGCCGGCAATCGTGATGGGAAGGAATATCAGAATAAATAAAAAAGAATTGAAAACCATACTCGTTTCCGCCCGCCTCGTTCTTTCCGCGGCCTTTTGGTATCTTTATACCTCGTTGGGCAGCCGGTGTGTCAGCACCGATGCTGCAGTTCTTCCGCTCCCTGATCCCAGGACAGGCGGTGCAGATTTCCCTTTCGGGACAGATTCTCAAAACCGTTCTGCCTGAGAGCCTCATACAGAATGACCGCGGCGGAATTGGACAGATTCAGCGAGCGGATATCCCCCCACATCGGAATCCGGACACAGGCCTTCGGGTGCTCAACCAGAATTTCCTCCGGAATTCCCGCTGACTCCTTTCCGAACATAATGAAATCATCCGGCCCGTAGGAAACATCGGAATAGCATTGCCTTGCCTTGGTGGTCGCAAACCACAGGTGAGGCCGGGATCCGCTTTCTGCATTCTTTTGTTTTCCGTCCTCTTCCCCCGCGAAAACAATCTCCGGATGTTGCTGCAAAAAGTCCTCGTAGTCCACATACCGGTGGAGCTCCAGCTTATCCCAGTAGTCCATTCCTGCGCGTTTTACATATTTATCATTCAACACGAAGCCAAGCGGCTCAATCAGATGAAGCGCAGAATCCGTTGCCACACAGCTTCTTCCGATCGCTCCGGTATTAAAAGGAATCTCCGGTTCGTGCAGTACAATCTGTATCATATCCATACCTCGCTGAGACCAAGCCGTTAAAGGGCCTGATGACGGACAACCGCATACTCATCGCCATTTACCCAGTACGGACACCGCTCATGAGGATGACCTCCCATCTCTTCCAGAACCATCCGGGCATAATCGTCCTCATCCACATCCGCGATGCAGACATAATCCTGTTCGTCCTCATCCCATTCCAGATTGTTGCAGGTATCACAGTCAGACATTTTGGGCCCTTCCCGCCGTTCTCTTGCGGCTCTCTTTCAAACTTATACCTCGCTGAGGCAAAATCCACGAAGGTGGTTTTGCCGAATGCGGCAGCACCGATGCTGCAGTTTGGAAGTGACATATCAATGTCACTTCCAAACTTATTCCTTCACGGACGTAAAAACGCTTTTCTTCCGCGGTACTCTTCCGGTTCTCACATTAAAAGCCGAAGAGGTTCATGCCTTCCCCAGGTGTTTTCTGTTCCAGTGGCGGTAAAACGGAATCTCAAAGGCCAGCATCGCAGCCCAGCCAACCAGATAGGACCACGGAATTGCCGTCATCCCCATGTGAAACACGAATACCATCGGCGCCGCAGCCGCCACGCGGGCTCCCATGTTCAGCATACTGCTGATCAGCGTCACCTTCAGGTCTCCGATCCCGCGGAAATACCCCTGCAGGCCATTGGTCACTCCGGGAAGGATATACATAAATGCGATCAGACGCAGATACATCACACTGATTCCGACAACCTCTGCATCCTGTGTGAACAACCGCATCATCGGCTCCGCGAGGACAAAGAATACGATGCCCGCGAGTATTCCGTAAATGATTTCCAGAATCATTCCGTAATGGAACGCGCGGTATACGCGCCGGTGCTCCCCTGCGCCTTCATTCTGTGCCATCACGCTGGTCATGGCATGCGCAATGTTCTGCTCAATGACAATCGCGTAGTCATCGGTCCGGTTCACTGCACTGAATGCCGCCGTGGAGGCAACTCCCATCGTGTTGACGATCGTCTGAATCCCGAGCTTTCCGATCTGCACCGCGCATTGCTGCATGGCACTGACAAAGCCGTACTGAAACGTCAGCTTCAGGAGGCTCCCGTCAAAGCAAAACCAGCGCCTACCCAGCTGCAGGAGTGGAATTTTCTTCTGAATATACCAGAAGCACAGAACTCCCGACAATCCCTCCGAAACCACCGTTGCAACGGCGCAGCCCACAATTCCCTGATGCAGAACAATAACGAAAAACAGGTCGCCCGCCACGTTCAGTCCGGCACTGAGCGCCAGGAACAGGAGCGGGGATTTCGAATCGCCCATCGCCCGCAGGGTTCCCGCAAAATAGTTGTAGATAAAATTGAAAATCAGTCCGAAAGCCGCGATCCTGAGATATAAAACAGCTTCCTCCAGAATTGCCGGATCCACCTGCAGAATCGAAAGAAGTACCGGCGCCAGACAGAAGGTCAGAACCGACATCAGCAAAGAGAAGAACAGTCCGGCGATCATTCCCGTCGACACCTGTCTCTGCAGCCGCTCGTACTGCTTCGAGCCGAACATCATGCCGATCAGGATGCCGGTCCCGAGGCAGATTCCCTGTTCAAACAGGATAATCAGCGTCACCAGCGGATTGCTGGTGCCCACCGCGGCAAGTGCCGATGCTCCGACGAAGCGGCCGACGATGATGCTGTCGGCCGCGTTGTAAGTCAGCTGTAACAGATTCCCCAGAACAAGGGGAATCGTGAATTTAATCAGAATGGGCAGAAGACTGCCCTTAGTCATATCATGAGTCATATTTTTCTTCGCTGAGGCAAAATCCGCGAAGACGGTTTTGCCGAATGCGGCAGCCGGTGCGTCAGCACCGATGCTGCAGTTTGAAAGTGACATATCGATGTCACTTTCAAACTTATGCTACATCTTGAATCGATATCCCACGCCCCAGATTGTCTCAATGTACTGCGGATTGGAAGTATCGTACTCGATCTTCTCCCGGATCTTCTTGATATGAACCGTGACGGTCGCAATGTCTCCGACACTGTCCATGTTCCATACCTTGCGGAACAGCTCTTCCTTGGTGAAGACATGGTTCGGATTTTCCGCGAGGAAGGTCAGAAGATCGAATTCCTTTGTCGTGAACTGCTTCTCTTCTCCATCCACCCACACACGGCGTGCCGTCTTGTCAATCTTCAGCCCCCGGATCTCAATGATGTCATTCTCCGGACGTGCCGCGCCGACAAGGCGCTCATACTGCGCAAGATGAGCCTTCACTCTTGCCACCATCTCGCTCGGACTGAAGGGCTTCGTCATATAATCGTCCGCGCCGAGTCCGAGGCCGCGGATCTTGTCAATGTCATCCTTCTTGGCCGAAACCATCAGAATCGGGACGTTCTTCTGCTCGCGGACACGCCGGCAGACTTCAAAGCCGTCCATTCCCGGCAGCATCAGGTCCAGAATAATCAGGTCAAAATCCTCCGCAAGGGCAGCCTTCAGGCCTGTATCTCCGCGGTTCTCCACCGACACCTCAAAGCCGGACAGTTCCAGATAATCTTTTTCCAGATCCGCAATGGACTCTTCATCTTCGATAATCAGTATTCTGCTCATATTTTCCTGTTCTGCCGCAGACTGCCTGCGGCCCCTTTCTTTCCTAAGAATTCTGCTGTGTGGTCACGGTTTCATCTGCCGACTTGTTCTCCCGGTACTTGCGGAATACCATGTGCATGCAGGTGCCGACATGTTCTCTTGCCGTCGCCCAGATGTATCCGCCGTGATCCTCCACAATTTTCTTTACAATCGAGAGTCCGATTCCGTTTCCACCCGTCGCGGAATTTCTGGAAGTATCCGCGCGATAGAACCGGTCAAAAATATTCGGAAGATCCCGCGCCGCGATTCCGCGGCCATTGTCCTCGATTTCAATCCGCACACTATCCTGCTCGTCCAGAAGGCGTATGTCAATCCGGCCATGCGGTTTATCCATATATTTTACACTGTTGCTGATGATGTTGTTCACCACGCGCTTGAACTGTTCCGGATCCGCAATGATCTCCGTGTCCCTCGGCAGCAGATTGGAATAATTCAGCTCGATATTCTTGGAATCAAGATCCATGCCGATCTCTTCCACACAGTCGCCAAAATAGTCGGACAGATTAATTCTCCGGAAATTATAAGGGATCTTGTCATTGTCGATTTTGGAATACAGGGTCAGCTCATTGATCAGCTTCACCATATCGTTGACCTTGTTGTAAATGGTCCTGAGGTACTTCTCCTGTTTCTCCGGCGTATTGGCCACACCATCCAGAAGTCCCTCCACATATCCCTTGATGGAGGTAATCGGCGTCTTCAGGTCATGCGAAATATTGCTGATCAGCTCCCGGTCATGTTTGTCGTTCTCCAGCTTCTCGTCCGCGGATTCCTTCAGGCGAAGCCGCATATCCTCGTAACCCTGATACAGTTCCCCGATTTCGCCCTTCTCCGTTGTAGTCAGCGTATAATCAAGATTTCCGTCGCGAATCCGCCCCATCGCCGTTTTCAGCTGATTGACCGGATCCAGAATACTGGATTTGATCCAGCTGATCAGAAGAAGCGCCGTGACGATCAGAATCACCACAATCATGCCGCCCAGTGTCATAATCACGCTCTTCGGGACCATCGCGGCATCTCTGGGAAGGACTCTCCGGATGATTTCAAAGCCGGCAATCGTCAGCACCGCCGGCAGAAGAATCACAATAGAAAATGCAATAATCAGCTTTCTTCGAAAAGACATGTACCTCTGCCTCCGTTTCTTCATGAATTATAACATGTTACAGCTTTGCACATGCCGGTTTCCTTACCAATTGGCATTCAGAACAAACAGCAGATGTGATAAACTGATAAAATATGAAAAAGCTCAAGAATTCCAAATACATAATCCGTACCGTTCTTTTTCTACTCCTTTCCCTCGTGTGCTTTCACATCACGGAGCGTATTTTCATGGGCAAGGATGCCGAAGAACTCTCTCCTTATTATTATGACTATCCGAAGAATACCTTTGACGTTCTGATCTTCGGTTCCTCCGTTGCCAAGAACGGCGTACAACCGGTAGAGCTGTGGGAAAACAACGGCATTGCTTCCTATAACCTCTCGAACGGCAATCAGGCACTCTCCTGCAGCTATTATCTGATGAAGGACGCCATCGACAGGGATCACCCGAAGCTCATTGTTCTGGATACCACCTACGCGGAGGAAATTTACCCTCTCCGGAGCGAAGTCTTTCTTCACTATCTGACCGATCAGATGCCCCTTACGGACCGCTACCGCTATGAAATGATCCGGGACCTGATCTCCGAAGAGAACCGCACCGAATTCTATTTTCCGCTGTACTCCTACCACTCACGCTGGAAGGAGCTCACAGGCTCCGATTTTGAAAACGGGAATTACCAGAAGGATACCCTCGGTTCGGTCATGTATGCGAGTACGCTTCCTCTCGATACGCCTGCTGCCAGCCGGTACGATGTGGACGCCACGCTCAGCGATCCATCCCACGAATATCTGCAGAAAATCATTGAACTCTGCCGCGAAGAGAATGTCTCTCTTCTTCTGATGTGCTGTCCCGTTTCCTACGCAAACGGCGATATCGCTCCGGATGTTTACAACGCACGTCCGAAAATTCAGCAGCAGATTGCAGAGATTGCTTCCACAAATGATGTCCCCTTCCTGAATTTTATTGATGATCCCTCTCCTCTTGGTCTGAACGACCTTGAGGATTACAAGGACGGCCCGCACCTGAATATTTTCGGTGCCGAAAAGCTGACCGCATATCTCGGCAGCTATATCCGGGACCACTATGATATTCCGGACCGCTCCTCCGACAAAGCCTTCGCCGAAAAAATGGACCGGCTCTCGGACCGCTATGAAACCGTAAAGCGTTTTCAGTCCATCACAACGGTTTCCCGCGCGGACACTGCCCTGAAGGTTCTCACGATGTATCATGATGATGAAGATCTGATTTACACCATCTTCGCCGTTGATTTTGATGCAGACGCACTGTCTCCTGTTCTCAGAAACGGCTTTGAGGCACTCGGCCTTCCTCTGGATACTTCCTCGGATCAGAACTCCGACTATTACGCCGTGATGAGCGGAGGACAGCTCACCGTGCAGGAGCAGACCGATACCGACTGGACCAATCCTCTCATATATGACGGCAGGGAGGAGGGCCTCCGCATTCATCTGCAGGGCGGATCCGGAGACCAGGAAGAGATGACATTAAACGGTACAGACTGTACTTCCGATCAGAGCGGTCTTCGCATCGCCATCTACAGTAAATCGGAACACCGTCTGCTGGACTGCATCACACTCAGTTACGACGGAACTGCCGTAACCCATGGGAAGGAGGCCGGAAACTGATATGTTATCCGAACTTGAATATCCTTTTGACGCAGAACTCATTCTGCAGAAGAAAAAATCACTCCGCCGGAAACTCCTGGAGGACAAGACTCCGCGCATTACCAAGAAAATTGCCATTCTCGGCGGTTCCACAACCAGTGACATCCGGAAAATACTGGAGCTCTTCCTTCTGAACAATGGAATTGAGCCGGTTTTCTATGAATCCGAGTATGCCCAGTACTGGCAGGACGTCATGTTTGACAATCCGGAGCTGGTCTCTTTTGCCCCGGATCTGATCTATATTCACACGTCCACGAGGAACATCCGTGAGTTTCCGACGGTCCGCACCGCGGCGCAGGATGTGGACCGCATGCTGGACGCGGCCTACCGGCCTTTTGAACAGATGTGGGACAGGATTGCCGCACAGTATCACTGCCCTGTCATTCAGAACAATTTTGAGCAGCCTTTTTACCGTCTTCTCGGCAACCGGGACGTCTCTGACGTCCACGGCAAGCTGAATTTCACAAGCCGGCTGAACGACCTTTTTTATCATTATGCGCAGACCCATGACAATTTTTACATCCAGGACATCAACTACCTCGCCTCCTGCTATGGGCTGACAAAGTGGGCAGATCCTTATTACTGGCACATGTACAAATATGCTCTCGCGGTCCCGGCGATTCCGGAGCTTGCCTGGAATCTGTTCAACATCATCAAATCCATTTACGGCAAAAACAAGAAGGCGCTGGTTCTGGATCTCGACAATACCCTCTGGGGCGGCATTGTCGGAGATGACGGCCCGGAGAACATCGAAATCGGGCAGGAAACGCCGACCGCGCAGCTTTACAGTGAATTCCAGCACTACATCCGCGAACATGCAGACCTCGGCATTCTTCTGAACATTGATTCCAAAAATGACGAGGAAAATGCTCTGGCCGGTCTGAATCGTCCGGACTCTGTTCTCCATCCGGATGATTTTCTGGTCATCAAGGCAAACTGGGATCCTAAGGACCGGAATCTTGTTCAGATCGCAAACGAGATCAACATAGGCACCGACAGTCTTGTCTTCGTTGATGACAATCCTGCAGAGCGCCACATTGTAAAGAGCCAGGTTCCGGAAGCCGCAGTTCCGGAAATGACGGTCCCGGAGCATTACATCACCGATCTGGACCGCGCGGGATATTTTGAAGTGACCTCACTTTCCGGTGATGATCTTGGCCGGAATGAAATGTATAAGGCAAATCTCCGGCGCGCTCATCAGGAGGCCTCCTTTACGGATTACCATGAGTACCTCCTCTCTCTGCAGATGCGGGCCGAAATCCTGCCGTTTGCGCCCATGTATATGGCCCGGATTGCACAGCTTACGAACAAGAGCAATCAGTTCAACCTGACGACTCTTCGCTGCTCACAGGCCGATATCGAACGCTACGCATCCGATCCATCCTATATCACACTGTATGGGAAGCTCTCGGACTGCTTCGGAGACAACGGCGTTGTCAGTGTAGTGTTCGGGCACATGGATCCTGAGGATTCCGCGGTATTCCATATTGATCTCTGGCTGATGAGCTGCCGTGTCCTGAAGCGCGGCATGGAAACCGCCATGATGGACACACTCGTATCCCGCTGCATGGAACGCGGCATATCACAGATCCGCGGCTACTACTATCCGACCGCCAAAAACAAAATGGTGAAGGACTTCTATGGTCAGCAGGGATTCACCAGAATTTCCGAAGATGCTGATGGAAATTCCGTATGGCAGCTTTCTCTGAAGGACGGCTATTCACCGCGAAACGACGTTATTCAGATCAATGCACCAGGCTGTGCCGGATGAAGGATCGCCAGATGGCGCTCCTCTCATACCTCATGTGTGCCGTTCGGCACGCATGTATTATCACATCGGAGAAACCGCCTTCGCGGCTTTCTCCTCGTGCACACTCGAAGTTGCCTGATGGCAACTTCTCCTGCTTGGAGCGGACACTAAAAACGTGCCCTGCTCCTACATCAGAGAAACTGCCTTCGCAGTTTCTCCTCGTAATGCCGCAGACAAGCTGCGGCAGGAAGGAAAAAATATCATGACAAGAGAAGAAGTATTTGACAAACTTAACGAGGTATTCCGCACTGTATTCGATGATGATTCCATCACCCTCAGCGACAGCACCACTTCGGCTGACATTGAGGACTGGGACTCACTCGAACATATTGATCTGATCGTTTCCGTTGAAAAGGCATTCGGGATGAAATTTACGATGTCCGAGACCACTGGTATGAAGAATGTCGGTGAAATGGCTGACATCATCCTCTCCCGCATCTGAGAATATCACAGAACAATTTATATCTGTCTGCAGCCGCAGCGAGGTACAAATTATGGCTTTAATATCGGGTGAATTTCTGGCATTCTGCCTGTTTCTGACAATCGTATACTATGCAGTTCCCGGCAGACTCCAGAATGCCCTTCTTCTTGCTGCCAACATTCTTTTTCTTCTGCCGCTGCAGAATTTTCCTGTTGCGATCCTCTTCCTTGGGCTTTCTGTGGTCAGTGTCTATGCCTCGGCGCGTTTCATTGAACCCCGCCGAGGAAGCCGTGCGGCCGGAATCATTTTCACGATAACAGTTCTTCTGAACCTCGGATTTCTGTTTGCATTTAAGTATCTGCCGTTTGCGCAGAATCTTTCTTCCGCGCTTCATCTTCCGGTACACTTCCCGGATCTTTCCGCGGTGGCCCCTCTCGGAATCTCGTTCTACACCCTGCAGCTGCTCGGATATCTGATCAGCGTAAACGACGGCGGTATTGAGGCGGAGCGCAGTCTGATCCGTTTTGCGGTCTTCGGCAGTTTCTTTCCGCAGATCACTTCCGGTCCCATCAGCCGATATGAGGATCTCGCGCCGCAGATTGCAGCAAGACGCATTCTTTCTTATGAAAATATCACGCGCGGTGCCCAACGGATGCTCTGGGGCTTTTTCAAAAAGCTTGTAATTTCGGAACGTGCGGCAATTCCCGTGAACACCATTTTCGGTAACTACGGTCTCTATAACGGCTTCTACATCCCGTTCGCCGCGGTGATGTTCGCACTTCAGCTTTACTGTGATTTTTCCGGCTGCATGGACATTGCCCTTGGAATTTCCGAGATTCTCGGCATCCGCCTTCCGGAAAACTTCATCTTGCCGTTCTTCTCCCGCTCAATGACTGAATTCTGGAGACGCTGGCACATCACACTCGGAACCTGGTGCAAGGATTACGTTTTTTATCCGATTCAGAAGTCAGAACTGTTCTATCGTCTCCGCGAGAAATCCATCCGCCGGTTCGGACGCAGGAAAGGGAAAAAAATCCCCATGTACCTTGCCATGTTTCTCATGTGGTTTGTCGTCGGCTTCTGGCACGGCGGTTTTCTGAAATACATCATCGGATCCGGTCTTCTGCACTTTACCTACATACTCCTTGAACAGGAGGGTGCACCTCTCTGGAACCGGATCAATCAGCTTCTCCATATTCACACCGACAGTGCGGGGCATATTGCCTTTCAGAGAATCCGCACGTTCCTTCTTGTCTGCAGCGGCTTCATTTTCTTCCGTGCAGACAGCTTTGCAACGGCAATTCATATGTATGCTGCCATCGGTACGTGGAATCTTTCCGTTTTCTCTATGACCGGTCTCACAACGCTCGGTCTGGACCTCTATGACATTCTTGTGCTGGTGCTCTCAACTCTTCTTCTGTGCTATGTGGAAACACTGCAGCAGAAAGGCTCTGTGCGCTCCATGATCGCAGAGCAGAGCTTTCCGGTCCGCTGGCTGCTCTTCCTTGCTCTCTTCTTCGTAGTCCTCATTCTGGGCGAATATGGCTCCGGTTTCCAGGCAGAATCCTTCATCTACGCGAACTTCTGACCGTTCCGTTTCTGCACGGGCTTGTTTTTTGACCTTTTTTTTACTATTATCTTTCGTATTGACCAGGAGAGGGGAAATTTATAAAAATGCCGAAATGGCGTGAATCATGCCCTCCGGACAAATATACAAAAAGAAGAAAGTAGAGAGGATCTTATGAAAATCGGAATTATCGGAGCAATGGACGTCGAAGTAGCTTCCCTGAAGGAAAAGATGACCATTGCCAATACGGCCAGCTACGCCAATATGACCTTCTGCGAAGGGACACTGGGCAGCACCCCTGTCGTCATTGTAAAGAGCGGCATCTGCAAGGTTAACGCCGCAATCTGCGTACAGCTTCTTATTGACCACTTTCATGTCACACACATCATCAATACCGGCGTTGCCGGTTCTCTGGACAACACCATCAACATCGGCGATATCGTTGTCTCTACAGACGCACAGTATCACGATGTTGATGCCACCGTATTCGGCTACCAGAGAGGCGAGGTTCCGCAGATGGGCGTTGTTTCCTTCCCTGCTGATCCAGAGCTCCGTGCTGCTGCCGTCAGCGCTGTCAGAGAGGCCGCTCCGGACGTTTCCGTCTTCGAGGGTCAGGTGATCTCCGGCGATCAATTCATCTCCACACACGCCAAAAAAGAGGAATTGATGCGGGATTTCCACGGGAAATGTGCCGAGATGGAGGGTGCTGCCATTGCGCAGGCCGCCTACATCAATCAGATCCCCTATGTAATCATCCGGGCGATCTCCGACAAGGCTGATGAAAGCGTGACAGAATCCTACGATCAGTTTGAAGCCAAGGCAGCTGTTCACTGTGCCAGGATTGTAGAACATATGGTAGAAAATTTCTGATAAACAATCCAGCTGTTCATTCGACTGTTAAAAGTTTCCAATAAACGCTGCACGGCAGATATCGGAAAGGCACGATACTGTTGTACAGCGTTCTTTTATGTAATATTCCTTATTATGTACGACTCCCTGTCACGCAGCATCATGTTGGATGATCCGGAACAGAAATTCCTGCATTAGAAATGGGCATAGAAAAATACTGAAATCAAGACATGAAAAAATGCCTAGAGCCGGAATCGAACCAGCGACACGAGGATTTTCAGTCCTCTGCTCTACCAACT
>CAVKEB010000028.1:0-28146 GCA_963655255.1 bacterium
GCCGCAAGAAGAACACCAAAGAGGTTGATCTTGTGGAGAAGCTCTTCAACGAGTACGGCAAGAAGTATGCATCCCGTAACGGTGGTTACACCAGAATCGTCAAGATCGGCCAGAGAAAGGGCGATGCAGCTCTGATGGTTGTTCTTGAGCTCGTCTGAGGTTTTCGGATCCGATACTGAGAAACAAAATCCCCCGCACCGAAAGGTTCGGGGGATTTTTGCTGCGCTTCACTTTTCAGAAAAAGTCTGTTATCCTGCTTAAGTATGCGAATTACCCGCAGGAACGAATACAAATGGAAAGTAGAGAGAATGCTATGCCCGCAAAGGCAATGATACAGATTAAGAAACTGATTCATGATTATATCACCCGTGATGATGAAGGCAACGTCAGCGGCAAGGTTCGCGCGTTGGATGATGTCTCTCTGGATGTGAAGCCGGGAGAGTTCATCGCGGTGCTGGGGCACAACGGCTCCGGCAAGTCGACGCTTGCGAAGCACCTCAATGCCCTTCTTTTTCCGACAGAGGGAGAAGTCTGGGTGGACGGAATGGAGACGTCCGACGAGGAGCATCTCTGGGATATCCGTCAGGAAGCGGGAATGATTTTCCAGAATCCGGACAACCAGATCATCGGACAGGTGGTGGAGGAGGACGTCGGTTTCGGCCCGGAGAACCTCGGCATCCCGACGAAACAGATCTGGGAGCGCGTGGACGAAGCACTGACGACGGTCGGCATGCAGGAATTCCGGCACAAGTCGCCGAACCGCCTCTCGGGCGGCCAGAAGCAGCGGGTTTCGATTGCGGGCGTGATTGCGATGCATCCCAAGTGCATCATTATGGATGAGCCGACTGCCATGCTGGATCCGTCGGGACGGCGGGAGGTCATCCGGGCGGCACGTGCGCTCAATGAGGTGGAGGGGATCACCATCATCCTGATCACCCATTATATGGAAGAAGCCATTTATGCGGACCGGATTTTCGTGATGGATGAGGGTGCGGTTGCCCTGCAGGGGACCCCGCATGAAGTGTTTTCGCAGGTGGACACCATGAAGAAGCTCCACCTCGATGTCCCGGAGGTGACGCTCCTTGCCGATGAGCTGCGCAGGGCGGGTCTTGATCTTCCGGAAGGCATTCTGACCAAAGAAGAACTCGCAGAGGCGCTCGGCCTTGCGAAAACGGGCAACTGAGGAAACAATAAGAAACTATGTCACTGAAAATAGAAGACATCACCTATGTATATGATCAGGGAACTGCGATGTCAGTGAATGCGCTGAATCACATTTCCGTGGAGATTCCGGACGGACAGTTCATCGGTCTGGTCGGACATACCGGCTCCGGCAAGTCGACCTTCGTCCAGATGCTGAACGGGCTGCTGCTGCCGAGCAGCGGCCACATTTACTGGGACGGACAGGACATTCAGGGGGACGGCTTTGACCGCAAGAAGCTCCGCGCGAACGTGGGACTGGTTTTCCAGTATCCGGAGCACCAGCTGTTTGAATCGGATGTGCTGACGGATGTGATGTTCGGACCGAAGAACCTGGATCTGTCTGCGCAGGAGTGCAGGAAGCGGGCGGAGGAGGCGCTGACGCAGGTACAGCTTCCGAAGGAGTGCTGGGAGATGTCGCCATTTGATCTCTCGGGCGGCCAGAAGCGGAGAGCGGCCATCGCGGGAGTTCTGGCGATGCACCCCCGCATCCTGATTCTGGATGAGCCAACCGCGGGGCTGGATCCGCGCGGAAGGGACGAGATTCTGGATATGGTGCGCCGCATGAAGGAGAAT
Source organism: bacterium (assembly GCA_963655255.1). Taxonomy (GTDB): domain Bacteria; phylum Bacillota; class Clostridia; order Lachnospirales; family Lachnospiraceae; genus CAG-791. Next base: position 1,777 of record CAVKEB010000028.1, read on the forward strand.
CTGCACATGACCATCGTGCTGGTCTCCCACAGCATGGACGATGTGGCGGAGTACGCGGACCGGATTCTTGTCATGAATGCGGGGAGCATTCTGATGGACGGAACACCCGGGGAGGTTTTTGCCCGGTATAAGGAACTGGAGCCCATCGGCCTTGCGGCGCCGCAGATGGTTTACATCATGCAGTATCTGCGGAGCCTCGGCCTTCCGGTGAGCCCGAATGCTCTGACGGTGGAAGCGGGCAGGGAAGAAATCTTGTCCCACATTGCGGAGCTGAACGCGCTGACCGGGAAGCACTTCCGCGCGGTCGGAACAGGTGCGGCGCGGCCGAAGGAAAGCCGTCCGGCAGGGGAAAAACAGCACATAGCCCTGAACCCGGAAAGCCGGAAGATGCCGGAGAGAAAAAAGAAGGAGATGCCTTCTGCGGGAAGCACGAAAGCGGAGGGAGACGCTGCCCATGTTTAAGGAAATTACGATTGGCCAGTATTATCAGACCGATTCGGTGATCCATCGTCTGGATCCCAGAGTGAAGCTGATTGCAACCTTTGCGTATATCATATCGCTTTTTATCGTGCATTCCTGGACGGGATATCTTGTGGCGGCCCTGGCGGTGGGCGCGGTGATCGCGGCATCGCATGTGCCCTTCAGCTACATCATGCGCGGCATGAAGGCGGTCATCATGATTCTGATGGTGACGGTGGTGTTCAACCTGTTTCTGACCGAGGGAACGCCTCTTGTTCATATCTGGAAGCTGACCATCACGTATGAAGGCGTGGACTTTGCGTCCAAGATGGCGGTCCGTCTGATTTTCCTGATCATCGGCTCGTCCCTGATGACGCTGACGACCACGCCGAACCAGCTGACCGATGCGCTGGAGGACGTGCTCGGGCCGCTGAAGAAGCTTCATGTCCCGGTGCATGAGATTGCCATGATGATGTCGATTGCGCTGCGGTTCATTCCGATCCTGATGGAAGAGACGGACAAGATCATGAAGGCGCAGATGGCAAGAGGCGCGGATTTCGATTCCAAAAACCTTATGAAGAAGATCCAGAGCCTGGTGCCGCTCCTGGTGCCGCTGTTCATTTCCGCGTTCCGCAGAGCCAACGACCTTGCGATGGCAATGGAGGCGAGATGCTACCGCGGCGGCGAGGGCAGAACGAAGATGAAGCCTCTCGTGTACCGCAGGAGAGATTACGCGGCCTATGCGGGGCTGGCGGTTTATTTTGCTGTGTGCGTGGTGCTGTGCTATGTGTGAGGCGGGGCAGAACGGAGGCCGGAAGAGGATTCTGATCGTGACGGCCTATGACGGAACGGAATATTCCGGATTCGCTGTCCAGAAGGATCCGAAGATCCGCACGATCGAGGGGGAATTAAACCGCGCGCTGTCGGAGCTGACGAGGGAACCCGTTGTCGTCGCGGGGGCGAGCAGGACCGATGCCGGTGTGCACGCGCTGTGCAATTACGCGGTGTTCGATACCGCATCGCCGATCCCGGCGGAGAAATTCGCCCCTGCCGTGAACACGCGCCTGCCGGATGACATCCGCGTGAGGAAGTCCATGGAGGTGGAACCGGATTTTCATCCACGGACGCTCCGGACCGAGAAGACCTACGAGTACCGGATTTACCGGGCGGGAATCCCGGATCCTCTGCGGGCCCGATATTTTGCGTGGACCTATTTTCCGCTGGATGTCCCTGCCATGAGAAGGGCCGCGGCGTATCTTGTGGGAGAACACGACTTTGCGAGCTTCTGCAACCCGGCGGGAACCGCCGCGACCACGGTTCGGACCATCACCTCCATCGAAGTTGAGGAAAAAGCCTGCAGCGTGCCGGATCTCATGCGGACAGGGGACCCCTCACGGGATCTTCGGGATGAGGCAAGAGAGATCATCCTGCGGGTGAGCGGAACCGGATTCCTTTACAACATGGTGCGGATTATCGCGGGAACGCTGATCCGCGTGGGGCGGGGCATGACGGACCCGGACCGGATGCCGGAGATTCTGGAGCGGCGCGACCGGCAGGCTGCGGGAGACACGGCACCTGCCTGCGGACTCTGCCTCGTGAATTACCGCATTCTGGAAAAAAAAGACCATTGATCTGTTTCGTCACCTCCTGCGGCCGATCCTGCGGGTGAGCGGGACGGACAGCCGGTTTCCATGCTGCGGCAGTGCGCAGGAGTGCGCAGAATAAGAAGAAAAGAGTTGACTTGCCGGCCGATGCTCCCTATAATAATAAGGCGTGTGACGGCGATAGTATGCCCGTATGGCTTCTGCCAGGGCTAGCAGACTCCCCGGTTTTGCGAAAACTACCAGACGCCGGTGCGAATCACACAGCTGATACAGATGTTATTGAACAATTGGAGGCATTTCTATGAAGACCTACGTACCGAGCGCTAATACCATTGAGAAGAAATGGTATGTCGTTGACGCTACTGATAAGACTCTTGGCCGCCTTGCATCCGAGGTTGCGAATGTTCTTCGCGGCAAGAATAAGCCCATTTACACTCCTTTCCTTGACTGCGGCGATTATGTAATCGTTGTAAACGCAGAGAAGGTAAAGGTTACCGGCAAGAAGATGGATCAGAAGATCTACTTCCGTCACTCCAAGTACATTGGCGGCTCTACCTACACAACTCTTCGCGAGATGATGCAGAAGAAGCCTGCAGCAGTTGTTGAGCACGCCGTTCGCGGCATGCTTCCCAGCGGAAAGCTCGGCGATCAGATGTATACCAAGCTTCATGTATACGTTGGACCTGATCACGATCACGCTGCTCAGAAACCCGAAGTTCTGGATATCTGATAGAGGAGGAAAATACAATGGCTAAAGCAGCAGTTTACTATGGCACCGGCAGAAGAAAATCTTCTGTAGCCAGAGTTTTCATTACACCCGGAAAGGGCGAGATCACCGTTAACAAGAGAAGCCTGGATGAGTACTTCGGACTTGAGACTCTGAAGACCATTGCGAAGCAGCCTCTCGTAGCGACCAACACGGCAGATCAGTATGACATCAAGATCACCGTAAAGGGCGGCGGCACCACCGGCCAGGCAGGCGCAATCCGTCAGGGCATCGCAAGAGCTCTGCTGGAGGCAGATGCTGATTTCCGTCCGGTTCTGAAGAAGGCCGGATATCTGACCCGTGATCCTCGTATGAAGGAGAGAAAGAAGTACGGTCTCAAGGCCGCTCGTCGTGCTCCCCAGTTCTCAAAGAGATAAGGATTACTGCGAATACAACCAATTTTTATATTCAAACACGCGCGCAAGGGCCTGCAGGATTTTCCTGCAGGTTCTTTTTTGAAGGACCGGAATGTTTTTTCTTTCCGGCCACGAAAAAGCGGTTTGTGCAGGAATGTAAAAAGTATGCTTTATTCCATAAAATAATCTGTCGAAACTTCTCTGTTCATCCGGAGAGAATTATGTAATAATGCGTTCGTCAGCCGCGTTTTTGCGGCGGACATAGCGTTCTGGCGATCTCTGACCGGGCAGACGCCTCCAGGGATGGCCGATTCAATAAGAGGAGGATCTTATGAAGAAAAAAGTCATTAGCATGGTCTGCTCTATGGCAATGGCAGCGGCACTTCTGGCAGGATGTTCCGGAACTCCGGTATCCGATACGGAAGCAACGACCGCTGATACCGAGGCTGCAGCTGCAGACACCGAGGCTTCCACAGAGAGTTCTACGGAGGCAGAGGCAGCGGGAGACGAGAGCGCAGCACTGAACATCGCAATCGTATCTTCTCCGTCCGGTGTAGACGATGGTTCCTTCAACCAGAACAACTACGAGGGAATTCAGGCGTTCATCGCGGAGAATCCGGACAGCAAGGTAACACCCATCAAGGAAGAGACCGGTGATACCACGGCATGCTATCAGACCGTAGAGGGCATTGTCGCGGACTATGACGTGATCGTATGCTGCGGATTCCAGTTCGCAGGCATCGGACCGATCGCAGAAGAGAACCCGGATGTTGATTTCATCCTGGTGGATACCAATCCGACGGATGCGGACGGAAACGAAGCTCAGTATGACAATGTATATTCCATGACCTTCAAGGAGCAGGAGTCCGGCTTCCTTGCAGGTATCGCAGCAGCTCTGACCACCCAGACCGGCAAGGTCGCTGTTGTCAACGGCATCGCTTATCCTTCCAATGTAAACTATGAATACGGTTTCATGAGCGGCGTCAACTACGCGAACAAGCACTATGACACCAACGCGGAGTACGTTGAGGAGTCTGCTTATGCAGGAACAGATGTAACCGGTGCGAATGTAGGCGGCAACTATGTCGGCTCCTTTGCAGATGAGGCAACCGGCAAGATCGTCGGCGAGGCTCTGATCGGCGACGGCTGCGATGTCATCTTCGTTGCAGCAGGCGCATCCGGAAACGGCGTCTTCACGGCGGTCAAGGAAGCATCCACCGCAGACAAGCCGGTATATGTCATCGGCTGTGACACTGACCAGTACAATGACGGCGTGAACGGCGATTCCAACATCATCCTGACCTCCGCACTGAAGATCATGGACAAGAACGTAGAGAAGCAGCTGAACAACGTCAAGAACGGAACCTTCAAGGGCGAAAACGCTCTTCTGGGCGCAGATACCGATTCCACCGGCTTTGTCAGCGACCCTGCACACTGCCAGCTTTCCGATGATGCCATTGAGAAGATCAATGAGGCATATGCCGGCGTCAAGGATGGCTCCATTGTTCCTGCCTCCAACTTCGGCGGCACGACCCCGGATGATTTCGTGGGACTGAACTAAATAAGAACTGCCAGACGCAGGAGACGGCCGGATCCGGGATCCGGCCGGTGCTCCGCGCCCGGTGGCAGTTTCAGATGCAGCAGGCTTCAACACCTGTTGCATCTTTTTGTATCTGTTCAGCACCTGCCGATTCCATGCGAATCGTCTGCCTGCAGAACGATTCGTGATTGAAATCGGCAGGCGGCCAATGCGCGCAGCGCATCTGGCCGACCGCATCGAGGATTTGCGAAGCAAATTCGAGATGCGATGCGGAACTTGATAAACTGCATCAAGGATTTGCGAAACAAATTCGAGATGCGGTGCGGAACTTGATAAATTGCATCAAGGATTTGCGCAGCAAAAAACCAATTCACAAAGGAGAGCACCATGGCGGAGTCACCTTACATTATTGAGATGAATCACATCACCAAACGCTTTCCCGGCATTGTCGCCAACGATGATGTCACCTTGAAAATCAAAAAGGGTGAGATTTTCGCGCTTCTGGGCGAGAACGGTGCCGGAAAATCCACGCTGATGAGCGTTCTGTTCGGCATGTATGAGCCGGATGAGGGCGAGATCCTCGTGCGCGGGAAGAAGGAGAAGATCGTTTCCCCGCGCTATGCATCGGAGCTGAACATCGGAATGGTTCACCAGCACTTCAAGCTGGTCAGCAATTATACCATTGCGGAGAACATTGTTCTGGGTGTGGAGCCTCAGAAAAAGGCGCTCGGGCTGTTTCCTTACGTGGATATGAAGCGGGCGAACCGGGAAATTGCGGAGCTCTCCCGCCGGTATGGACTGGAAGTGGATCCGACCAGCATCGTCGGGGAACTGAACGTATCGACGAGACAGCGCGTGGAAATCCTGAAGATGCTGTACCGGCAGGCGGAGATTCTGATTTTCGATGAGCCGACGGCGGTACTGACGCCTCAGGAGATTGATTCCCTTCTGAAAATCATCAAGAATCTCCGTGACGGCGGCAAGACCATCATCCTGATCACCCACAAGCTCGATGAAATCAAGCGCGTGGCGGACCGGTGCGCCGTCCTTCGAAGAGGAAAGCTCATCACCGTGCGCGATGTCGCCGGGATGGACACGCATGAGATGGCGAGCCTGATGGTCGGCCATGAGGTGGCGCTGAAGCTGGACAAGAAACCCGCCCGTTTCGGAAAAGAGATCCTTTCGGTGAAAAATCTTACCGTGCAGAATGAGGACAAATTCGACGTGGTGAAGAATGTTTCCTTCGAAATCCGTGCTGGGGAAATTTTCGCCATCGCCGGAGTCTCCGGAAACGGACAGACGGAAATTGCCGATGCCATTGCGGGACTCCTTCCTGCGGCGGGCGGCTCGATTTCCATTGAAGGACAGGAGATCACGGGGAGCAGTGTCCGGAAGAGAACCCGGTCGGGACTTTTCTCCTATATTCCGGAGGACCGGCAGAATGTCGGCCTGATTCTGGATTTCCGGCTCGATGAGGACCTGGGACTTCGGCGGTATTACCGCGAGCCGTTTTCCCACAGACATGTTCTTCGCAAGAAGAAATTCCAGCAGTACGGCGATATGCTGATTGACAAGTACGATATCCGGAGCGCGGAAGGCAATGAAACGATTGTCCGTTCCATGTCGGGCGGCAACCAGCAGAAGGCGATTGTGGGACGCGAAATCGAGCAGGATTCTCCGCTGATTCTGTTCGTTCAGCCGACAAGAGGACTGGACATCGGCGCGATTGACAAAATCCATCGCCAGATCCTGGAGGAGAGAGACAAAGGGAAGGCGATTCTTCTGGTGTCGCTGGAACTGGATGAAGTGATGCAGCTGGCAGATACCATCGGTGTTATTTACGGAGGACAGCTGAACAAAATCGCTCCGGCTTCCGAATTTACAACCGCGGAAGTGGGCGAGTACATGATGGGGGTAAAGAAATGAACGCGAATCAGAAACGATATCTCAAGGTCGCCTTTCTCTCTGTCGTGATCAGTCTTCTGGTGGGAGCGGTGTTCATCCTGATTCTCGGGAAGAACCCTCTGACGGCTTATTACAATCTGCTGCAGGGGTGCGGGATGGCACCGAAGGGCAAATACGGCGGCGGCAAGAGCATGCTGACCGACCTCTCCAGTTACGTGGATTTCCTGACGCCGATGCTGTTTGCGGCGCTCTCCTGCGCCGTCGCGATGAAGACCGGCCTGTTCAACATCGGCATTTCCGGACAGATGCTCGCGGCGGGCTTCATGGCAACCGTGACCGTCGGCTATTCGAACCTTCCGGCCGCAGCGGCAAGGCCGCTGGCCGTCATTGTCGGCATGCTGACGGGACTTCTCGTCGGCGCCCTGATCGGTGCACTGAAGTATAAGTTCAATATCAACGAGGTTGTCTCGTCCATCATGCTGAACTACATTATCCGGTATGTGACGAGCTTCTTCATCCAGACGAGGTACGTGGACCCGATTTCCCGGCAGTCCACGCCGATCAATGAGAACGCACGGCTTACTCTCCATCAGGTTCTGATCGGGGGCTTCAAATATGATCTGCCGCTCGGCTTTATTCTGGCCATTGTCGCAATGATCGTGGTGAAGTTCATGATGGATCACACGGACTTCGGCTTTGAGCTGAAGGCAACGGGAATCAACCGGACGGCAGCCCGATACGCGGGGGTGGATGTCCGGCGCGCGATCATCGTTTCAATGGCAATTTCCGGCGCGCTTGCCGGAATCGCTGGTGTTACCTATTACCTTGGCTATTTTGCTTCCATCCAGCCGAAGGTCCTCATCAGCACCGGCTTCGATGCGATTGCGGTCTGCCTTCTGGGAAGCTCGGAGCCCGCAGGCATTTTCGTTGCGGCCTTCCTTGTGGAAATCATCGAGAAGGGCGCTACCTATATGAGCTCACAGTCTGGGCTGGAGTCGGAGATGGCGGATGTTATCACCGGCCTGATCCTTTTGACGAGCGCCTGCAACGCATTTTTCATGCAGAAGATGGCGCGCCGCGACGAGGCAAAGACCACGGAGGGTGCCTTGAAGACGGCAGGAGCACCGGAAACCACAGAAATCTCGGAAAACTCCACTTTGCAGGGGGATGCGCAGACGCAGGAAGTTCTGGAAAATACAGGAAGCCCGGAACGTTCTGTCCCAAAGAGTGATGTACGAACGGAAGAAGAGCAGATGGAAGAAAACAAGAAGGAGGAGCAGGCATGACGGCGGTCAATAACATTATCATCAACGGAATGAGCTTTGCTCTTCCTCTCTTCATCATGGCGATCGGAGGCATTTATTCCGAGCGGTCCGGAATCACGAACCTTGCGCTGGAAGGACTGCAGGGAATGGGCGCCTTCGTCGGTGCGCTGGTCGCCTACAGCATGATTCAGAAAATGGGCGGCACGTCACAGGTTCCTTATTATATGGCGATGCTGTTCGCCATGATCGGCGGTGCCGTGTATTCCATGCTGCATGCGGCACTGTGCATCAAGTTCAAGGCCAATCAGGTCATCAGCGGTGTCGTGGTCAACATTCTTGCCATGGCGCTGACTTCGTTCCTTACGAAGACCATCAACCGGAATGTCTTCGGAGCGGCTTCGGACAAGTTCGAACTCGGCGTATCCCAGAGAATCACGATCCCCGGAATTTCCCAGATCCCGGTTCTGGGCGCGTTCTTTACGAACGTCTATCCATTTGAGTTCCTGATCATTGTGATCGCGTTCATCGCCTGGTATGTTCTCTACCGCACCCCGTTCGGTCTCCGGCTCCGCGCCTGCGGAGACAATCCGGCGGCCGTGGATGCGGCGGGCGGAAACGTCGCGCAGATTCAGTTCATCGCCGTCATGGTGAGCGGCGCGCTGTCCGGCCTTGCCGGTATGTGCTTTGCCTACTCCATCTCCGCGAAGTTCTCGAACGATATCTACATGGGCTACGGATATCTTGCGATCGCGGGCTATATCTTCGGAAACTGGAACCTGCTTCCGTCGCTGGGAGCCTGCCTGATTTTCGGCTTCGCCAGATCGTTCGGCTATCAGATGGTACAGATCCTCGGCATGCCGAGCGCGTACTCGGATCTGGTCATGATCCTGCCCTATGTGGTAACGCTCCTGCTCCTGATCTTCCTCTCCAAGCACAATCAGGCACCGCGGGCCCTGGGAGAGACCTACGATAAGTCGAAACGGTGACCGCAGAATAAATGCTGCACGCAGAATCGTCTGCAGGCAGAAAGTCTGCATGCGGCGTGATTCTGTGTGAAACGGAAGCATACATTGAATGCGGCTTCTGAGTGTGTTAAAATCGTGACAGTGTGTATAAAGGACAAGTGTACCTGATGCACACCGGCACGATTTTTTTATGTGATGGAATCCGGAGCCGGCAGAGCGGAAGAGCAAAGGCCGCCGGAGCCTGCTGAAGGTACAGGAGTCCGGGTTTCGATACAGGTGAGATGGATGGAGGTAATGAAATGAGCGCATCGTTTGAAGACATCCTGGCACAGGTGAAGGAAATCCCTACCAAGAAGCTGTCGGTTGCGGCAGCACAGGACCTTCCGGTTATGGAAGCGGTTTATGAGGCACGGCAGAGAGGAATCGCAGAGCCGATTCTGGTTGGCGACGAGCCGAAGATCCGTGAGATTGCAGGGCAGATCGGCTGGGATCTGGACAAGGACGGCATCCGCATCATCAACGAGCCCGATGTGGAGCAGGCAGCCCTGACCGCCGTGAAGCTGGTGCATGACAAGGAAGCGGATATGTATATGAAGGGAGCACTGGAGTCGAAGACGTTCCTTCGCAGTGTTCTGAATAAGGAAGTCGGCCTTCGCACCGGCAAGATGCTCAGCCATGTCTGCGTCTTCGAGATTCCCGGCATCAATCGTCTCCTGTTCCTGACCGACGTTGCCTTCTGCCCTTACCCGACGCTGGAGGACAAGGAGCAGATCATCAACTATGTGGTAAAGGTCTGCAATGCCTGCGGCGTATACAACCCGAAGGTTGCTCCTCTTGCAGCCGTTGAGGTCGTCAATCCGAAGATGCCTGTGACCGTTGAGGCTGCCCAGCTGACCAAGTGGAACGAGGAAGGCCGCATCAAGGACTGCATCGTTGACGGACCTCTGTCCATGGACCTTGCCATTGATCCGGAAGCCGCCAAGCACAAGGCAGGTGCGGAGAACCGCAAGATCGTCGGAGATGCCGATGTTCTTCTTTTCCCGGACATCCACGCGGGAAACCTTGTTTACAAGACCATTGTTCACACCATTCCGTTCAAGAATGCCTGCATCCTGATGGGCACGAAGGCCCCGGCGATCCTGACCTCCCGTTCCGATTCCAAGGATACGAAGGTCAATTCGATCGCGGTCGCTGCGGTTGTGGCACATCACCTCGGCGAAGGTTTCTGATTGGAAACTGTTTGATTCAGGAAGGAGAAAACCATGGCAATCAGAAGTTTGATCATCAATCCCGGTTCTACCTCAACCAAGATCGGCGTCTTCGATGACGAGACACAGGTCCTGGACAAGACGCTGCGCCATACGACGGAAGAGATCGCACAGTTCCCGTCCATTTATGCGCAGAAGGATTTCAGAAAGCAGATCATTCTGGACGCTCTGAAGGAGGAGAACATTGATCCGAAGAGCTTTCAGGTGATCGTTGGCCGCGGCGGCCTGTTAAAGCCCATCCCGGGCGGCACGTATGCAGTCAGCGACGCGCTGCTGGCCGACCTGAAGAACCCGCCGCAGGGCGAGCACGCATCCAATCTGGGCGGCATTCTGGCGCGCGAGATCGGCGATTCCCTGGGCGTTCCGTCCTATATCGTGGATCCCGTCGTTGTCGATGAACTGGAGCCGGTAGCCAGAATTTCCGGTGTTCCGGAGATCAGCCGCGTGTCCATCTTCCATGCGCTGAACCAGAAGGCAATGGCGAGACGCTATGCCAAGGAAGTCGGCAAAAAGTATACCGATCTGAACCTGATCGTCGTTCACATGGGCGGCGGTGTTTCGGTCGGCGCACATCAGAACGGCCGTGTCATCGATGTCTTCAACGCACTGGACGGCGACGGAGCGTTCTCTCCGGAGCGTGCGGGCGGTGTTCCGTCCGGAGCCCTGATCAAGATGTGCTATGAGAGCGGTCTGACCGAGAAGGAAATGCGCAGAAAGATCGTCGGAAACGGCGGCTTCAACGCATACCTGGGAACCAACGATGCCCGTGAGGTGGAGAAGAAGGTAAACGAGGGTGACGAGGAGGCGAAGCTTGTCCGCGACGCATTTGTTTATCAGATGTCTAAGAACATCGGCGCCATGGCGGCAGTTCTGAAGGGAAAGGTCGATGCCATCATCATGACCGGCGGCATCGCCTATGACAAGGAAATTACCAGACTGATCAGTGAGAGAGTATCGTTCATTGCACCGGTGAAGCTGTATCCCGGCGAAGATGAGCTGCTCGCGCTGGCCCAGGGCGCACTCCGCGTCATGAACGGCGAGGAAGAGGCGAAGGAGTATTAAGGAATTTGCATTGCCGCGGAAGGATTACGGCAAAATTGCAGCATCGGTGCTGATGCACCGGCTGCTGCATTCGGCAAAACCGCCTTCGCGGATTTTGCCTCAGCAGGAGTATAAGTTTATGGCAAAAATTACCGATAAGATTTTCGGCACGCACAGCGAACGTGAGCTGCGGCGGATCGAACCCACCATCAAGAAGATCGAGAGTCTTCGACCGCAGATGCAGGCCCTCTCCGATGAGGAGCTGCGCGGGAAGACGGTGGAATTCCGGAAGCGTCTCGGAGAAGGTGAGACGCTGGACGATATTCTTCCGGAGGCTTTCGCTGCAGTCCGTGAGGGTGCAAAAAGAGCTCTGAATATGGAGCCTTTCCACGTTCAGCTGATCGGCGGCGTCGTTCTTCATCAGGGACGAATCGCGGAGATGAAGACCGGTGAAGGAAAGACGCTGGTGGGAACGCTTCCCGTCTACCTGAATGCACTGGAAGGCAAGGGCGTTCATGTCGTCACCGTCAACGATTATCTGGCGAAGCGTGACGCGGAATGGATGGGACAGGTCTACACATTCATGGGCCTGACCGTCGGCGTGGTTCTGAACGGCATGAGCTCGGAAGAGCGGCAGCAGGCCTATAACTGCGACATCACCTACGTGACGAACAACGAGCTGGGCTTTGATTACCTGCGTGACAACATGGCGATCTACAAAAACCAGCTGGTGCTGCGAGGCCTTCACTACGCCATCATCGATGAGGTGGACTCGATTCTGATCGATGAGGCGAGAACGCCCCTGATCATTTCCGGACAGAGCGACAAGTCCACCAAGATCTACGAGGCCTGCGACATTCTGGCGAAGCAGATGACGCGCGGCGAGGATGTGGAGGATCTCTCCAAGATCGACGCCATCATGGGCATTGAACAGGAAGAGACCGGAGACTTCGTCGTCAACGAGAAGGACAAGATCGTCAACCTGACGGCACAGGGCATCGCGAAAACGGAGAAATTCTTCCACCTGAAGAACCTGGCAGATCCGGAGAATCTGGAAATCCAGCACTGCATCATTCTGGCACTGCGTGCCAACAACCTGATGCAGAAGGATCACGATTACATCGTCAAGGACGATGAAGTCATGATCGTCGATGAATTTACGGGCCGCGTGATGCCGGGCCGCCGCTATTCCGACGGACTGCACCAGGCCATCGAGGCAAAGGAGCACGTCAAGGTCAAGCGCGAGTCGAAGACGCTGGCGACCATCACGTTCCAGAACTTCTTCAACAAGTTCGACAAGAAGTGCGGCATGACCGGTACGGCGCAGACCGAGGAGCAGGAGTTCCGCGAGATCTATGGCATGGACGTCATCGTCATCCCGACGAACCGTCCGGTGCAGCGTATCGACCGGAACGATGCGGTCTACAAGACGAAGCGTGAGAAGTTCCACGCGGTTGTGGAAGCCGTCAAGGAAGCGTATTCGAGAAAACAGCCGGTTCTGGTCGGTACCATCACGATTGAGACTTCGGAAATGCTCTCCCGGATGCTGCGGAAGGAAGGCATTCCGCACAACGTGCTGAACGCGAAGAATCACGAGCTGGAGGCCCAGATCGTCGCGCAGGCGGGTCAGCACGGCGCGGTCACCATCGCAACGAACATGGCAGGCCGAGGCACGGATATCAAGCTGGACGACGAGGCGAAGGCAGCCGGAGGCCTGAAGGTCATCGGTACGGAACGCCATGAATCCAGACGAATTGACAATCAGCTGCGCGGACGTTCCGGCAGACAGGGAGATCCCGGCGAATCCCGTTTCTATATTTCGCTGGAGGACGATCTGATGCGTCTGTTCGGCTCGGAGCGGATGATTAAGATGTTCGAGGCACTGGGCGTTCCGGAAGGACAGGAAATCTCTCACAAGTCTCTGTCCAAGGCCGTGGAGAACGCGCAGAAGAAGATCGAGACCAACAACTTCGGCATCCGCAAGAACCTGCTCGATTACGATCAGGTCATGAACGAGCAGCGCGAGATTATTTATGGCGAGCGCCGCGAGGTTCTGGACGGAAAGAGCATGCGGGATTCCATCTACAAGATGATCACCGGCATTGTGGAGCGTTCCGTGGATATGGTGATCGGCGAGAACGCGGATCCGGACAGCTGGGATCTGACGGAGCTCAATGACATCCTGCTTCCCATCATTCCTCTTGAGAAAATTACGAGAGGCCGCATTACGGATCTGTCCGCAGACGGTCTGAAGCAGCAGCTCAAGGAAGAGGCAGTGAAGCTCTATGAGGCGAAGGAAGCGGAATTCCCGGAGCCGGAGGCCATCCGTGAGGTGGAGCGCGTTGTTCTGCTGCGTTCCGTTGACTCCCGCTGGATGAACCACATCGACGACATGGAACAGCTGCGTCAGAGCATCGGCCTTCAGGCATATGGTCAGAGAGACCCGCTGGTGGAGTATAAGATGGCCGGCTATGACATGTTCAATGAGATGAGCCAGGGCATCATGGAAGACACGGTCCGCACCCTGTTCCGCATCCGCGTGGAGCAGAAGGTGGAGCGCGAGCAGGTTGCCAAGGTAACCGGTACGAACAAGGACGACGAGAGCGGCGTCCGCGAGCCGGTGAAGCGCCAGGAGAAGAAGATTTACCCGAACGATCCCTGCCCCTGCGGAAGCGGTAAGAAGTACAAGAACTGCTGCGGCAAGGGACTGGTATAGAGAAAAAGACCGCAGATGTCTGCGGCAGGAAAGGTACCTATGGTTGAACTTGACCAGATGAAAATCGAACTGCAGAACCAGCAGGATGCCCTGAAGGAAGGCATTGATTCCCTGAACATTCCGTTCAAGAAGCAGAGAATCGAGGAGCTCTCCCGCGAAATGGAGGCTCCGGATTTCTGGAACGATGCCGACAAGGCCAATGCCAAGATGAAGAATCTGAAGGATCTGCAGAGAACGGTAGACGAAGCCGAGAATCTGGACCGTCAGTATCAGGACATCATGGACCTGATCGAGATGGCCAACGAGGACGGCGATGCATCGGCAGTGGAGGATGTGCGCAGCGAACTGGATGATTTCGAGAATCATCTGGAGGATATCCGGCTGTCCACACTTCTGACCGGCGCCTACGATGAGAACAACGCCATCGTTTCGCTGAATGCGGGCGCGGGCGGAACCGAGTCCTGCGACTGGTGCTCTATGCTGTTCCGTATGTATTCCAGATGGGCGGATAAGAAGGGCTTTACCGTGGACGTCATGAACCTTGTGGACGGCGATGAGGCAGGCATCAAGTCCGTGGACTTCCAGGTCAGCGGAACCAATGCCTATGGCTTCCTTCGCTCGGAACACGGCGTACACCGCCTGGTCCGGATCAGCCCCTTCAACGCGCAGGGCAAGCGCCAGACGTCCTTCGTTTCGTGCGAGGTGATGCCGGAGCTTCCGCAGGACAACGACATTGAGATCAAGCCGGACGACATCCGGATTGATACCTATCGCTCCTCCGGTGCGGGCGGTCAGCACATCAACAAGACCTCATCGGCAATCCGTATCACGCACTTCCCGACCGGAATCGTGGTCACCTGCCAGAATGAGCGCTCCCAGTTCCAGAACAAGGACAAGGCATTTGAAATGCTGCGTGCCAAGCTCTTCCTTCTGAAGCAGCAGGAAGAAGAGGCGATGCGCGACGGCATCCGCGGCGATGTCAAGGAGATCGCCTGGGGCTCCCAGATCCGCTCCTATGTCCTCCAGCCCTATACGCTGGTCAAGGACACCAGAACGCAGGAGGAGACCTCGGATACGGATGGCGTGCTGAACGGAGATATCGACCGGTTCATCAACGCCTATCTGAAGATGCAGGCGAACCGGGGACTTGCGCAGGAAGCGCAGGGGTGATCGCCTGAGAGGAACGGACTCTGCAGCCATGCGGAGTGACAAGAATTGATTCATGTAAAAACTGCGCCCGAATGCGGGCGCAGTTTTTTGTAAACCACTTATCAGGGATCCGGAACAAAAAGAAGAGCACCGGCACTCATATTGACGCTTCGCGTCAGAAATCGCGTCGGAGGGAGGTTGTTCTCAATCAATATTTAATGACGATGAAACTCAGCGGAGAATGGCGGGCAGATTACAGATCAATGTGCTCGGTTCCGTCAGCGTGCTCGAACGCAGCCAGTTCCGGATGCTCCTTCTTCTCCTTGGTGTAGTTCTCGTAGGAAGGACGCTTGTGGGTCTCTTCCGCCCAGATCTTGTCTGCGACAGGAGCCCATTCCTTAGCGTACTCGTCGCACTTCTCGCACAGATGATCAACGCTCTCCGGAGACTCCAGGTTGGTCTGGTGTGCATTGGTTGCCTGTACGATCTCGCGCAGGAGCTGCGGGTTCTCCAGCATCGGGCAGGGACGAAGATGATTGCGGTTGAACGGCTGTCCCTCGTGGTAAGCCATGAACAGCGGGCTCTGGAGCATTTCCAGAATGGTGTTGTCATGGATGTTCGTGTTGGAGAAGTGGATGAACACGCAAGGCTCCGCATCACCGTTGGAATTGATGTGGAAGTAGTTGCGGCCTCCGGCAATACATCCGCCGACATACTCGCCGTCGTTCTGGAAATCCATCGGATAGAAGCAGATGTCGCTGTCCTTGCCGCGAACCTCGCGGATTCTCTTGATCATGTATTCACGCTGCTCAACGGTAGGCATCAGCTCAGGCGCTGCGTTGTTGCCGACCGGCATCAGGTGGAAGTAGAAGCCGAAGCGCGCACCCTTCTCCTCCAGAAGATGGAAGAAGTCGTCACTCGTGACCGCCTCGACGTTCGCGCGGGTGTAGCAGATGGAGGTGCCGAAGACAATGCCGTGTTTCTTCAGTAGATCCATGGCCTTCATGACGGCAGAGTAGTGGCCTTCGCCGCGGCGCGCATCATTGGTGTCCGGCGTTCCCTCGATGGAGAGCATGAAGGTGATGTTGCCGAGTTCCTTGATTCTCTCGCACATTGCGTCGGTGATCAGCGTGGAGTTGGAGTACAGACCGAAGAAGCAGTCGTTGTGCTTCTCTGCGAGCTTGAAGATATCGTTCATGCGGACGGTCGGCTCGCCGCCGGTCATCATGTACAGGTATACGCCGAGCTCCTTGCCTTCGGTGACGATCTTGTCCATATCCTCGAAGGAAAGGTTTGCCTTGTGGCCGTAGGTGCCGGACCAGCAGCCGACGCAGTGCATGTTGCAGGCCATGGTGGGATCGAAGAGGATCAGCCACGGGATATTGCAGCCGTATTTTTCACGGTTTGCGCGGATGGTCTTGGTGCCGCGGAGGAATGCCTCATAGCCGAGGTTCAGGAGCAGCATCTTCGCATAGTGCGGATCGGTCTCGTCGATGATGCGGTTGATGTACTTGAACCAGCGGTTGTTGGGATCCTTGATGGCAGCGCGGACTGCGTCGAGCTTCTCAGCGCTTGCGCCCTTTCCGTAAAACTTTGCTGCAAGATCAACAATCTTAAGATAAGTCTCGGTGCGGTCATCCGAGTTCTTGATGGTTTTAAGAAGTCCGTCAATCAGAACGGACATCGCCTGACGCTCTGCCGCATGGGTCAGATTTTCAACTTTTCCTGCCATAACTTCCTCCTGAATTTCGTGTCTGTCCGGTATCTGCCGTTTCCTGCGGCCAGCCCGTCCGCGGACCCTTCATGGAACACTGCCGTATGAACAGAAAACGGATCTCTGACTCAAAACATTGACAGGCAGTCAGGCGGACGAAAGATGGACCAAACAGATGCAAATTTCTACAATAAATCTCAAACCATCGCTTATTCTAATGCCTGCAAAGCCTTATTTCATCGGACAAAATCGGCCTTCTGTCCCGATGCCGGGAAAATGCATGCGGCATAAAAAGACAGACGGATATCTGCAAAAAATAAAATTGCCTGCATACTTTGCGAAAATCTATAAAAATACATATAATAAAGATGATAGGCGCGTTTCTGCTTCCTTTTGCAAATTTCAGGCGGCAGGACGCGAAGTTTGAAAGTGACATCGATATGTCACTTTCAACCAGCAGCATCGGTGCTGACGCACCGGCTGCCACATTCGGCAAAACCGCATTCGCGGATTTTGCCTCAGTGAGGTATAAGTTTGAAAGTGAGATCGATAGGTCACTTTCAAACTGCAGCATCGGTGCTGATACACCGAATGCGGGGCATAAGAATACAAAAAGAACTGCGGAAGATTCACATCAGGAATAAGAGCGCAGGCGCAGGGAGGCAGACGTGAACAGCGAACGAATCCGGATATTGACGCACATCTATCGGGGACACTACGACGAATGGGCAGACAGCGGAGAGGATCCGTGCAGGAGATGGGCGGCCGCGGCTGTCTGCAGGGAACGGTTTGATCCGGGAGCAGAGGATTTTGCCGGAATGCTGGAGAGCTCCATGGAACAGGCGGCGGATCTTCTGGACAGCGATGGAGAAAAGCCGCTGGAGAGCCTTCTGTTCCTGTGCAGGAATGGGAGAGAAGCCGAGGTACGGCGTGCGTTTGAGCGGCTGCTGGAAGAGGACGGCGGCAGCACGGAGCTTCTGCAGGAGAAACTGCTCCGGTTCTCGGGCGACTGCGGCAGGATGCTGGAGGAGCTGGCGCCGGAGAACGGAAAGCTTCGCATGGGACTCTGGAGCGGTCTGCAGTTCCTCGCGCTCATCCGGCCGGAGCGGGACTTCTTTTTCCGTGCGCCGGAGGTAACGGCGTTCGCGGGCTACGCCGAGGCGGAGGAAGAGATCGGATATGACCGTTTTCTGAACCTGACGAACTATTACAAAGACGCACAGGAGCTCTGCGATGAATTAAGCGGAGAAGCCGAGCTTCGGAAAGCGGTGCGAAAGAGACTGGAGCAGTACGGGAAGAAGATCGGAATCCCGGATCTGGAGGATGCGGATCCGCAGGGACACCTTCTTGCCTGGGATGTGATGCGTGCGGTTTATGCGATGAACTGGTACGCGGAGAAATCGGCGAAGCGCAAATCACGCACCAGCACGGCTTCGCAGCGGAAGATCGACCGAATGCAGAAGGCGGCGGAGCTTCTGGAGGAGCGGGAGAGTACGGCAGCAAGGACGCAGGAGGCGAAGGCGGAGGCAGGAAGGGCGGCCCTTCCGCAGCTGGCCGGGAGAAAGGCGGTTCATAAGTCCTTCGGCGAGGGAACCATCCTCGCACAGGACGGCCGGTATCTGACGGTGGAGTTTGCCAAAGGCCGGAAAAAATTCGCCCTGCCCGGCGCCGTGGCAAACGGATATCTGACGCTTGCAGCAGTGGACGAAGGTTCCGGGCAGAATTCCGGCGCTCCGGGCAGCGGGGCAGAAGGAAACCCGCCGATCGGTCCGGAGGAGCTGCAGGAGGCCTGCCGGAAAATGGCGGAGGCCGGGGAGAAGGTGCAGGCTGCGGAGAAGGCGCTCGAGGCGCTGGACGTTCAGCTGAAGATGCTCTTGACTTTGTAATGGGGCGGCCTTATTGTAGTCGTTGATACAGCGTGCGGGTTTCTCCGGGAAACCGCATGCAGCATAACAACAGCGGTTTTGCGTATTTTTTCACCTGACGGGAAGGATAGGGAGCAGGTATGACTGTTCCGTGCACTGCTCTGCAGGGTGAGGAAGAAAATGCCGGACCGCTGCCATATTGCGCTAGGGGAGCGAATGCTGAGAATTGCCTGCCGGAAGGCAGGGAAGGACCCTTATCACTTGATCCGGACAATACCGGCGAAAGGAAGCAGCGATTTCTGCAGGAAGCGGGAGCAACAGCCGCGGGCATGCAGGAATCCACCGATCCCCTCCTGCGTTTTCAGAAATGAAGGAGGTTTTTTCATGTCACTTGCAGTTCTTACAGAAGATGGAAGCTATTCCCTGACCGGTGCGGGCTACACCGTGCTGGTACTCATTATGCTGGCGCTGCTTCTCGCCGCGTGCTACATCACCAAAGCGGACCAGAGGGGCAAAACAGGTACGAGACGCCTGGTGTTCTCGGCGATGGCAATGGCGCTTGCGTTCGTAACGAGCTTCATCAAATTCCTGTCCCTTCCGATGGGCGGGAGCATCACGCTGTTCTCCATGTTCTTCATCTGCCTCATCGGTTACTGGTACGGACTCCGTTCCGGCCTGATGGCGGCGGTTGCCTACGGCATCCTGCAGATGGTGGTGGATCCGTATATCATCAGCATTCCGCAGATGCTGTGTGATTACATCTTTGCGTTCGGTGCGCTGGGACTTTCCGGAGTGTTCTCCAATGCAAAACACGGACTGGTGAAGGGCTATCTTCTCGGCATCGCCGGAAGATTCGTGTTCAGCTTTCTGTCTGGACTGATTTTCTTCGGTCAGTTCGCGCCGGAAGGCATGAATCCCGCCGTATATTCCGCGTCCTATAACGGAAGCTACATCTTCACCGAGGGAATCCTGACGATCATCATTGTCAGCATCCCGCCGGTTGCCAAGGCTCTCGCCAAGGTCAAGGCTCTGGCCCTGCAGGAGTAAGCGGTTCTGGATCGGTTTATAGAATAGATTGGAAAAGAAGTCTGCTTCCGAAAACGGAGGCAGGCTTTTTTGATATAATAATCAGAACATGAATCCGACGGGAAGAGCCGGACTGGATGAATGCGGCAGAATACACATGGGAAAGTACAAAGGAAAACCGGCAGGAGCGGAGAACGCAGAGCGTTATTGGAGTGAGATTTTCTCATGAAAACGGCAAAATAAAGAAAATGACGTGGAGAGTTTGGATATGCGATTTGAGAGTATTTTATTTGATCTGGACGGCACGCTGACGGAGTCAGGCCCCGGCATCACAAGATCCGTGCAGTACGCCCTGCACCGGATGGGAATCGAGGAGCCGGACCTTGGGAAGCTGGAGCCGTTCGTGGGACCGCCGCTGAATCTGTCCTTCCGTGAGAGGTATGGAATGAACGAGAAGGAAAGCGCACGGGCCATTCACTATTTTCGCGAGATCTATGATACGAAGGGCGTCTACGAAAATCGGCTGTACCCGGGGATCCGGGAACTCCTTCAACAGCTCCATGAGGCGGGAATCCGCCTTGCCATCGCGTCCTCCAAGCCGGAGCCGATGGTGCACAAGGTTCTGGAGCATTTCGGAATTAAAGAAGATTTTGATGTGATCGTGGGCTCCCATGTGGAGGAAGAGCTGGACAACAAAATGGGAGCGGACAACAAGCTTCTGATGGTGAAAAAGGCCCTGCAGGGCCTCGGAATCCGGGAAAGCGCGGGTAGAGAAGAAGCAGTGGATGCCGCAGATGCCTGTGCCATGGTCGGCGACCGCTCCTTCGATATGAAGGGTGCGAAGGCGAACCATGTGACTGCCGTGGGCGTCACCTACGGCTATGGGAGCCGGAGTGAGCTGGAAGAGGCAGGAGCGGATTTCATTGCGGCGAATGCAGAAGAACTCGGGAAAATTCTGCTGCAGCATCGGTGCTGATGCACCGGCTGCCGCATTCGGCAAAACCGCTGCGCTCAAAGATGTCGGATGACATCTTTTCCTGCTCAGGGTGCCGCTTGGCGGCACTCTGTATACCAAAGAGAATTCGCCTTCGCGAAATTCTCTCTGATATCGCGGATTTTGCCTCAGAGAGGTAATAAGCAATGGGAGAGAAAACAGCCCGGGCGGTTCTGCCGATGGCAGTATTTGCCGTGGTGTATCAGGTTCTGGCGTCGCTCCTGCAGCTGGGGGTGCAGCGGTACGCACAGGGAGGCGGCGCACAGCGGCTGGCCTGGTTTTCGGTCTATGCGGCCGATGTGTCGGCGATGACGGCGGCGGTCTCCATGACGGCGGCCTTTGCACTGGTTCTCCGGATGACCCGTGGAGAAGTGAGATTTTCGGGGAAGCTTACGGGAAGAACAGACCGGATCCTTGCCGCGGCGGGAGGAATCCTTGCACTGTCGGTGTTCCTGAATATCTTCCTGACAAGGAGCGGAGCGGTGGCAGCGGATTCGTCTGCGGCAGCGGCCGGCGCGAGGACGCGTCAGGTTTCCCTGCCGCTCGGGATTCTGGTCTACGGCGTTCTCGGACCGCTCGCGGAGGAGGTGATTTTCCGCGGGGTGACGTTTCAACGGATCTTTCTGGTGTGCCGGGAGAAGTTTGAAAGTGACATCGATATGTCACTTTCAAACAGCAGCATCGGTGCTGACGCATTCGGCAAAACCGCTTTCGCGGATTTTGCCTCAGCGAGGTATCCGTATGAAGAGAAAAAAGCCTTTCTCCTGGCGGCGGGCCTGTCCTCTGTTTTGTTCGGACTCTATCACGGAAACGCAGTGCAGGGCCTGTATGCGGCGCTCATGGGTTTTGCGTTCTGTCTGTTTCTGGCTCTTGGAAGGAATCTTGCGGCCGTGATAGTGCTGCATGGAGCCGTGAATGTCATGACGCTGGTCCTCGCACGGACCGGCGTGTACGAGACGGGAAACGGGGCTGCTTGGATGGCGGCGACGCTCGGAATCGCCGTGTGCTGTGGGGGATATGTCCTGATGGGGAAGAAGATGCGGTGAAGAAGAGATTTTTCAAGGCGGATTTCTGCGCTGATTCCCATACTGATATGCCATAATGGATCCGTACCGGAGTGCATAGGAGCCTGGCAACAGGAAAACATATGCGCGGACGCTCTGTGACAGGAAAGGAAAATGAAATGAAGGATGAGGAGAAAAAGCTTCAGGAGCCGATGTCTTATACCGAGGAGGAAAAGGAGGGCGCATTTCAGCCCTACGACGAGGAAGAGCTCGCGGCAGCAGGTGCGGCAGAGCAGGATCCGCTTGAACAAGGCAGAGCCGGGGAATCCCCGGATCAGAATCTTCTGAGACATAAAAATTCTTCGGAGGAAAATAGGGAACATTCGAAGGAAAATCAGAATGAAAACAGTATTTCTGCAGATGAGGCTGTGGCAGATGAATCGCGGGAAGAGCCACGAAATGCCGGGGATAAGCAGAAGGAGGCTTCTGCCCGAGAAGAAAACGATTCTTTTCAGGATCCTTCCGGGCGGCAGAAGAAAAAGCATCGTCTCGGATGGATCATTCCCGCTGTTCTGATCGTGATTTTCGTGTTCTCCTTCGGGAATTTCATGAGGGAGTTCCTGACCTATCAGCAGGCGAAGGATGAATACAAGAAGCTGGACAGCTACATCGAAGTGCTCTCGGAGACCGGGGAAGCGGATCCTGAAGAGGCCGGCACCGAAGCGTCGGAAGGCACGGACGATGCCGGGGATGAGCCGCAGGTGGATTATCCGAAGCTCCTTATCGATTATGACAGTCTTCAGAAGACCAATCCGGAGTTCGTCGGCGTGATTTATCTGCCGGTACTGGATCTGAAATATCCCATTGCGCAGGCGGAGAATAATGACAAATATCTGCATACCACCTTTGAGGGAACGAACAACGCGTCGGGATGCATTTTCCTGGATACGGTGGCGAAGCCGGATTTCTCGGACCGCAATACCTTTGTCTTCGGGCATAATATGAAGAACCAGACGATGTTCGGGAGCCTGAAGCGCTTCCTGCAGGACGAGACCTTATGTGACCAGGATCCGTACATCTATATTTATCAGAAGGATCAGGTGCTGGTGTACCGGATTTTTGCCTATTACACGATTCCGGTGCGAGACGACGTTTATGATGATTTCACGGGAGACGACGGGTACGATTCGTATGTGGCGGATGCCGGAAAACACTCCGTCTATCAGCCGGAGAATGACGGCATCGACTGGGCGGACCGCCCGAATCTTCTGACGCTGTCCACCTGCTATTCCACCGGGCATGTGAACAACTTCATCGTGCAGGGCGCACTGGTGGGGACAGCGAAGCAGTAAGAAAAGACATACGGGACAATACGATACCTGTCCCGGACATCTGTCCATTCCTATCAAAAACAGCAGGGACAGGCAGAGGCAGACAGGGCATAAAACAGAGCGCAGAACCCGCGGGAAACCGCTGTTTCTGCGCTGTTTGCCGTATTGACATTTCAAATTCCGGCGAACTATAATAATTTCAATCTATTCCGCTGCGCCGCATTTCCCGTTGGAAACCGGGGACGCGGGCGGAAACTTGCATAACGTGAAGACGGCATGCAGTCATATCTGTACAATAAGACACCTTTTAGATATTTATAACAGACATCTTTTGACAGACACCTTTTATTGACGATATCCCTTACATTACAGAATCAAAACGAATAATTACATACAAGGAAGAAGCAGATGAGAATGACGAAAGACATGTATGAGTCACTGCAGGTCAAGGACCTCAAGGAAATTGCGGCGAGCCGCGGCCTGAGCGTTCCCGCCCGCATGAAGAAGGAAGAGATTGTCGGCAAACTCCTGGAGCTGGATCATGCGGAGGACGAGCAGGTTCTGCGCGAGCGTGAAGCGGCA
The DNA here is from genome assembly GCA_963655255.1 of bacterium. Taxonomy (GTDB): domain Bacteria; phylum Bacillota; class Clostridia; order Lachnospirales; family Lachnospiraceae; genus CAG-791. Next base: position 25,327 of record CAVKEB010000028.1, read on the forward strand.
AGAGAGAGACAGGGAAGCCAGCCGGATGCGGCGGAACACAAGGGCCCCGCGAGAAGAGGACGCAGACCTTCCCTGCAGAAGAGAGAATCCGCAGCCGACGGAAGGAAGAACGAAAAGGCGGAGGGGAAGACCGAGGGCGCCGTTCCGGAGAAGAGAAGGCCGGGACGCCCCAGGAAGAATCCGCTTCCGGCAGCAGGAACGGATCAGGACGCAGGCGGCAAGGGTCAGTCGGCATCGGCGGAGCAGGCTGTTTCGGAGGCTTCCAGAGGCGCCTGGCAGGAAGGCACCTCTGCGGTAGAGCCCGCGAAGGTGCAGGAAGGCGCTCCGGCGGTTTCCAGAACGTCCTATCAGGGGAACGCTTCGGCAGCTGCACCTGCGCCGGTGCAGGCGAGACCGGAACCTGTTCCGTCCCAGGCAGTTGCGGGCCGCTATGCCCGCCGCGGATTGATTCGCCCGGATCAGCAGATCGTTCATAAGAACGAGCTGAACCATGAGCTGGACAGCGGAGAGATGGCACACGGCATTCTGGAAGTGATGGCGGACGGCTACGGCTTCATCCGTTCCAGCAATTACATGCCGGGTGATAATGATGTCTATGTGGCCCCCAGCCAGATCCGGCGCTTCAATCTGAAGACCGGTGACATCATTGAAGGTAATATCCGCATCCGCAGCCAGAATGAGAAATTCTCAGCACTTCTGTTCGTGAAGTCGGTCAACGGCATTGATCCGGAGGAATCCAAGAGAAGGTTCAACTTCGAAGACATGACACCGATTTTCCCGGATGACCGGATCCGTCTGGAGAAGCCGGGAGCGTCCATTGCCATGCGCGTGATGGATCTCATGTGCCCGGTCGGCAAGGGACAGCGCGGTATGATCGTCTCCCCGCCGAAGGCAGGAAAGACTACTCTGGTAAAAGAAATCGCGAAATCCGTCAAGGCGAATAACCCGGACATCCATCTGATTATTCTCCTGATCGACGAGCGCCCCGAGGAGGTAACGGACATCCGCGAAGCGTTGGAGGGACCGAATGTCGAGGTCATTTATTCGACGTTCGACGAGCTCCCGGAGCATCACAAGAGAGTGGCGGAAATGACCATTGAGCGCGCGAAGCGCCTTGTGGAAGGCCGCCGCGATGTCATGATCCTTCTGGATTCCATCACGAGACTGACGAGAGCCTATAATCTGACGGAGCCATCCAGCGGCAGAACGCTTTCCGGAGGTCTGGATCCGGTGGCGCTGCATATGCCGAAACGCTTCTTCGGTGCGGCCCGCAATATGCGCGAGGGCGGATCGCTTACGATTCTCGCAACGGCGCTGATTGAGACGGGATCGAAGATGGACGATGTGGTCTACGAGGAATTCAAGGGAACCGGCAACATGGAAATGATCCTGAACCGGAAGCTCTCCGAGCGCCGGATTTTCCCCGCAGTGGATCTTGCGAAGTCCGGCACACGCCGCGACGATCTTCTCCTCACTCCGGACGAGCAGGAATGCGTTGCAACGATCCGCAAGGCGTTCATCGGTTCCCGCGGAGAAGAGGCAACCGACAGCGTTCTGGATCTCTTCTACAAGACGAGAACCAACGGCGAATTTGTCAGTATGATCAAGAAGCATATGTGGAGCTTCTGACAATAAGGATTCACCGGCCGGGATGTGATCATCGGAGGCGACCTCCTGATGAGTTCTCGTTCACATTGAAATCGGTCAGGGGCGAAACAATCGTATTCAGAAAAACAGAGACAGCGGGGAGCGTGGCAGCTTTCCTGCTGTCTTTTGTGTACCCGGCGGTCTTTCGCGGTACGCTCGGCGGCTGGTCACTGCCTCCTGCCCGGTCAGCATTTGATTTGAAGACAGAAAAGACGAAAACTATCACAATAGTAATTTATATTTAAAAATACGAACGAAAACTGATTGACTTTCGGCAGATGGGTGTTAAGATGAGTCTGTAAGAAAAGGCAGAGAATTCCAGAAAATATTAGAAATTCAGGGATCATTCGGTAGCAGCCAGACGGCGAAAACCGGCAGTTCAGTATAAGAATCCGGGAATGAATTCAGGAACAGGAAGATTCATTGGAAATCCGGATCAGCTGGATTGGAGATTGAGAATAACGAAGAAAGGGTGACAGTCATGAGAAGGAAGATTATGAGAACAGTGATTACGGCGCTGGTAACAGCATCACTTCTGGTCCTGACCGCCTGCGGCAAGGCCGAGCAGGCTGCGGACACCGCTTCCATTGATGACGGAGCGGCGAGCAGGCTGGAATCCGAGGAAGGCGATGAGCATTACATTGATGACAACGCGATTGCTCTTGCCGGAAAGGCATCAACCTCCGCGGGAGCGGCGATGGCGCAGTCGGCACTGGCACTGGTGAACCAGCAGAGAGCGGCCCAGGGGCTGGCGGCACTGATCTGGAGTGACGGGCTGGAGAAGGACGCCGAGGTTCGTGCACAGGAGTGCGAGCAGAGCTTCTCCCACACGAGACCGAATGGAACAGACTGGTGGACCGTGGACAGCAACTTGATGTACGGCGAGAATCTCGCATACAATTACGGCGACGCGAACAGCGTTGTGAATGCGTGGATGGCATCGCCCACCCACAAGGCCAACATCATGAACGGTGAGTTCGCAACGGTTGGCATCGCGGCATATCAGACATCGGGCGGCGTCTGGTACTGGGCACAGGAATTCGGGTATTGATTGTTGTTTGCAGCAGAGCAGCATTGCAGGAGGATCTTCAGGTCATAGAGCTTGAAGATCCTTCTTTTTGTCGCTCTTGACTTAAGTCGGCTGAGCTTGTGATGAGGTTGTGAAGCAAACGA
>CAVKEB010000029.1:0-27909 GCA_963655255.1 bacterium
ATTATACTATATGTATTCTGTTCAGCACATGTCGATTTCATCGAGGATTTGCGAAGCAAATTCGAGATGGGCTGAACAGATATCTGACTGCCCGGCGAGCCGCTTGCGGATCGATTTCAATACTTTTCTCTTGCATATTCCAAAGGCCTTACCTTATAATAGTCTTCGTTGCTGCAAAGCAGTGGAGGATTACCCAAGTGGTCGAAGGGGGCGCACTCGAAATGCGTTAGGCCGGTCAAACGGTGCGAGGGTTCGAATCCCTTGTCCTCCGCGATTGAAAAAGCCTGCAAGCCTTGAAAATACAAGGTTTGCAGGCTTTTTTGCTGCAGCTGCGGCGCTTCGCATGTTCCCGTCTCTTCTGGAGCTTACACCGCTGATCGCGCCAGTGATACCCGCCTTCCTGCTGACGGCTTCCCTTGGCTGCGCCCTTTTGTTCCTCTTTCAGCGGATTCAGAAGATTCTTTCCGCGCAGGAGCGTCAGTGAATATCCAGCTCCGGCGGTTCATCCAGATGCTGTGAAACGTATTTTCCATCTTTTTTGCGCTGTTTCACGCATTCCGTGAGCAGATATTCAATCTGTCCGTTCACGGAGCGGAAGTCATCTTCTGCCCACGCGGCGATTGCGTCATACAGTTTCTCATTCAGCCGCAGCGGCACTTGTTTTTTTGCCATAAATATTCTTCCTTCAGGGTGGCGGTTCAACACAGGGAACATAGCGGATTTCCTTAAGGAAATTCAAGATGGGCCGAGCCGTTACCCTTCCTGCTTCATGCGGATTTTCAAAGCCTCCTTCATAAAAAGCAATAACAAGATTGCTTTAATAGAGGCTTCCGGAATTCACCACAGGCTGCGCGTCATGGTTGCCGCAGAGGACAACCAGAAGGTTCGAGACCATAGCAGCCTTCCGCTCCTCGTCCAGATCGACCGTGCCGTTCTCCTTCAGGCGTTCCAGCGCCATTTCCACCATGCCGACCGCACCGTCCACGATCATCTTCCTCGCGTCGATGACCGCAGATGCCTGCTGCCGCTGCAGCATCACTGCCGCAATTTCCGGCGCGTAGGCAAGATAGGTGATCCGCGCCTCCACGATTTCCAGGCCGGCCTCCTGCACCTTCTCCTGAATCAGGTTGCGGATTCTCCCCGCAACAACTGTCGTCGACCCCCGGAGGCTTCCGTCATCCGCCTGTCCGTCTCCCGTGGTATCTACACCGGGCGCCACATCATACGGATAGACCTTCACGATGTCGCGCACCGCGGAATCGCACTGCAGAGAGAGATATTCCTTGTAGTTGTCCACATTGAACACCGCTGCAGCGGTATCCCGCACTCTCCAGATGACAGCTACGCCAATCTCTACCGGATTCCCCAGAACGTCATTGACCTTCTGTCTCGCATTGCTGAGCGTCATGGCCTTCATGGAAATCTTTTTGTTTACAACTTCCGCGGTCTGATTCGTTCCCGTGGCAAGAAGGATCCGGTGTGCCGTATCTCCTCCGTCCACGTCACCGCTCTGTCCGAGTCTCGTCTTCGCCGCCGGATTTACCGCCACGCAGAACGGATTGACGAAATAAAATCCGGGCTCGCGCAGCGTTCCGATATACTCACCGAACAGGGTGAGCACCAGCGCTTCCTGGGGCTTTAACACCTTGAAGCCCAGAAACGGAATCCAGCAGATGCACAGAAGAATCGTTGTGGGAACGAAGATCACAAGTCCGCGAAGATCCTCAAGTCCAAAGACCGTACTGGACAGAATCATCAGCACAAGATCCAGTGCGATCACTGCAATCAGCGTGATCAATACCGTCATGCCGTTTTTTCTGGTTTTCAAAATTTTCTCTTTCATGGAACACCCTCCTGCTTTCTCTTATATGTGTCTGCTCAAAAGGTTTTCAGTTGATATCATCGTGATATCACTATGGTGTCACATTGTCAAGTGGCTGATCCTCCCTGGCCTTTCCTTCCGTACTGTACCCGTTTTCTTTCCGCTTCTTCTCCCTGTTGATCCGAATCCGGTTTCCTTTCTGTTTTCACTTCGGAATGCGTAAAATCCCGGCGCGTTTCATGGCATTTCATGACTTATGGTCAATTATTTTCGCTTATGCTCTGTTCCCTTCCCGACAAACGGTCTATAATCATATTACAGATTTATTTTGGAGGATCCTTGTTTTCTTTCGGATTTTCCTGAAAAACATCGGAAAGGATTTCAATGGATAACGTGCAGAACAATCAGCAGAATCGTCCCGTCCGCCCGGAGGGGAAGGCCAGCCAGAACAAACGCAGGAAGCGCGAATCTCTGCTGAACAATGCTTTTGATCTCTTCACACAGAAAGGAATTACCGATACGACCATTTCCGATATCGCGGAGAAGGCCGGCGTGGCAAAGGGGACTTTCTATCTCTATTTCAAGGACAAATACGACCTGCGCGACAGGCTCGTCCGCCACAAGGCGGAGCAGATTCTGGAACACGCCTACGAGGCTCTTCGCACGGTTTCCGTAAACGGATCCGTCTGCCTGGACACTCTGGAGGACAAGGTCATTTTCTTCGCCGATAATGTGCTGATGCAGCTCTCCAGCGACCGGATCCTTCTGAAATTCATCACGAAAAACTTAAGCTGGGCTCTTTTAAAGCGCGACGTCTCCACGCTGGACGCTCCCGGCTGCGAGAATATCAGTTTCGTGGAGCGCCTGAAATCCTACTTCCAGGACTCCGCCATCCAGTACCGCAACCCTGAGGTTCTCCTTTACATGATCGTGGAGTTCATCGGCTCCACCTGCTACAGCTCCATCATCGATTCCGAGCCGATGCCTTTTGAAAAATTAAAGCCCGAACTGCTCGAGGCCGTCCGGGCCATCATGCGCTCGCAGGAAAAAACCGCTTCCGTCTGATTTTCCTCATCCTGTATTTTCACCTGTACAGCAGAATGCCCGGCACTTTGGAATTTCAGCCAAAGCGCCGGGCATATTTTATCCGCGCAGCAGGATGGATTACGTCTGCGTCTTTTCCGTTTCTCACGTTCCAGGTCGGGACAGGATCCGGATCAGAACAGTCCCTCGATCACGCCGTCATCGGTCACGTCAATGTTCTGTGCTGCTGGAACCCGCGGAAGTCCCGGCATCTGGATGATCTCTCCGGTCAGGACCACGACAAAGCCCGCACCGGCGCTGACGTAGGCATCTCGAACGGTAATGGTAAAGCCTGTGGGGCGGCCCAGCTTATGCTGGTCATCCGAGAGTGAGTACTGGGTTTTTGCAACGCAGACCGGAAGGTTTCCGAAGCCGAGCTTTTCCAGATTGGCAAGCGCCTTCTTCGCAGCCGGCGCATACTCCACGCCGTCCGCACCGTAGATTTCCTTCGCGATGGTCTCGATCTTGCCGATCAGAGGCTGCTCCAGCTCATACAGGGGATGATACTGAGACGGCTTCTGTTCCAGGGTGGCAAGAACCTTCTTCGCAAGATCCTCTCCTCCCTTTCCTCCGTCCGCCCAGACACTCGCCAATGCGAACGCGCAGTCATGCTCTCTGCAGAAGTTCTCAATCATCCGATGCTCCGCCTCTGTATCCGAAACAAACGCATTGATGGCGACAACCGCCGGAACGCCGAATTTCTGCAGATTCTCTATGTGCTTGCCGAGATTGACCAGTCCCTTCTCCAACGCTTCCAGGTTCTCTGCCTTCAGCTCTGTCTTCGGCACGCCGCCGTTGTACTTCAGTGCCTGCACCGTTGCAACGATCACCGCCGCATCCGGCTTAAGGCCTGCCGCCCGGCACTTGATGTCCATAAACTTCTCCGCGCCGAGATCCGCGCCGAAGCCCGCCTCCGTCACCGCAATCTCGCCGAGCTTCAGAGCTGCCCTAGTGGCGCGGACGGAGTTGCAGCCGTGCGCAATATTGGCGAAGGGTCCGCCGTGTACCAGAACCGGCGTGTGCTCCAGCGTCTGCATCAGATTCGGCTGCATGGCATCCTTCAGAAGGGCCAGCATGGAGCCCACTACCTTCAGTTCTCCCGCCGTCACCGGTTCGTTGTCATAATTGTACGCGACCACCATCCGGGACAGACGGGCGCGCAGGTCCTCCATGTCGTCTGCAAGGCACAGCACCGCCATAATCTCAGATGCCGCCGTAATGGCGAAGTGATCCTCACGGACCGGACCATTCACCTTTCCGCCGAGACCGATCGTGATGTTGCGGAGAGCGCGGTCATTCATATCCATGCAGCGCTTCCAGATGATTCTGGTCGGATCGATGCGAAGGGCATTTCCGAAGTGAAGATGATTGTCAATCGCCGCCGCCAGCAGGTTGTTGGCCGAGGTGATGGCATGAAAATCACCGGTAAAATGCAGGTTCAGATCCTCCATCGGAATGACCTGTGCGTATCCGCCGCCCGCGGCTCCGCCCTTTACACCGAAGCACGGTCCGAGAGATGGCTCCCGCAGAGCCGCTACCGTCTTCCTGCCAAGGCGCGAGAGTGCATCCGCAAGGCCGATGGAAATGGTTGTTTTTCCCTCTCCTGCCGGAGTCGGATTGATCGCCGTTACGAGGATCAGCTTTCCATCCGAGCGGTTCTGGATTTTTCTCAGATACTCTTCGGAGATCTTCGCCTTGTATCTGCCGTACAGCTCCAGATCGTCCTCCTTCATCCCAAGGCCCTCTGCAATTTCCCGGATGGGCCGGATTTCCGCATTTCTTGCAATCTCAATATCTGTCATTTTCATACCTCCTTTTCCCGCCGCATCCTTACGGCATACGAGAAGAAATCCGCGAGGGCGGTTTCTCCTGTGTGAGCGCAGAGTCCGTCAAGAGGCGCTCTTTCGCCGCAGTGCTGCACTCATTCTGCCGAAGAGCCGCGGCGTGCTCCGTAACGAATCCTGCGGTACATCCACAGCATCCGATAATAAAAATAGAACATCCGCGGGCTTCTCATCTGAAGGCTCATGAGTTTTTGCTCCTCGGCATCCGTATTTTCCCGATAGTACCGGTTCTCCTGAAAATCCGGAAAGGTCCGCTTCATTTCCCTGGAAATTCCTGTCACGAAGGAATATACGCCCTTTTCCTTCATTTCCCGCATCGCCGAGAACAGCGTGTTCTTATAAAAAAGGACCGTAAACGAGTACTCGATTTCCGGCCGGAACCTGTCCAGAAAACCATAGCGCTCCGCCTCCGAGATCATGATTCTGCCCGCCTCCAGCCGATCCTCCAGCCTTCTTCTCGTCACGGTGTGAACCGTGGAATCCTCATGCTGATAGTAGTAATAAAGAGGTCCCGGCACATACTCAAAGTGATGCATCCGCATGATCCAGGTGTTCGCCAGCGCGTTGTCCTCATAGAAGATATCCTCCGGGAAGCGCGACGGACAGTCTACCACAATCTCTCTCCGGTAAATCTTCACGCACAGGGAACCGGAATCCAGTATCAGCGAGCGCCTTCTGGCATCATCCAAGACGCCTGTCTGCTCCTTTCTGCTGTTGGCGACCACCGGTCCCGGTGTCATGGTGTGCTCCGTCACAATGCAGTAATCTGTCCCCACACAGTCCGCACCGGTCTCTTCGGCCTTCTTCAGGAGCCTCTCGAAATAGTCCGGAACCACCCAGTCGTCCGCATCGATAAAAGCGATCCATTCCCCCTTCGCCCGGGAAATGCCGAGATTCTTCGCGCCTCCCTGATGACGGTTGCGGTCGCTCTCCACAACGCGAAGCTTCTCCGGATGCTGCGCTTCCAGCTCCCTGAGGAGTTCCGGCGAACGGTCCGTGCTGCAGTCATCCACGGCGATGATTTCATAGTCCTCCAGCGTCTGATGAAGAAGGCTGTTCATACACCAGGAAAGCCGGCCCTCCGAAGCCATATTGTAAACCGGAACGATCACGGACAGCCTGCAGGTACAGAAAGCCGGCCGGGAACTGTTCCCCGGCCGGCTTTGTGCTGTTTCGTTGTGCGCAGATGAATTCTCTCCTGCTCTCATATCTTCTGCCGCATCTCCGTTCAGATTCTGTAGTACTCCGCAATTCTGGTCACTGCCTCAATCACATCCTCCACATCCCGGTCGCTCATCGCGTAGTAGAGCGGAATGGTCAGCATGCGCGAGTACAGAAGCTCCGCGTTCGGACACAGGCCCTTCGGGTATCCGAGCTTCTCATAATACGGGAAGGTATAGACCGGAATGTAGTGTACGTTGCAGATGATGTTCTCTTTTCCCATCGCATCGAAGAACCGGCGCCTGTCAATGGAAATATGCTCCGGATTCAGCTGCAGGATGTAAAGATGCCGGACAGTATCGGACCCTTCCGTCTCCTTCTGCACGATGATTCCGGGAAGCTTTGAAAACGCCTCGTCGTAACGGCGGACAATCTCTTTCTTGCGTGCCGCAAACTGCGGCAGCTTGTCCAGCTGACTGCTGATGATGGCTGCCTGCATGTCCGTAAGCCGGTAATTGGGCGCCAGTGCAATCTGTTCGTAGTACCATGGGCCGTCCGGTGTGTGTTCCATCCGGGAAGGATCTCTTGTGATGCCATGCGTGCGGTACAGAAGGAGCTTCTCGTAATAGTCCCTGCTGTTCGTTACAACGGCGCCGCCCTCTCCGCCGGTAATCGTCTTCACCGCGTGGAAAGAGAGCGTTGTCATATCTGCAATGCTGCCGTTCGGCCGTCCCTTGTACGTTGTACCGATGACATGCGCGCCGTCCTCAATGTATACGAAGCCGTACTTCTCCTTCAGGGCGAGGAACGCGTCCTCGTCCACCGACTGGCCGCCGAAATCCACGGCGACCACAGCCCGGGTCCTCGGCGTAATGTGCTGCTCCACCGAAGCCGGATCCAGATTGTAGGTATCCGGAAGGATGTCCGCAAAAACCGGCTTCGCTCCCACATAAAGGGCGCAGTTCGCCGATGCGGCAAAGGTGATCGGCGTTGTGATCAGCTCATCGCCCTCGCCAAGATCCGCCGCCATGCAGGCAAGATGGAGCGCCGCCGTTCCATTGGAACACAGGACGGCATATTTTGCCCCCGTCACGCGGCAGAGCTTCTCCTCGCACTCTGCAATGTGCGGTCCTGTCGTCAGATAATCGCTCTTCAGCACTGCAACCGCCGCGTCAATGTCCGCCTGATCGATGTACTGATGGGAATAATATAATTTTTTCTGGCGGACCGGCTGACCGCCCTCAATTGCCGGAACTGTCTTCATATCCATGTTCATTTCTGTCCGCTCAGTGCTCTTCCACCGTCTTCAGAAGCGCACGAATCTGCTCCACCGAAAGCCATTCCTTGTTGCTGCCGGAGGAATAAACAAAGCCGTCTTCCACTGCCCTGCCCTGCGGATCCCGCACCTGACGGTCATTGTAAGTGATCTGCGGATAGATGATATAGTTCTTCTCGAATTCCAGTGTGTTCGGCGCATCCTCTGCCGTCACCATGACCTCGTGAAGTTTCTCGCCGGGCCGAATGCCGACCTCCACGGTCTTGCAGCCGGGGAGAAGGGCCTCCGCCAGATCCTTCACATAGAAGGACGGAATCTTGGAAATAAAGGTTTCACCGCCTTTTGCCTCTTCCAGCGCCTTGATCACGAGCTCAACGCCCTGATCCAGGCTGATCCAGAAACGGGTCATCCGGTAATCCGTAATCGGCATCGTGGTCTCTCCCCGCGCAATGAGGTCCCGGAAGAACGGAATGACCGAGCCGCGGCTTCCCGCTACATTCCCATAGCGCACGACAGAGAAGGAGACGTCCTTGCTGCCCGCATAAGCATTTGCCGCGATAAAAAGCTTGTCGCTGACCAGCTTCGTCCCGCCGTAGAGATTGACCGGATTCACCGCCTTATCCGTGGACAGTGCAACAACCTTCTTCACGCCCTGATCGAGCGCCGCATCAATGATGTTCATCGCGCCGTGCACATTGGTTTTGATTGCCTCCGAAGGGTTGTATTCGCAGGCCGGAACCTGCTTCAGCGCCGCCGCGTGAATGACATAATCCACGCCTTCCATCGCGCGCTCCAGCCGCTCCTTGTCGCGCACATCTCCGATGAAGAAGCGCATGATCTGCGCGTTCTCCTTGTAAGGAGACTCGTTGGACATCAGGAACTGCTTGAACTCGTCTCTTGAATAAATAATCAGCTTTTTCGGATGATAATGCTCCAGAACATATTTGGTGAAGCAGTGCCCGAAGGATCCGGTTCCTCCTGTAATCAGGATGGTTTTATCGTCCAGTAAATGCTTCTCTGCCATAGGTATTTCAGTTTCCTTTCTTCATCTGTTTTTCATAATAATCGTTCAGTTTGTTGAACGTATCATCATCAATCACATGCTCGATCCGGCAAGCCTCATCGGCAGCCGTTTCCTCACTGACACCGATGGCGATCAGAACCTTGCGAAGGAGCTTGTGACGGGAATAAATCCGTTCCGCGATCACCCGTCCCTTCGGAAGGAAGGTAATGTAGCCGTTCACATCCATTTCAATATAGCCATTCTCGCGCAGTTTCTTCATCGCGATGCTGACGCTCGGCTTGGAAAAGCCCATTTCATTGACAATGTCGATGCTGCGGACATACGGGTTTCTCTCTTCCAGAATCAGTATTGTTTCCAGATAGTCTTCTGCAGACTCATGAATTTCCATTCTCATACCTCGCTCAGGCAAAATCCGCGATACCAGGCGAAGATGTCATCCGACATCTTACAGTGCAGCGGTTTTGCCAAATACGGCAGCTCCTGCCGCGGCGTTCCGCGGAATCATTCGGGCATTCTCCATCCTTCCGGAATCTCATGGAAGCCGTGAGCGATACCCTGTCAAAAATTAAAACTCGATCACCAGTCCGCCATAGGCCGGCATATCAAACGCAATGTACTGCGGCTTGTAGTCACAGTCGCCCTTGACCGCCTTCAGAACCTTCGGCACATTCGAACCCGCTCCGCCGAATTCCGGATCGGTGCTGTTCAGGAGGACCTTGTAATTCCCCATTGCGGGTACGCCCAGCCGGTAGTCCTTATATTCCACCGGCGTCATGTTCAGAATGAACAGGATCTTGCGGTCATCCGACCCGCACTTACGGAAGAAGCTGTAAATGCTGCGGCTCTTGTCATCGGCATTGATCCACTCAAAGCCGTCCCAGCTGTCATCAATTTCATACATGCAGGGATACTTGCGGTAAATCTTCAGAAGTTCTGCATAATATTTCTGCATTCCGGCATTCAGCTCGTTCTGAAGAAGGAACCAGTCCAGTTCCCTTGCTTCACTCCACTCCCGCTCCTGGCCGAATTCCTGACCCATGAACAGAAGCTTTTTGCCGGAGTGTCCCATCATGAAGGTATAGCCGAGACGAAGGTTCGCGTACTTATCCGCCGGATAGCCGGGCATTTTCTCCACCATCGAGCACTTGAGGTGAACCACCTCATCATGAGAAAGCGGCAGAATGTACTTCTCCGAGCTGTTGTAGCTCATTGCAAAGGTCATGCTGTAATGTGAGCCGCTGCGCATGATGGGATCCAGCTTCATGTACTCGCAGAAATCATGCATCCAGCCCATATTCCACTTAAAGGTAAAGCCCAGTCCGTCTGTTCCGATCCCGCTCGTCACCTTCGGCCATGCGGTAGATTCCTCCGCAATGGTCATAAATCCCGGATACGAGCCGCGCACCACGGAATTCATATGCTGGAAAAATACAATGGCATCCAGGTTCTTGTTATCGCCGTACTTGTTGGGGAGCCACTCACCTTCCTTCTTGCCGTAGTCCAGATACAGCATGGAGGCAACCGCGTCCACCCGGATTCCGTCCACATGGAACTCACGAATCCAGTAAAGAACATTCGCGATCAGGAAGTTCTTCACCTCCGGCTTCGCCAGATTGAAGATCTTCGTTCCCCAGTCCGGATGCTCGCCTCTTCTCGGATCCGGATCCTCATAGATGCACTTGCCGTCAAAGCAGGCAAGACCGTGCTCGTCCGGGCAAAAATGAGCCGGAACCCAGTCCAGAATGACGCCGATGTTGTTCCTGTGCAGCGTATCAATCAGATACATGAAGTCCTTCGGCGTTCCGTAACGGGAGGTCGGCGCGTAATAGCCGGTCACCTGATAGCCCCAGGAACCGTCGAAAGGATGCTCCAGAATTCCCATCAGCTCAATATGGGTAAAACGCATCCCCTTCAGATAATCCACAAGACGATCCGCAAATTCCCGGTAATTGTAGAATCCGTCTCCACCGTCCGGATGCTTCATCCAGGAGCCGATGTGGCACTCATAGATGGCAAGGGGTTCCTGGAAGACGTTCTTTTTCTCACGGGCCTCCATCCATTTCGAATCGCCCCACTTATAACCGGAGAGATTCGTTGTACAGGAAGCGGTTCCGGGCCGGAGCTCTGCCGCGTTTGCGTACGGGTCGGCCTTGTAGAGTTTGCGTCCCTCCGGCGTATAGATCAGATATTTGTACAACTCATTCTCACCGACTCCCGGAATAAAGCAGGTCCAGATACCGATCTCGCCGATCTTCTCCATGGCATACTGGTCTTCGTTCCATCCGTTGAAGGATCCGATGACATGGACCGCAGCCGCATTCGGTGCCCACACCGCGAAGAACATTCCTTCCACGCCGTTCTCCACCGACGGATGCGCGCCGAGCTTTTTGTAAATATCGTAATGAGTTCCCTGGCCGAACAGATAGCAGTCATCCTGCGAGATGAAAACGTGCTGCTCTTCCTGCGGCTTCTCTTCCTTCTTCGGCTTCGGTACTCTCGTCTTTCCGGATTCCGATACTGCAGCCGCCATCTGCGCGGCTGCCTTTGCCATTCCGGTCTTTGCCTTTTTTCTCTTTGCTGCCATTTTGCAACCCCTCCTGCCCCAAGAAAAGTGAATGCTGAAACGTTCTCATCAATTGTGCATGAAATCCTTCTCATGAATGATGATCCGGTCATTCTCATCATACCGGCGCCTGGAAAGCACCTCCATCAGCGTATGCGGTGTCTTCTTCTCCGCATATCCGATTGCCTCATCCACCAGATCACGAACCTCTCCCAGCGTCACCTGATGCGTGGAAGTCTGCATCGCCGCGATTCGCTGTGCCAGAGCCAGCTGTCCGAATTCATCAATGGAGAAATCCTGTGACAGCGCGTAGTCCCTCGCATAGGCGACCAGTGCCTTGTCATCCAGCGGTCGGATCGCAATCGTTGCCGTAAAGCTTCCGAGATACTTCTCGTTCTCGTGGCGGAACTGCTCCATCTTCTTGTTGCCGTCCACCAGAATCAGAATAATGCCATGCTCACGGCCTTCCAGCTCATGATACAGGCGTTCCATGGTCTTCGGCGCAATGTCTGCCGCCTTATTGATGATCAGAGCGCCGCTCTCCAGCTTTTCAAAGGTTTTCCGGATTCCTTCCGGTTTCAGCCGGTTCAGGGATTCTCCTGAAACCCGGGCAACCTTTCCGGTAAAATTGGAATCCGTTTTCCGCGTGATTTCCAGGATACCCTTGGCTACGCGGTCCGCGGTGGCTTCATTTCCGAGAATCAGAAGGTTTCCGGTCGCGGAAGCAAGGCTGATCTCGTCCAGTGCCGCCGTCAGCTGCTCCACGTTCTCTCTCATGCGGCAGAACGGGCCGAACAGACGCCGCTCTTCCCTGGAGAGCTCGCGCTTTCCGCCGGGAGCAGGCCTTGCTGCCTCCCTGCTGCCCTCTGCAGGAGCCGGTGCCGCTTTCTGTGCAGCAGGTGCTGTCTTCGGCTTCTCCTGCGGTGCAGGCCGCCTCTGCGGTCTGTTCTTCTCCTGTGCAGGAGCTGTCTCTGTCCGCTCTTCCTCCGGTTCCGGTGCGGGAGCCTCCTCGTACGTTTCCGCAGGAGCCTCTTCCGGCTCCTCTTCGTATTCCTCTTCCGGAGCTTCCTCTTCGTATGTTTCCGCGGGGGCTTCTTCCGGCTCTTCTTCGTATTCCTCTTCTTCCGGGGCTTCCTCTTCGTATGTTTCCGCGGGGGCTTCTTCCGGCTCTTCTTCGTATTCTTCTTCGGGAGCTTCCTCCTCGCACGCTTCTGTGGGGGCTTCTTCCGGCTCCTCTTCGTTTTCCTCTTCTTCCGAGGCTTCCTCTTCGTATGTTTCCGCGGTGGTCTCTTCCTCAGGCTCTTCCACGGGAGCTTCTTCCGGTACCTCCGAAGGAGCAGCCTTCACCGCGGGCTGCGGTTTCCGGACCTCTTCCGTCTCCGTCGCTTCTTTCTCCGGTGTCTTGGTCCCTTCCGTCATTCCGGCTGCAGCTGCCGCAGTCTCTTCCGGTACGGTCTCCCGCTGCTCTTCCTGCTCATCCGGGTAAGCCGCCTGCTGAGGTTCCTCATACTCGTCATAAGCCGCCTGTTCTTCTTCCCGGGCGAGCTCCTCCTGCCGCGCCATGGCACGGCGGATATCCTCCGAATTCCAGCGCCTCGTTGCGATCTCATCCATCGCATCCCTGCCGCGCCGTCCATAGACCTTTGTATCATCCTCTTCGTTGGAAACCGGCACGCCCCGCCCTGCAGATCTTGCCGGAAGGCCGTCATCCGCGCGATAGGTTCTGCGCACCGGCTGCTCCGCGGCAGGTGCCTTCGCTCTTGCAGGCTGCGGTCCTCTTGCAGGAAGGTCTCCTCCCATGCGATACATGCCGCTCCGAACCTGTCTTCTCTGCCGCGCGACTCCCTTCTCAATGTCCTCCAGAAGGCCGTGCCGCGCCGTCTCATCAAAATCCTGCATCAGGGATCCGGTGTCTTCCAGAATTCTCTGTGCACGCTTCTCGTCATTCGCGCGGCGGATATCCGAACGGATCTTCTCCCACTCCGCCATCACTTCACTGATGGACAGCTGCCCGTCCACCTGCTGCTCCGGCTCATCCGGCGGATCCATTACCATGGAATACTGCCCGCTTGTCTCCTGTTCCAGCTTATCATCGTAAGGGCGCGCATAGATATCCTGCATGCCCTTTGCCACATTATTCTGAATGCTGTCTACGCTGTGCTGCTCCTCCGCCGTGCGGATGGGCAGATCCGTGTGCTCTTCCTGCGCGGGAGCGGGGATCTCTTCCGCCGGTTTCTCTTCTCCCGGCTCCTTCTCCTTTTCCGGTTCTTCGGAAAGTGGAGCCTTCGCTTCCTCTGCGGCACGTTCCTCCACTGCGGTTCTCTCCAGCTCCTCCGCGGTTCGCTCTGCCTGAGCTTCTTCCTCTGCTTCCTTCGCGCTCTCTTCCAGTGCCGCCGGCTGACTGGCAGGAGCGGCTTTCTCTTCCTTCCTTCCGGCCGCCGGTGCCTTTCTCAGGAGCTCTTCTGCCATTTCCGCATATTTGCTCCCCGCAAAATTTCGCAGAATCGCACCGCCAAGATCCGCGGCCTTCCGGGTCTCCCCCGCCTTCTGATAGAGAACTGCCAGCTCATAATCCCATCTGGCCGATGCCTTTTCCGCATGGAGCTGCTCCAGCACTGCAATCTTCTCCTGATCCGAGACCGGAGAAACACAGTACATCTTGTACTGAAGAATCAGACGTCTGGGGTTCTTCGGCTCCAGCGCCTGATATTCCTGCATCAGCTGCAGGGCCTGCGTCAGATCACTCTGCAGGCCGTCACGGCCGTACAGGAAAATCGTCAGCTCACACAGTGCATAGACAATCGCCGGATTGTCAGTCTCTCTCTCATGCGCAATCGCCATGATGTCCCGGCTTCTGTCATAATCGCCGACCGCCTTGTAGACCTCGCTGATCCTGCACAGGGTTTCTGCACTCTTGACGTGGTTCCAGTCGATTCCGTCTGCAATGTTCGCCGCTTCCTCAAAGCGCTTCTCGCCAATCAGAGCATTGATCTCATTCAGACTGATCTTGAATTCATACTTATCCACTGTTCTTCCCTCGTATTTCCCGGCGTGCGGAGCATAGCTGCGCGCATAGTTTTCCCAATGTAAATATCATCAAAAGTTTAGCATACGCCCTATTGCATGTCAAAAAACGCCACCGCTGCGGCCTTCGTTTTCCGCGTCATTTCCCGCACCGGAAAATCCCATTCGGGTCCTCTTTTTATACCTTGCTGAGACAAAACCGATGCTGTCGTTTGAAAGCAGCATATCGATGTCACTTTCAAACTTATCCCTCACTGAGGCAAAATCCGCGAAGGCGGTTTTGCCGAATGCGGCAGCCGGTGCGTCAGCACCGATGCTGCCGTTTGAACGTGACATATCGATGTCACGTTCAAACTTACCGCTTCTGCAAATGCCGCGAAAGCTCCGCGTACTGCTCCAGCGACAGCTTCTCTCCACGGATGGTCGCAGAAAGTCCCATTTTCTCCAGGGCATCCTGCACTTCCTCGCGGGTAACCGTCCCTTCCTTCTCTGCAAGTCCGTGGGAGAGAGCATTGGCCAGCGTCTTCCGTCTCTGATTGAAGGCCGCGCGGATCAGGGCGAACAGGAATGTTTCGTCCGCGTCAACCGGAGCCTTTTTCCGGATGTTCAGCTTCAGAACCGCCGAATCCACGCCTGGCCTTGGAATGAAGCTCCCCGGAGAAACAATGCAGACCAGCTCCGGTTCCGAATAATAGCGGACCGCCAGAGACAGTGCGCCGTACTCTTTGTCCTTCTCCGTTGCAAGGATCCGGTCCGCCACCTCCTTCTGAACCATCACGGTAATGCTCTCAAAGCAGTCCGCCTCCTGAAACAGCTGCAGCAGGATCGGCGTCGTGATGTAATAGGGAAGATTCGCCACGCACTTCAGCGGACGTCCCTGATTGTATTCACCGGCAACCGTCTTCAGATCCGTTTTCAGAATATCCTGAAACAGGATGGTCACATTGTCCCGGTCCTCCAGCGTCCGGCCCAGTACCGTCTCCAGAGACCGGTCAATCTCCACAGCCACCACGTGTCCCGCCGCTTCCGACAAAAGCTGTGTCATGGTACCGATTCCCGGTCCGATCTCCAGAACGCAGTCCTCTCCGGAAATATCCGCCGCATCGATGATCTGGTCGACAACACCGCGATTGATCAGAAAGTTCTGTCCGTATTTTTTCTTCGCCCGAAGGCCGAACTCATTCAGTACGGCCATGGTCCCATGCGGGCTTGCCAGCAATTCGCTCATCTGATTTCCTCCCCGCCGCGATCTTCGCGGCATTCCCATATCTGCAATTTCTATAACGATTCTGCCCGTGCCAGGATCGTGAGAAGAAGCCTTCCGGCAGTCTCCGGCATCAGAGCCGGTAGAGCCTGCACGCGTTTTTCCACGTCTCTTCGATTACCTTCTCCGCCGGCAGCTCCTTGATCTCCGCGATCTGACGTACCACATAGCGAAGGAGCAGAGAAGAATTCCGCTCGCCGCGATGCGGCTCCGGTGCCATGTACGGGCTGTCCGTTTCCAGCACGATTCTCTCCAGTGGGGTCTGGCGCACCGTCTCCTTGAGCTTTCTCCCGTTCCGAAAGGTGACAACGCCTCCGACTCCGAGGAAAAATCCCATGCGCAGAAACTCCGGTGCCAGCTCCGCGCTGTAGGAGTAGCAGTGAATCACACCGCCGATCTCCTCCGCCCTGCACTCCTTCAGGATTTCCAGCGTGTCTGCCGCCGCGTCTCTGGAGTGAATGATCACGGGTTTTCCCTCTTCCCGCGCGAGCGCGAGCTGCCTCCGGAACCAGTGCTTCTGCAGCTCGCGCTCCGGCGTATCCCAGTGATAATCAAGACCGATCTCGCCGACCGCGACCATCTTTGGCAGACGCAGTCCCTGACGGATCTTTTCCAGGTCCTTCTCCGTCATTTCTCCGCATTCCGAGGGATGAATCCCGAGCGCTCCGTAAAGATTCGCATGCGTTCCTGCAAGCGCAATGATCCTGTCCAGACTCTCCATTGTGGAACCCGGATCCGTCACTGCACCGATTCCCAATTCCTCAAAACGGGCAAGGACCTCTTCCCGGTCCCCGTCGAATGCCGCATCATCATAATGTGCATGGGTATCAAATATCATTTTCATCTGTTCCTTCATAAAATTCATTCCATGGCAGCCGGATATCCCGCCGCCTTCCGCGCAGTATTTTTCCGGTCTGCACGTTTTCTGCCTTCCCTGATTATCGCAGAAAACGCTGAATTTACACGGTTTTTCGTCTTCTGAAAATTTTTTTAAAAAAGTGCTTGCCAAACCCATAGGGCCATACTATAATAGCACTTGTTCGCGAGGAAGTAACAAAAACTTGAACAAGAATTCACGAGGAATTACTTCTTCAGAATTTCATAAATATGCGCTTTTAGCTCAGTTGGTAGAGCACCTGACTCTTAATCAGGGTGTCCAGGGTTCGAGTCCCTGAAGGCGCATGCGGAGCACTGTTTTTGTGGGGTCAGCCCATGGGGACGGTGTTTCTTTTTGTTTAAGGCTCAGCACGCACCAATTTCATAGTGAATTGGCCGCTTGCGGACATATTCACGAATGAAATTGGTGTGCGGCCAAGATCCGAAGGATCTCTGGCCGGCCACATCGAGGATTCCCGAAGGGAATTCGAGATGCGGGTGCTGAGCCGAAACGACGCTTCTCTACTTTGGCCGCAAGTGAACAGATTCACGAATGAACAGGCTGCTTGCGACACAATCCCGGTTTTGGGTCATTTCTTTCCTTTTCCCGCATGCTATACTCGATGCTGACATTCGGGAAGCATGTTCGCTTTCAAACTTGTTTTCCCGGCAGAATGATGAAGGAGTTCGTCTCATGAATACCTATCTGATGAAAAAAGCCATGATCGAGACCGCCGTGGACCGCGGCATCAAGGAAATGGAAGATGATCCGAAAAGAAGCATCCGCAGGCTGACCGATCTCGGCAGACAGTTCTCCAGAAACCGTTTTCAGGAAACGATTTTCTCCGTCATGCAGGAGCTCCTCGACAACGAGGACAGCGCCTATTACGATATGATGCACAACCTCCTGAAGAATTCCGACAGGGAGGCCCTGAAGAATTTCGGTGTCAACTTCGGATACATGAGCTGGACCTACGGTGCCGCCAGAATCCGTGAGAATGAAGCCAAGGAGGGTTTCTGCATTCCGTGGACCATCATGCTGCGTTATGACGCCGAGGCAGAAAACGGCCTTTCCATGGACCGTCTTGCCTCGCTCATGGAACAGGGACAGGATCTTGGCATCTATGCCTACTTTATCCGTGAGTGCGCAGACGACAAGGATTCCTATGCTCTTCTGGAGCTTTTGGAGCGCTACAAGGAAACCGCCAGTGTCTGGTTCAAGAGCAACGGGCGCCTCACTGCGGCGCAGATTCAGATGCTCCGGGTATGCCGCAACACACTGGTGTGCCTTCCGCTCGCCGACCCGGAGACGCAGCTGACTGCAGCCCTTCTTCGGGATCAAAAGGTTCCGTTTGCTCTTTATCTGGAATACGGAAAGGGATCCATGAACGCGGAATATGCGGCCAGCAGCATGGAGAATGTCCTCGCGAGCGAAACCGCCATGTTTTTCCTGGTTTCCGCTGACGGGGCGGACAGCTCTGCAGCAGATCTCGCCTATCATTCCCGGCTGGAACAGAAATATCCCTGTGTCATTATGGATTATTACGGAGACGGTCAGTCCATCAGCCGTGTCCTCTGCGAACATTCCAATCTTCTGGAAATCGGTGCCGACGGATGCATGATCCGTCCGGACGGTCAGAAAGGCGAGCCCTTCCCCTTTGAGCTGCCGCTTCGGGAGGCTCTGCGGAAGGTCATGCCACCACAGAAGCCATCTTCAGAATCACATCCCGAAGCTTAGCGATGTAGGTATCGGCGTCCATGGTCTGCCGGTACTCCCCCGACAGCCATCGGACCAGCGATGTCAGAAATGCGTCAAGAATAAACGTCAGATAGAAATCATCATCTTTGGTGTGAGAAAGAATATCACGAAGGAAGAACTCCACAACCGGGGTCATCGTCTCCACCAGATAGTCCCGGAAGGAATTCTGTCCTTCAATCTGCAGCGCCGCATGATAAAACTCCCTCTCGGAATAGAAGTAATGCAGAACATCCGACAGGCAGTCCCAGCCGCTCTCATAATTCGCAACATCCATACCGCCGACAAAACCCACATAGAAGATCCAGTTCACCAGATCATACTTATCCCGGAAGTGGTAGTAGAAGCTCTTCCGGTTGATGCCGCAGTCATTGCAGATGTCCGAAACGCTGATTTTCTCAAACGGACGCTGGCGCATCAGTTTCTTCATGGATGCCGCCAGCGCATTTTTGGTTGCATTGGAGTCCGACACTTCCTCACCCTTCTCAGGTCTTTGGAAGCTGGCAGGAGCCACAGGAATCACTGCCGCTTCCCTGTGCGGCCGCGTCTGTCACTCCATCCTTCTGCAGCTTCTCAATGACCTCCTTCATGGTGCGCCATCCAAGTGTTGCGCACTTCACACGCGCCGGCATGTGGGCCACATCCTCCAGAGAAGCAGCCTCATCCAGCTCTTCCTTCTCCTCTTCCGTGGCCGTTCCCTTGATCATGCCCATAAAAATCGAAGCAAGGCGCAGTGCCTCCTCCTCGGTCTGTCCGATCACCAGATCGCACATCATATCGGCGCTCGCCTGCGAGACCGCGCACCCGCTTCCGTTGAAGGCGGCATCCTCAATCACACCGTTCTGAACAGTCAGCTGCAGATTGATATCATCTCCGCAGCTCGGGTTCACGCCATTCAGTACGATGGAAGGATGCTCCAGGTCGTGCTTATGCGTCGGATGCAGATTATGTTCATTCACAATTTCACGATATAACGATTTAATATCCAAGCCAGCCTCTCACTTTCGAGACCGCAGCAACAAAGCGGTCCACCTCTTCTTCTGTATTGTAGAAATACAAGCTCGCCCGCACGGTCGCATTCGCGCCGAGAAACTTCATGAGCGGCTGTGCGCAGTGATGCCCTGCCCGCACCGCGATGTGCTCCGTATCCAGGACCGACGCCACGTCATGCGGGTGACATCCTTCAATATTGAAAGTAACAATCCCGCAGTGTCTTGCAGGATCCGGCGATCCGTACAGCGTGACCTCCGGGAGCTTTCGCAGGCCCTCCAGCAGTTTCGCCGTCAGATCCGCCTCCGTCTTCTCTATTGTATCAAATCCGACCTGCTGCAGATAGTCAATTGCAGCGCCCAGTCCGACTGCACCGGACGCATTGACCGTTCCCGCCTCAAATTTCTCCGGAACCTCCGCAAAGGTTGCGCTCTGCCGGTCCACATATTCAATCATCTCTCCGCCGGTCAGAAACGGCGGCATTTCCTCCAGGAGCTCCATTCGTCCGTACAGGGCGCCGATTCCCATCGGTCCCATCAGCTTATGTCCGGAGAACGCATAGAAATCGCAGCCGATTTCCTGCACATTCACCGGCATATGCGGTGTGGACTGTGCTCCGTCTACCACGCAGACGGCCCCGTGGCGATGCGCTTCCTCTGTGATCCGCTTCACGGGATTCGTCACGCCGAGAACATTGCTGACATATCCGATGGAAACAATCTTCGTGCGGTCCGTAATCTTCGTGCAGATTTCCTCTTCAGAGAGGACTCCTGCCGCAGACGGTTCCATATAAATCAGCTTCGCCCCGGTCTGCTGACAGACCATCTGCCAGGGAAGGATGTTGGAATGATGCTCCATCACCGAGATGATAATCTCGTCGTCCTTCTTCACGTGGCTCAGGCCATAGCTGTATGCCACCAGATTCAGAGACTCTGTTGTATTGCGGGTGAAAATCACCTCGCCGTCCTCCTTCGCCCCGATCAGCACAGCTGCCTTGTGTCTTGCCTTCTCATATTCCTCTGTCGCTTCAATGCTCCAGCCGTACAGGCCGCGCAGCGGATTGGCGTTGCAGGTATTGTTGAAGCGCTCCATGGCCTCCATGACGCACTGCGGGCGCTGGGTTGTAGCGGCATTGTCAAAATATACGACATCACTGTCTCTCAGAATCGGAAAATCCTTCCGATACAGATTCTCCAGGCTGTTCCTTCCACTCATTCCGCAAAGGCCTCCTCGATTTTATTCGTCAGTTCTGCCCGAAGCGGGAGGTCCGGAATTTCTCTGGCCACTGCCCCGAGTCTTGCGCGGACCATAATCTGCTCCGCCTCCTTCCGGTCGATGCCGCGGGTTGCCATATAAAAGAGCATTTCATCATCCAGCTGTCCGATGGACGCGCCGTGGCGTCCCTCCACATCCTCTTCCTCACAGAGAATGATCGGAAGCGTCTTGTTTACGATGTCATCCGACAGAAGCAGTACATTCTCCTGCTCATCACCCTTCGAGCCCTTCGAGCCCTTCCGGAAATCAATGGTGCCGCGGAACGCTTTCCGGCTCTCGTCCTTCAGAACGCCGTCAAAGCTCATCTGTACGCTGGTTTTGCGTCCGCGCTGAACGGCGTTGTAGTTGACATCAATCTCTCCCTTTCCGGCGCCCAGATATCCCACACGTGCCTCAAAGGAAGAACGGCTGCCGATCAGTTCCGGCTGTGTGCCGATGAAGACCTTTCCGCCCCCCAGTTCAATCTGCACCATTTTCAGAGATGCATTCTCTGCGAGCGTTGCTCCGGTGTCATCCAGATATACATATCCATCCCCCAGAAGCTGTGCCTTGACAAGGAACAGGCTTGCGCCTTTTTCCAGCACAATCTTCGTAGAAAAGGCAGCGGTTCCCTTATCCTTCCTGCCGGATGCCGCACGCATCAGCAGCGTCAGGGAGCTGTTCTCTCCCACATGGATCAACTGTCCCTGCGACGCCTCATTGCCGTCCTGGAAATCCACGCTCCAGGTCACCGGCTCCCCGCATTTCGTGTCCGGCTCCACTTCAAACATCTCATATGCGGTCCCCGCCTTGTCGAGAAACGCATCATATTCCGCGCCCAGGCCGGTTCCGAATTTCTGCGGATGATAAATCGGGACTTTTCCCGCAATCACCGCCTCCGGCTTCTCCTGCGGTGCGTGCTTTTTCAGCCAGTCCGCCGCTTCCTTTCCCGTCATCTTCCGATGGGAAACTCCCTGCGGGAGCTCTTCAAATCTGGTCTCCACTTCCGTGGAGGCAGAAAGTCCCTCCGGTACCGTTCCCTCATTGGCTTCCAGCCGGTTCCAGGTCAGAGAGGGGATATGACCGACTTTCATTGCTGCCTCGCTCATTTTACATTCCCTCCATTTCCAGACGGATCAGGTTATTCATCTCCGCCGCATACTCCAGCGGAAGCTCCTTGCTGACAGGATCCGCAAAGCCTGAGACAATCATGGCTCTCGCCTCTGTCTCGCTGATTCCGCGCGACATCAGATAGAAGACCGCCTCATCGCTGATGCGTCCGATCTTCGCCTCGTGTCCCACATCTGCATCCGCGGTGCGGACATCCATCGCGGGGATGGTATCCGAACGGGAGATATCATCCAGCATCAGCGATGCGCAGTCCACGGATGCCTTCGCGCCCTTCGCGCTCTTCCGGATCTCAATGCTGCTGCGGTAGGTGCTGACGCCGCCGTCCTTGGAAATCGACTTCGTATTGATATAAGAAGACGTATCCTCCCCGACATGCACCATCTTGGCTCCGGTGTCCAGATTCTGTCCGCCGCCCGCAAATGTGATGCCGGTGAACTCGCAGTGGGAGTGCGCTCCCTTCAGAATCGTGGTCGGGTACAGATAGGAGACATGGGATCCGAACGATCCGGAAACCCATTCCATCCTTCCTCCCTCCTCCACCAGCGCACGCTTGGTGTTGAGGTTGTACATATTCTTCGACCAGTTTTCGATCGTAGAATACCGGAGTCTTGCGTTCTTCTTGACATAAAGTTCCACGCAGCCTGCGTGAAGATTGGCAATGTTGTACTTCGGTGCCGAGCAGCCCTCAATGAAATGAAGATCCGCTCCTTCATCCACAATGATCAGCGTATGCTCGAACTGGCCCGCCCCCTTCGCGTTCAGCCGGAAATAGGACTGAAGCGGAATCTCCACCTTCACTCCCTTCGGGACATACACAAACGAACCGCCGGACCACACAGCCCCGTGCAGTGCCGCAAATTTGTGATCGGTCGGAGGAACCAGGTGCATGAAATATTCCTTCACCATATCCTGGTACTCTCCGGTCACCGCCTCTTCAAAACCGGTGTAGACCACGCCCTGCCTGGCCACGTCCTCCTGCAGGTTGTGATATACCAACTCCGAATCGTACTGGGCGCCGACGCCCGCCAGCGATTCTCTTTCCGCCTGCGGAATTCCCAGCTTCTCAAATGTATTCTTGATCTCGTCCGGAACCTCGTTCCAGTCGCCCTTCATGTCCGAGCGGGAACGTACATAGGAAGAAATCCGGTCCATGTCCAGGCCGTCAATGGAGGGGCCCCAGTCCGGTACCTGCATCTCGTTGTAGAGTTTCAGACACTTCAGCCGGAACTGCCGCATCCACTCCGGATCCTTCTTCTCTTCCGAAATTTTCTCCACAATGTCCGCAGTCAGACCTTCCTGCATCCGGTAGAAGCCCTGTGACTCATCATCCTTGAAGTCATAGAGGCTCCGGTCGACATCTTTTACTTTCTGTTCTGTCATAATCGCCGTTCCTTTATTGCGCTTCCACAAATCTCTCGAATCCGCGCTCATTGATCTCATCCACCAGTTCCGCACCGCCGGTGTGAACCAGGCTTCCCTTCACCAGAACGTGCGTGTAATCTACCTTCAGATACTCCAGAATCCGCGTAGAATGCGTGATGATCAGAAGCGCTCCGTTTCTCTTCTTCTGATATTCCTCAATGCCTCTGGAAACAACGCGCACCGCATCTACATCCAGGCCGGAATCCGTCTCGTCCAGAATGGCAAGTTTCGGATTGAGCATCAGAAGCTGCAGGATCTCCGCCTTCTTCTTCTCTCCGCCGGAAAAGCCGACATTCAGGTCACGTTCGGCGTAGGATTCATCCATTCCGAGCAGCTCCATTGTCGACTCCAGCTCCTTCTTGAACTGAAAAATCTTGAGCGGCTTTCCGGTTTTCTGCCGGATGGCATTGCGAAGGAACGACTCCAGAGACAGTCCGGGAACTTCCAGCGGGTTCTGAAAGGAGAGAAACATTCCTTTCTGTGCGCGCTTGTCCGCAGAAAGCGCCGTGATATCTTCCCCATCGAAAACAATCTTTCCGCCGGTCACCTTGTAATTGGGATTTCCCATCAGCGTATAACCCAGCGTCGATTTGCCGGCACCGTTCGGCCCCATCAGGACATGTGTCTCTCCTGCCCCGATTTCCAGATTAATATGATGCAGCAGCTCGCCTTCCTCAATGGCTGCCGACAGGTCTGTCACCTGAAGTAATGTATCTGCCATAATTTCCTCCATCTGTTCGCAGCAATCTGTTTCGTAATATTCTCATAACGGTTCCGCACATCCCGGATTTCTCTGTTGGGATCCCCGATACGGTGAAAGGCCCTTTGCACCTTGGCCGTCTGCCGATTTTCAAGGCGAATCATCTGCCTGCAGATGCATTCGTGTTTGAAATCGGCAGAACTGAACCGTTATATATTCTTCCAGGGTATAATATTCTGGCACAGACTCTCTCTTCTTGTCTGTTGCCATAGCAATAATTCTGTAGGAGCCGACCCAGTGCGCCGTGATTTTTCACCGGGAATCCAGAAGATATCCCGAACCGGCACACGTATAAAGGTTTTCTGTTCAGATCACAAAATCATTCCCCGCGAGTGCATCTGCCTGATCCTTCAAATCCTGAAGCGTCACGCTGTCCGCATAGTCATTGATGACTTTGGAGAATTCCTTCCAGAACGGAAGCACCGCACAGTCCGCGCTGCGGGCGCAGGGATTGCAGTCTCCCTCCAGACAGGGAACCGGTTCCAGCGGTCCCTCCATGACACGCAGGATGTCTCCCACGGTGTAATCCTCCGGCCGCTTCGACAGCCGGTAGCCGCCGTTGTTGCCTCTCTGAGAACGCAGATATCCGGACCTCGTCAGTGCCGTCACAATCTGCTCCAGATATTTCACCGTAATATCCTGGCGTTCCGAAATATCCTTCAATGAAATATACTCGCCTGTGTCATGAACCGCAAGGTCCAGCATCATCCGAAGCGCGTACCGTCCTTTTGTTGAAATTTTCATACTGTCCCTCCTGCCGTGCCTGATCTTCGGGTTGTTCCCTTTCCGCTCCTGCACTATACTTTCCTTTAGTTGAAGATGCCGATTCCTGCCGGAACACTGCATTTTCCGGAAAGCCGTCCCTCTCCGCACCGCGTCTTTCGCAGTCCGGGCCGCGGGCAGCATCCGCATGTGCCTGTTCCGGCATCCGACGCAAATCCTACTAATTATTATAATCCTATCGGGGCTCAGGTATTTGCCATAGATATCATATATGCCCGGACGTTTTTTCGCAAGCAAAGACACAGGAAAGGATCTCCTCATTCATGCTGACCGCAGATGAAAAGTATATGAAACAGGCTCTTACACAGGCCAAAAAAGCCATGGCCCTCGGTGAGGTCCCCATTGGCTGCGTCATTGTCCATGACGGCACCGTCATCGGACGCGGCTACAACCGCCGCAACACCGATCATTCCACGCTCTCCCACGCAGAGATTTCCGCAATCCGCAAAGCCAGCCGCAAACTCGGCGACTGGCGTCTGGAGGGCTGCACGCTCTACTGTACGCTGGAGCCCTGCCCCATGTGTGCCGGCGCCATCGAGCAGGCCCGGATTGACCGCGTTGTCATCGGAGCTCCCAGCGACAAATCCGGCTGCGCCGGTTCTCTTCTCAACATTGTTGCCAACGACAAGCTGATGCATCAGTCCGAGATCACCCGGGACGTTCTGACCGAAGAATGCCGCGCTCTCCTGCAGCAGTTTTTCCGCGATCTCCGCATCCGGAACCGCCTGTGTAAAAAAGAGCGGGACTTGCCGTAGAAAGCCTTCTTTGCTATACTAATGAAATCCTGCCGGTGGCAGGGCTCGGGCAGCTGTCCGGGTGCATCGTATTGATGTTTGGGTCTTACGCAATGAATCCTGCGAACCGTGTCAGATCGGGAACGAAGCAGCACTAAGCAGATCCTTTCATGTGCCGTGAGGAAGCCTGGCGGAGCGATGTATCCGGTACCGTGCCCGGGTCCTGCCACCGGCAGGATTTTATGTTACCGATGAGGATTTTGCCTCAGTGAGGAATAAAATGGATTTTTTTGATCTTACCAGCTGCCATCTCTGTCCGCGCAACTGCGGAGTCAACCGGGAAGTGGGAGAATCCGGCTTCTGCGGACTTCCCAAGGAAATCCGCGCTGCCCGGGCCGCGCTGTTATATTATGAAGAGCCCTGCATCTCCGGCTCATCCGGGTCCGGCGCCATCTTCTTCAACGGCTGCAACCTCGGCTGCGTTTTCTGTCAGAACACGGAGATTTCGTCCGGCCTCCGCGGCGGACCGTCTTCCTATGCGGGAGAACCGCTCGATGCGGACCGCCTTTCGCAGATCATGCTGCAGCTTCAGGAAAAAGGAGCCTCCAACATCAACCTGGTAACGCCATCCCACGTTCTGCACGTTCTGATTCCTGCTCTGGAAAGTGCAAAGGCCCACGGACTCCGGATTCCGGTCGTGTACAACACCGCTTCCTATGAGAAACCGGAGGTTCTCCGGGCTCTGGATGGTCTGGTGGACATCTATCTTCCGGATCTCAAATATCACTCCGCGCAGCTTGCCGCTTCCTATTCCAAAGCTCCCGACTACTGGGAAACCGCCACGGCCGCCATCGAAGAGATGGTCCGCCAGTGCCCGTCTCCTGTATTTGAGGACGGCTCGTCCTCTCTCGATGAGGCCGATGACCGGGATGATCCTCTAATGATGCACGGTGTCATTGTCCGCCACATGGTCATGCCCGGTCACACGGAGGATTCCATGGAAATTCTCCGCTACCTGCATGCGGCCTACGGAAATCGTATTTTCATCAGCATTATGAATCAGTACACTCCCATGCCGCAGTGTGCCGCCGACCCGCTTCTCTCCCGTCCGGTCACAAAAAAGGAATATGACAAAGTCACTGACTTCGCCATATCCCTTGGCATTGAAAACGGCTTTCTGCAGGAGGGCGGCACCATTTCCAAAAGCTTCATCCCTGCATGGGACGGCACCGGCATCCTGTGAGAAATCGGATCAATATTCCTTCGCGTCCAGATATTTCAGATAGTTGATCACCATCAGAGAAATCTTGAAACGGAGCGCATCGTCAAAGTTCCGGATATCCAGTCCGGTCTGCTTCTGCAGCTTCTCGATCCGGTATACCAGTGTATTGCGGTGAATGAACAGCTGCCGGGAGGTCTCCGACACATTCAGATTGTTCTCGAAGAAGCAGTTGATCGTAGAGAGCGTCTCCGCATCCAGATCATCCGGAACCTCATCTCCGAACACTTCATGAATGAATACGTTGCACAGATTGGAGGGCAGCTGATAGATCAGTCTGCCGATGCCAAGCTGATTGTAGGAATTGACCATCTTCTCGGCATTGAAGATCTTGCCGACATCCATTGCCATTCTCGCTTCCTTATAAGAACGCGAAATGTTCTTCAAATCCGTCACAATGGATCCGTAGGACGCACGGACCTTCAGCATCGCCTCCGTGTTCAGCATGTCAACTGCCACCGTGGCCGCTTCCTCCAGCTGATCATAGGATTCCGCTGTTTCGACCGCCTTGATGATAATCACGCTCGTCTCATCAACTTCCGTCAGATAGTCGCCGTTGTGTGCGGTGAAAATACTCCCCAGGAGCTCACTCGCCGATGTCTCTCCATCCGACTCCAGTTCTACCAGAATGATGGCACGCGGCACCTGATAATTGATGTGCAGCTTTCTCGCGCGGTTGTGAATATCCACCAGGAGAAGATTGTCGAGCAGCAGGTTCTGGAAGAAATTGTTCCGGTCGTATTTCTCGCGGTAGGCAACCATCAGGTTCTGAATCTCACTGACGGCGATGCGGGCGATCATCAGTGTGTGATCTCCGTCCCCGATTGCCGTCAGGACATAGGCGGTGTCCTCCTCGTCGCGGATCTTCAGCAGGTAGTGATTGCCGACAATCTGGCTGTCCACGGAGGACTTCGCAAAGCCGGACACCATGTCTGCTGCCGGAATTTCCGCCCCCTGCGTCATCGCAAACAGGCCGCCGTTCACATCCTGCATGCAGAACTCCACCTTCGAAATGGAGGTGAGCTCTTCCAGACAACTCTTTACAATCTGTGATGATAGCATGTATGTTCCCTTCTCCCCGCAGGATGATTTCTGTACTCTGTACCGGTAAGGAATTCCGCCATTCCTGTCTCTTTCGTCTGCTGTTTTCCGCGAGGTCTCATTTTGCGCAGACCAAATCCGTCAAAAAACGGATTTTTCGTTCATTATGATTATCTGTTGAAATATTCTACGCGCTCATTTTGTTAAAAACAACCCAATTTTTGTTTTTTACTTCTGTTTCATACTCATTTCACAATTTGAGCAGTCCGAACGTGCCGCATCGCTGCTCCAAAAAAGAAAGAGGTGTGCAGATGCACACCTCTTTCGATCATTTCATCATTCTGTCTGCAGATTAGTTGCAGATGGTCTTCTCGGTTTCCTTATCGAATACGTGAACCTTCTCCGTATCGATTGCGAACTCAACCTCAGATCCCGGACGAGCGGTGGTCTTAGGATCAACGCGGGCAGTGATCGGAGTCTCGTTGACATCGAAGTACAGGAATACTTCTGCACCGAGCAGCTCGTATACGTTAACCTTCGCCTTGAAGATTGCATTGGACTTTGCCAGATCATCCGGATGATCGGAAAGGTTCTCAGGACGGATACCCATTACAACGGTCTTTCCGTCATAGCCGCCATCGATCAGAGCCTTGGACTTTGCTGCGTTAAGCGGAACGGTAACAGCATTGCCGATCTGCAGGGATGCCTGTGCGCCGTTTACCTTAACGGTAGCATCCAGGAAGTTCATCTGCGGAGATCCCATGAATCCTGCTACGAACAGGTTGCAGGGAAGATCATACAGGTGCTGAGGAGTATCTACCT
>CAVKEB010000030.1:0-26851 GCA_963655255.1 bacterium
ATTCGCCTTCGCGAAATTCTCTCTGGTATCGCGGATTTTGCCTCAGCGAGGTATAAAAATGAGTACGATTGCAGAAGAAATCGGACGCCGCCGGACCTTCGCCATCATTTCCCATCCGGATGCCGGTAAGACGACGCTGACGGAGAAATTCCTTCTCTACGGCGGAGCCATCAACCAGGCCGGATCGGTCAAGGGCAAGGCTACGGCGAAGACGGCGGTTTCCGACTGGATGGAGATTGAGAAGAAGAGAGGTATTTCCGTCACTTCTTCCGTTCTTCAGTTTGAATATGACGGCTGCTGCATCAACATTCTGGACACTCCGGGACATCAGGATTTCTCGGAGGACACCTACCGGACCCTGATGGCGGCGGACTCGGCGGTCATGGTCATCGACGGTTCCAAGGGCGTCGAGGCACAGACGAAGAAGCTGTTCAAGGTCTGTGCGATGCGGCACGTTCCGATTTTCACGTTCATCAACAAGATGGACCGCGATGCGAAAGATACCTTCGATCTTCTGGACGATATCGAGAAGAACCTCGGTGTGGAGACCTGTCCGGTGAACTGGCCGATCGGCTCCGGTAAGGAATTCAAGGGAATTTATGACCGGGAGAGCAACGAGGTCATCCAGTATTTTGACACACAGAAGGGAACGAAGGAGGGACGCGAGGTCAAGGTCTCTCTGGACGACAAGGACACCGTCATCGGCGAGATCGGCGAGGATGCCTATGAGAAGCTGACCGGCGAGATCGAGCTTCTGGACGGCGCTGCGGCGGAGTTCGATCTGGACAGAATCCGCGCGGGCCAGCTGACCCCTGTTTTCTTCGGGTCGGCCCTGCAGAACTTCGGTGTGGAAATTTTCCTGCAGGCTTTCCTTCGGATGGCACTGCCGCCGGTTGCGAGAATCAGCGGCGGAGAGCCGGTGGATCCCGTGAGCAACGGATTTTCCGCGTTTGTTTTCAAGATTCAGGCGAACATGAACAAGGCGCACCGCGACCGCGTGGCGTTCATGCGAATCTGCTCCGGCAAATACGAGGCCGGCATGGAGGTCCTCCACGTGCAGAGCGGCAGGACGCAGCGCCTCTCCCAGCCGCAGCAGCTGATGGCGAGCTCCCGGAAGGTTCTGGACGAGGCCTACGCGGGCGATATCATGGGCGTGTTCGATCCGGGCATTTATTCCATCGGCGATACCCTGTGCCTTCCCGGACAGCATTTTAAGTATGAAGGAATTCCGACCTTCGCCCCGGAGCATTTCGCAAGGGTGCGCCAGGTCGATACGATGAAGCGGGATCAGTTCGTCAAGGGAATCCGTCAGATCGCGCAGGAAGGTGCGATTCAGGTTTTCCAGGAGTACAACACCGGCATGGAAGAGATCATTGCGGGCGTTGTCGGCGTACTGCAGTTCGACGTTCTGGAATTCCGTCTGAAGAATGAATACAACGTGGACATCCGCCTGGAGATGCTGCCGTATGAGAACATCCGCTGGATCACCAAATGCCCGGTGGACGTGAAGCAGATTGTCGGAACCACGGATATGAAGCTGGTCAAGGATATGAAGGACCAGCCGCTTCTTCTGTTCGTCAATGCATGGAGTCCGCAGATGGTTCTGGACCGCAACAAGGGACTGGAGCTGGAGGAATTCTCGAGGAACTGACCGGGAATTTGCCTGATGTGGGACCGGCATCCACATTCGAAAGCCGCGGGGAGCTTTCGAATGCGGCGGCCAGAAGCCCTTCGGGCTTTGGCCGCAGGATGATTTTCCCAGCGGATGCGTCTGCCAGCAGCCGATCCGCTGTCAAAACCATCCTGTGCCGGTCGGGAAACACATTCACAATGCATCCGGAATCTGATATACTGATGGAAGTTTATCATGTGCCGGAAGGAGGATTACAATGGCAGAAAACGAAGTTCAGAAGAAGCCCGGAGTCGAAGAAATCGGCACGGTCAGAATCGCTGATGATGTTGTGTCCGCAATCATTGCGTATGCGGCGAAGGAAGTCGAGGGCGTTGCCGGACTTGCGGGAAATGCCGGAGACGGATTCCTGAAGAAGGCAGGGGTGAAGCGCCCGTCGATGGGTGTGAAGGTTGAGATGGAGAACGGCAATGTGAGAGCGGATCTGTCTCTGACCATGGATTACGGTTATAATATTCCGGCGACCTGCAGCAAGGTGCAGGCGAGAGTGAAGCAGGCTGTGGAGAACATGACGGGACTTCGCGTAGAGGACGTCAATGTGCGCATTGCAGGCATCCGGATGGCAGCAGACGAAGAGCAGCAGTAAGCGGCAGTACGAAAGGCAGCGATGAAGAGAAGCAGTCAGCGCGAACAGATTTTTAAAATCCTGTTCCGGGCAGAATTTAACGATGTTTCCGAGATGCCTCTGCAGGAGGCCATGTAC
This sequence comes from bacterium, assembly GCA_963655255.1. GTDB lineage: Bacteria > Bacillota > Clostridia > Lachnospirales > Lachnospiraceae > CAG-791. Next base: position 2,394 of record CAVKEB010000030.1, read on the forward strand.
TTCGAGAGCGGAGACATGGAATTCACGGAAAAGGACAAGAAGTACATCACAGAGAAGGTAAACCGGGTGCTGGAGCATTGCCCGGAGATTGATGAGCAGCTCGCTGCGAAGATGCGCGGCTGGACACTGGAGCGCGTGGGAAAGGTGGAGCTTGCCATCCTGCGCCTCGGTGTGTATGAGATCCTCTGGGATGAGGAGGTGCCGGACGGCGTTGCAATTTCCGAGGCAGTGGAGCTTGCCAAGAAATTCGGCGCGGAGAATTCCGGATCATTTGTAAACGGAGTCCTTGCGGCTTTTGCCAAAAAGGCTTAACCAATGGCAGCCGGAAATGTCTATTCGGTCGGGCAGGTCAATGCATATATTGCGCGTATGTTCTCCGAAGACTATCTGCTGCGCTCCATCACAGTCAGAGGAGAGGTGAGCAACTGCACCTATCATTCCTCCGGCCACATTTATTTCACATTGAAGGATGCCTCCGGTACGCTTTCCTGCATGATGTATGCGGGGAAGCGTCTTGGAGGCCTTTCTTTTCCCATGAAGGAAGGCGACGGAGTGGTCGTTTCGGGCCAGATCCGCGCCTATGAAAAGCAGGGAAAATACCAGCTCTACGCGGAACACATCATCCGGGACGGTGTCGGACTTCTGAACGAACGCTATGAGCTTCTGAAGAAGAAGCTCGAAGAAATGGGCATGTTCGCGGAGGAATACAAGCAGAGGATCCCGAAGTACATCCAAAGGCTCGGCGTGGTTACCGCGCCCACGGGGGCGGCTGTCCGCGACATCATTCAGATTGCGAGAAGACGCAACCCCTACGTGGAGATTCTGCTGTATCCGGCTCTGGTACAGGGAGAAGAGGCGCCGAAGAGCATTGTTGCCGGAATCCATGCGATGGACCGGGCGGGCGTGGACGTCATGATCATCGGAAGAGGCGGCGGGTCCCTGGAGGATCTGTGGGCCTTCAACGAGGAAATCGTGGCGGAGGCGGTGTTCGAGTGCAGGACGCCGGTGATTTCCGCGGTCGGACATGAGGTGGACACGGTCATCACGGACTATGTGGCGGATCTTCGGGCCCCGACTCCGTCTGCCGCGGCGGAGCTTGCGGTTTTTGACTACAATCAGTTCGCGGCGGATCTGGATACGGAGAAGGCGAAGCTCTCGCAGGCAATGCTGCGCAGAATTTCGGATTACAGGGAGAAGGTGACCTGCCTTCAGCGGGATCTGGAGAAACACTCGCCCGGCGTGCGCCTTGAGACGCAGAAGATGGCCGCGGAACAGCTTCGAAGAGAGCTCTTCCAGAGCATGGCAGGGGGCCTCGAGAGGAGCCGGAGAGACCTCCTTCTCGAAGAGCGGATGACGCGGGCAATGCGGGAGAAGCTGGAAGAGAGCAGAAGAGGCCTCCTTCTCCGGGAGAGGCTTTCCCTTGCCATGGAGAAATGCCGGAGGGAAAAGGCACATGAGCTGCAGCTCCTCGCGGCAAGAATGGAGAAGGATTCCCCGGTGGCAAGACTTTCCGGCGGCTACAGTTTTGTGACGGGAGAGGGCGGGAAGAACGTGACCTCCGTCCGGCAGCTTCAGAAGGGCGAGACCCTTACCCTGCAGCTGCGCGACGGAAGTGCGAAGGCAGAGGTTCGGGAGATTCGTCCATCCACAAGATTCACGTCGAAGGCTCCCCTCTCAAGGGCAGAGTCTGAGACGAAACCGTAAGAGGCAGGTACAGAGCCGGAGGCAGCGGGACCGGATGGATGAAAAGCCGGGATCGGGACGGACAGAAACCGGCAGGAAGGAAGCGGAGCGTGGCACAGAAAAAATACGTCAACGAAAACGGAGAAGAGCTTTCCATTGAGGAAGCGTTCGGGCAGATCCGGGAGCTTCTGGAGGAAATGGAAGCGGAGGATGCGCCGCTGGAGAAGACCTTCGAGAACTATGAGAAGGGAATCGGGATGCTGCGCTACTGCAGTGAGAAAATTGACCGCGTGGAGAAGAAGGTACAGAAGCTGAATGCCGATGGAACCACGGAGGATTTTGCATAAGGGCCTTGCGGAGGAATGACCGGGGCCAGAGTCTGCAGAAGATTTGATCTGCAGGAGATCGCGGGGGAATTTCCGCCGCGGAAATGCAGGAATGGAATGGGAGAGAAGAAGAGGAGGGCTGGAATGACAGAGCAGGAATTTCAGAATGAACTGGAAACCAGAGTGCAGCAGACGGAAGCGGTGATCCGCCGTTTCCTTCCCGCGGAGGAGGGCTGCGCGCGCACCGTCATGGAGGCAATGAATTATTCGGTTCTGGCGGGCGGAAAGCGGCTGCGGCCGCTGTTTTTGAAGGAAACCGCTTCGATGTACGGCGCAAGGCAGGAGCTCGCGGAGCCGTTCATGGCGGCGCTGGAAATGATTCACACCTATTCTCTCGTGCACGATGACCTTCCCGCGATGGACAATGACGAATTCCGCCGCGGCAGGAAGACGACCTGGGCGGTGTACGGAGACGCAATGGCGGTCCTTGCGGGGGACGGACTCCTGAACGATGCCTACGAAACGGCCATCACGGCCTATGACGCCGCTGCGAACGAGGACGAGAAGGACTGCGTCTTCGAGGCGCTCCGGATTCTTGCGGGGAACGCGGGCATCTACGGCATGGTGGGCGGACAGTGCGCGGACATCATGACGGACCGCGATCAGGCGTCGCTGACCCCGGAGCTTCTTCACTACATTCACAAGAAAAAAACGGCCTGCATGATCGAATCCGGTTTTCAGATCGGAGCGGTTCTCGCCGGTGCGCCGAAGGAGGATGTGGCGGCTCTCGGGAGCATTGCGGAGGACATCGGCCTTGCGTTCCAGATTCAGGACGACATTCTGGACGTGACCGGTGACCAGAAGGAGCTCGGCAAGAGCATCGGAAAGGATGCGCTGGAAGGAAAGGCTACGTACGTTTCCATGAACGGACTAGAGGCGGCCGCCGGAAAGGTGAAGGAGCTGACGGAGCATGCTCTTTTGGCAATGGACGGTCTTTCCCAGGAGAATGACTTCCTGAAGACCCTGGTGGAGCATCTGATGACGAGAAGAAAGTAAAAGAGGCTGTGGAAACCGTGAGCAATTATCTGGATCAAATCAATCATACGGGAGACATCAAGAAGATTCCGCAGAGCGCCTACCCGGAGCTTGCCGGCGAAATCCGGAAATTTCTGATTGAGAAAGTCAGTGTGACGGGCGGCCATCTTGCGAGCAATCTGGGAACCGTGGAGCTGACCATGGGCCTTCACCTTGCCCTGAATCTTCCGGAGGACAAGATTGTATGGGATGTCGGCCACCAGTCCTATACGCATAAGCTTCTGACCGGACGGAAGGCCGGATTCGATACCCTGCGCCAGTACGGCGGCATGGCGGGGTTCCCCCGGAGAAGAGAGAGCGACTGCGACGCCTTTGACGTCGGGCATGCCTCCACTTCGATTTCGGCGGGGCTCGGTTACGTCAAAGCGAGGGACCTTCAGGGAGAAAAGTACACCGTGGTCTCCGTGATCGGAGACGGCGCGCTGACAGGGGGCCTTGCCTATGAGGGCTTGAACAACGCGGCGCGGCTGGACACCAATTTTATCATCGTTCTGAACGACAACAACCGCTCCATCTCCGAGAATGTGGGCGGCATGTCCCGGTATCTGGAGCGGATCCGGACCTCGAATTCCTATCTGGACCTTCGCGACAAGGTCTACTATTCCCTTCGCGACAAGAGCCCGGAGGTCGTCGAGAAAATCCGCCGGACGAAGAACAAACTGAAGTCGGTCCTTCTCCCCGGCATGCTGTTCGAGAACCTCGGCATCACCTATCTGGGGCCGATTGACGGAATGGACACGAATGCGGTGCGGGCCGCCATTGAGCAGGCCAAGCACATCCGCAAGGCTGTGGTGGTGCATGTCATCACGAAGAAGGGAGAAGGGTATCTGCCCGCGGAGAACCATCCGGCAAGATTCCACGGAACGGCTCCCTTTGAAATCGAGTCGGGACTTCTCAAGAAGTCCAGCAAGGTCAGCTACACGGATATTTTCTCAACGGTCATGATCAAAATGGGGCAGCGGGACGAGAAGGTCGTTGCCGTGACCGCGGCGATGGCCGACGGCACAGGACTCAAGCGCTTCCATAACATCTATCCGCACCGGTTCTTCGACGTCGGCATTGCGGAGGAGCACGCGGTGACATTTGCGGCCGGAATGGCGGCGGGCGGATTAAAGCCCGTGGTCGCGGTTTATTCGACGTTCCTGCAGCGCGCGTACGATGAGATTGCGCACGATGTCTGTATGCAGGATCTTCCGGTTGTCTTCTGCGTGGACCGCGCGGGACTGGTCGGGGCGGACGGCGAGACGCATCAGGGCGTTCTTGATCTCTCGTATCTGTCCTCGATTCCGAACATGACCGTGACGGCGCCGAAGAACAAGTGGGAGCTGTCGGATCTGATCAAGTTCGCGCTGCAGTACGGCCATCCCATCGCGATCCGCTACCCGCGGGGCGAGGTTTACGACGGACTGGAAGAAGTCCGCGAACCGATTGTATACGGCAGGTCCGAGACGGTCTGTCATGGAACCGGCGGCAAAAAGAGCGGCGTTCTTCTGTTCGCGGTGGGCAGCATGGTGGAGACGGCCGTCCTTGTCCGGGAGCTCCTTCTGCAGGAAACGGGCCTGGATGCCACGATTGTCAATGCGCGCTTTGCCTGGCCGTTTGATACCGAGATGCTGGACCGCGAACTCCCGGAGCACCGTCTCATCGTGACCATGGAAGAAAATGTCCTGAGCGGAGGCTTCGGCGAGCACGTGGAGGCCTGGGTGAGTGAGAATCATCCGGACCAGGAGGTGCTGCGCATCGCGGTGCCCGATGAATTTGTGGAGCACGGCGCGGTTCCGGTTCTGAAGGAGAAGCTGGGACTGGATCCGGAGAGTATTGCAAAGAGGATTCTCGAACGGCTGGGCGATCACTGATTCTGTGAAAGGTAGGAAAACTGCAGCATCGGTGCGGACGCACCGGCTGCCGCATTTGGCAAAACCGCTGCACTCGAAGATGCCGGATGACATCTTCGAGTGCATAGAGTGCCGCCAGGCGACACTCTATGCACAGAGAGAATTCGCCTTCACGAAATTCTCTCTGGTATCGCGAATTTTGCCTCAGTGAGGGATAGGAATGGCAAAAAAAAGACTGGATGTAATTCTGACGGAGGGCGGCTATGCACCCTCCCGCGAGAAGGCCAAGATCATGCTGATGTCCGGCATTGTCTATGTCAACGGAGAGAAGGAGGACAAGCCGGGGACGACATTCGATCCGGAGAAGATCCGGATTGAGGTGCGGGGAGAAACGCTCCGCTATGTCAGCCGCGGAGGCCTGAAGCTCGAGAAGGCGCTCGCTGTTTTTCCGATTGATCTGAGGGAAAAGACCTGCATGGACATCGGCGCATCGACCGGCGGTTTTACGGACTGCATGCTGCAGAACGGAGCGGCTGCCGTCTATTCCATTGACGTGGGCTACGGTCAGCTGGACTGGAAGCTGCGGAATGATCCGCGGGTGACCTGCATGGAGAAGACGAACTTCCGCTATCTGAAACCGGAGGATCTTCCGGGAACGCCGGATTTTGCCTCCTGCGACGTCTCCTTTATTTCGCTCTCGCGGATTCTCCCGGCGGCTTCGGCCATCCTGCCGGAAGGGGCGCAGATGGTGTGCCTGATCAAGCCCCAGTTCGAGGCGGGCCGCGAGAAGGTCGGCAAAAAGGGCGTGGTTCGGGATCCCGCCGTGCACCGCGAGGTCATTGAGACCGCAGTGGGGTACGCCGAAGAGAACGGGTTCCGGCTGCTGGGACTGGATTTTTCCCCGATCCGTGGGCCCGAGGGCAACATCGAGTATCTGATGTATCTGGAGAAGAATGCTGCGGACGCTTCCGGAGAGGCGGCAGAGGTCGGGACCGCCAGTTTGCAGCAGAAACCCGGGCAGGAATGCTCTGCCGCTTTGTCGGAAAAAGCATTGCCCGGGAAGGACGGGGCCGCCGGTGCCGGTTTACAGAGAGAAGAAAACGGAAAGCTGAAAAAAACGATTGCGGCTTTGGTGGAGCGGTCCCATGCCGCCTTTGCGCAAAGCGGGGAGCAGGATGCGGAAGTTTGAGATTTTCACCAACACAACGAAGGACCCGGAGCGGACCTTTGAGAAAGAGGTCTGCGGATTTCTCTCGGAAAACGGCTGCGAGTGGGTCACAAAGAGAACGGCGGGATTTGAGCCGGACTGCATGCTGGTTCTCGGCGGCGACGGCACGGTGCTTCGCGCCGCATCGGGGACCTGGGACCGGGAGCTTCCGATTCTGGGCATCAATCTCGGAACGCTCGGGTACCTTGCGGAGACGGAGAAGGAGAGCTGGAAGGAAGACCTTCTGCAGCTCATGGACGGGTGCTACGCGGTGGAGAACCGCATGATGATCGCGGGATATCTCCAGGGAACGAAGAGGCGGTGCGACGCGCTGAACGACATCGTCATCGCCCGCTCCGGTGCGCTCCGCATCATGAGCTATGACGTCTATGTCAACGGAAAATTTCTGAATACTTACCATGCCGACGGCATGATCGTCTGCACGCCGACCGGCTCAACGGCCTACAACCTCTCGGCAGGGGGACCGATCGTGGAGCCGGGAGCGGAGATGATGGTTCTGACGCCGATCTGTCCGCACCAGATCAACATCCGCTCGATTGTCCTGTCCGCGAAGGACCGGATTGAAATCGTCATCGGCGCGACGAGCAGGGAGAGCGATCTGCTGGCAGAGGCAGACTTCGACGGGAACGAGCGGGTGGAGCTCCACACGGGGGACCGGTTTGTGATTGAGAAGTCGGAGAAGACCACGAGGCTGATCAAGCTGGAGCGCAGAAGCTTTCTGGAGACACTGCATAAGAAGATGCGCGTACTCGAAGGCGCGTGATCGCGCCTTCTCCTACTTGGAGCAAACAAAAAGCGTTTGCTCTGCCCGCATGAGAATTCGCCTGCGCGAAATTCTCACGCGGTGTACCCGAAGGCGCATAGATACCCTTTAAAATCTGACAGGGGAGAGAACCTAACCATGACAGGAAGAAAGACCAGGCTGAGCAGAATACTGGAAATCATCAAAGAACAGGAGATCGGCACGCAGGAGGACCTCGCGAAGGCCCTTCGGAGCGAGGGCTTTGATGTCACACAGGCGACGGTGTCCCGCGACATTCGCCAGCTCCGCCTGCAAAAGAGCCGGACCGCGGACGGCGGGCAGAAATATGTCGCGCCGAAGGATGACGCGGCGCTTCTTGTCGGCAAATACAGCCGCGTGATGAAGGACGGGCTGGTCTCCATGGATCAGGCGCAGAACATTCTGGTCATCAAGACGGTGTCCGGAATGGCCATGGCCGTGGCGGCGGCGCTCGATCATCTGCAGTTCCCGGAAATCGTGGGCTGCATTGCGGGAGACGACACGATTATGGTGGCGGTCCGGACCGTGAGCGACACGGCGCTTCTCATGGAGAAAATCCGCCGCATGATTCACTGAGAAAAGGAGATTTCTGCATGCTGCTGGGACTTCACGTCAAAAATCTGGCTCTCATTGAAGAGGAAGAGATTTCTTTTGCGGACGGGCTGAACATTCTGACCGGCGAGACCGGTGCCGGAAAGTCCATCCTTCTGGGCTCGGTGAATCTTGCCATGGGCGCCAAGGCGGACAAGAGCCTGATCCGGACCGGGGCGGACTATGCGCTGGTGGAGCTCTTTTTCCGCGTGGACGACGAAAGGCAGCGGGAGAAGCTCCGAGACATGGACATCGAGCCGGAGGAAGACGGCACGGTCCTTGTGAAGCGCAAGATCTATCCGGGGCGGAGCCAGTGCAGCGTCTGCGGGGAAACGGTGACGACCCATCAGCTGCGCGGGCTTTCGGAGCTTCTCATGGATGTCTACGGCCAGAGGGAGAACCAGAGACTCCTTCGGCGGGAGGCGCAGCGGCAGGTCCTTGACGAGTACGCGGGAAAAGAAGGGGCAGGGCTTCTGGACGAAGTCAGCCGCCTGTACCGCGATTTTGCAGAAAAAGAAGAGATTGCTTCGAAGGAAGATCTGGACCCCGCGGCAAGAGCACGGGAGACGGACCTTCTGACCTATGAAGTGAATGAAATCGAGAGCGCACAGATCAGAAAAGGCGAGGACGAGGAGCTGGAGAGAAAATACCGGACGCTGTCTTCGTTCCGGAGAATTGACGAAGCGCTCCAGGCGGCGGAAGGCCTTCTGCAGGGCGGCGAGGACTGCGCCGCGGAGCAGGTGGGACGCGCCGTCCGCGCCCTGACGAAGGTGCAGGGAATTGACGCCGGACTGGACGGCGTGATCGCGCAGACCGCGGAGGTGGATTCTCTTTTGTCGGATGCGGCGCGGGCGCTCTCCGATTATCACGCGGGACTCTCGTTTGATCCGCAGGAGTTCGCGGCGCTGGAGGAGCGCCTGGATCTTCTCAATCACCTGAAGGACAAGTACGGCGGATCCCTTTCCGGTATCGAAGAAGCCCTTGCAGACAAAAAGAGACGGCTCGGTGAGCTCGCAGACTACGAGGCTCTCCGGCTCCGGCAGAGGGAAGAGGCGGACAAGGCCAGAAAGGCCCTCCTTCTTTCCTGCAGAAAGCTGACAAAGGTGCGCAGAGAGGCCGCGAAGGATTTTCAGGAGAAAATGGAGCGCGAGCTCCTCGACCTTAATTTCAATCAGGTGGATTTCCGCGTGGAGGTGACAAGCCGCGAGGAGCAGCCATCTTCGCTCGGCTGCGACAGCGTTGTTTTTTATATTTCCATGAATCCGGGAGAGCCGGTGCGTCCGCTGGATGCGATTGCGTCGGGCGGCGAGCTCTCCAGAATCATGCTGGCGCTCAAGACGGTTTTTGCCGGCAAGGATGACATTCACACGCTGATTTTCGATGAGATTGACAGCGGTATCAGCGGGCAGACCGCGTGGAAAGTGGCGCAGAAGCTGGGACGTCTTGCGGCGGATCACCAGATTCTCTGTATCACGCACCTGCCTCAGATTGCGGCGATGGAGGAGAGACACTTTCTCATTGAGAAGCGGGCGGAGAGCGGCAGAACCGCGACGCACATCCGCAGACTGAATGAGGAGGAAAGCTGCCGCGAACTGGCCCGGATGATGGGCGGCGAGCGCATTACGGAGACGACAATGAAGAGTGCCCGCGAAATGAAGGAGATGGCCCGTGAAGCAGGAAAGAGAAGGTAAAAGCCGCGGACGGCATGAAGAGAAGGGCAGGGAGAAGCCGGAAATTCTCTGCAGAGGCCTGTACCGGGGAGGCGAGAACCTGGAAGAGCTTCAGAACCAGTTTCACCGGATGGTGCAGGAGCTGTCGTTCGTTCCTGCGGACGAAATTCCGCGGATCGACCTGTACATGGACCAGGTCCTGACCTTCATGGAAGAGCATCTGGGAAAGAGTGCCCGCGATCCGGAGAACGACAAGATCCTGACGAAGACCATGATCAACAACTATGTGAAAAATGACGTTCTGATCCCGCCGGTGCGGAAAAAGTACGGCATGGATCACATGATTCTCCTTCTGATGATCTACTATCTGAAAAGCTATCTTTCCATCGGGGATATCCGTCAGGTTCTGGAGCCCCTGAAGGAGCGCTATGCGGGAAGAAATTCGGAGGATACCGGGAAGGAAGCCGGAAACGGCGGAAAAGGTTCCGAAGACGCGGATTCGGAAAAGGAACCGTCCATGTGCTCTCTGGAAGAGATTTACCGGGCGGTGTACGAGGATATGAGCGATGAGCTGGAGGCGGTGCAGGAGGATGCCGACCGCCAGTTCCGACGGGTTCGCGAGACGTTTCCGGATGCGGGAACGGAAGATGAGACCAGACTGCAGAAGTTCGCGCTGATCGCGCGGATGAGCACGGAAATCTATCTGAAGAAGCTGTTCATTGAGCGGCTTCTGGATGAAAAAGAGGATTAGTTTTCTGACATGAATATGCCCGCAGGCGGTCAATTCACGTTAGAAATTGATATGTGCTGAACAGATACACATCAAAGGAAATGATCAGACAGTATGAGTATTTATGACACATTGAACAAAGAGCAGCGGGAGGCCTGCTTTCACACGGAGGGACCGGTTCTGATTCTGGCGGGGGCCGGAAGCGGCAAAACCAGAGTCATCACGCACCGGATCTCCTACCTGATGGAGGAGTGCGAGGTCAATCCGTGGAATATTCTGGCGATCACCTTCACGAACAAGGCGGCCGGAGAGATGCGGGAGCGCGTGGACAAGCTGATCGGCTTCGGCGCGGAGAGCGTCTGGATTTCCACGTTCCACTCCATGTGCGTGCGGATTCTGCGGCGCCACATCGATCAGATCGGTTATGAGAGCAATTTTACCATCTACGATACGGATGATCAGAAGGCGCTGATCCGCCAGATCTGCCGGAGACGGAACATTGATACCAAGCAGCTCCGGGAACGGTCCATCATGGCGGTCATTTCGCAGGCCAAAAACGACCTGCAGAACGCACACAAATATCAGGAGACCCACACGTCGAATTTCCTCGAACAGAGAATCGGCGAAGTGTATGCGGAGTACGAGAAGGAGCTGGTCTCCAACAACGCGCTGGATTTTGACGATCTTCTGATGAAGACGGTGGAGCTTTTTTCCGCGAGGGAAGAAATCCTCAGGAACTATCAGGAACGGTTCCGTTACATCATGGTGGATGAGTATCAGGATACCAACCGGGCGCAGTTCGAGATCGTCCGGATGCTGGCGGCGGGCTCGCGGAACCTCTGCGTCGTGGGCGATGACGACCAGTCCATTTACAAATTCCGCGGGGCGGATATCCGGAACATTCTGGACTTCGAGAAGGTCTATCCGGACGCATTCGTGGTGCGGCTGGAGCAGAACTACCGCTCCACGCAGAACATTCTGGACGCTGCCAACGCGGTGATTTCGCACAACGCGTCCCGCAAGGAGAAAAAGCTCTGGACGGACCGCGGCGAGGGCAGCAAAATTCATTTCCGGCAGTTCGCAAGCGGAAATGACGAGGCCTCTTTTATCGCGGAGGACATCCGGAGGAAGCTCCGGGAGGACCGGAAGCTCTCTTACAAGGATTTTGCCATTTTGTACCGGACCAACGCCCAGTCAAGACTTCTGGAGGACAAGCTCGTGATGGAGTCGATTCCGTACAACATCGTGGGCGGGCACAACTTCTATGACCGCATGGAGGTGCGGGACATTCTGGGGTACCTTCGCACCATCGACAACGGGCGGGATGACATCAGTACGCAGCGGATCATCAACATTCCGAAGCGCGGCATCGGCAAAACAACGATTGACCGGGCGGCGGCTGCGGCGAATGAAAAAGGCATCAGCTTCTATCAGGTGCTGGAAGAGATCGGCGATTATCCGGAGCTTGCGAGGGCCAGAAACAAGATCGAGCCCTTCACGGAGCTCATCGACTCCCTCCGCGCATATGCGCAGGATCATTCCGTCGAGGAACTCATCAAGAAGGTGGTCGAGGATACGGAATATGAGGACTACCTCGAAGACTATGAGGAAGAGACCGCCGAGGACCGCATCGCCAACGTGGACGAGCTGATCAGCAAGGCGGCTTCCTACGAGGAGCAGGCAAGGGAGAGCGCGGATTCGGACGGCCCGTCCCTGTCCGGGTTCCTCGAGGAGGTGTCGCTCGTTGCGGAGATCGACGAGGTCGGGGAAAATGACGACAGGGTGCTCCTCATGACGCTGCACTCGGCAAAAGGACTGGAGTTCCCCTGCGTGTATCTGGCGGGAATGGAGGACGGAATTTTCCCGAGCTTCCAGGCGATCAGTTCCGAGGACACCGAGGCGGTGGAGGAGGAGCGAAGGCTTGCCTATGTCGGCATCACGAGAGCCCGGGACGACCTGACGATCACGAGCGCGCGGGGACGGATGATCCGCGGCGAGGTGCAGTACAATCCGGTGAGCCGCTTCGTTCTGGAAATTCCGGAGAAGCTGATGGACGAGTCCGCAAGGACAGGAGGTTCCCGGTTTTCCTTCGACGACGAGGACGGCAGCGATGAGGATATGCCGTGGAACACGGGACATTCGTATGGTTTTGGCGGTTCCACGTATGGCAGGAAGAACAGCTCCTTCGGGAGACAGGAAAGTGCGGTGTCCGGAAGCGGGCAGAGCGCAAGGAGCGCAGACGGAAGGCCGCGCGCAACGTACGTCCGGCCGCACACTTCCCAGGACAAGAAGCCGTTCCTTACGGGAAAGGCGGGCCTCGACAGTCTCAGCAAGGGACTCCCGGCAGGCAGCAAGCCGGACTACGAGGTCGGAGACCGCGTGGAGCATGTCAAGTACGGTCAGGGAACCGTCGAGCAGCTGGAAAAAGGGCCGCGGGATTACAAGGTAAAGGTTACCTTCGACAATGCAGGGACCAAAATCATGTACGCGGCATTCGCGAAGCTTCATAAGGTGTAATGGTTCAGTAAATCCGGTTTTTATGTGTTTCAGGGGGACCAGGAATGGATGATATGATCAGGGAAGTCGGCACCGCAGCGCTCGCCGCGATGCTGGAGAATCGGTTTGGAAAGAAAGGAAAGGAGAAAAGCAGTATGGAAAAGCACAGTGATCTTGGAAAAATTGTCCGGAACATTCTGATTGTCATCGGTGTCATTGCCGTTGTCTGCGGCGTGATCTACGCCGTGGTGAAATTCCTGCAGCCGAAGGAAGACGATGAATACTCTTTCCTTCATCACAGAGACGATGAGGAAGACGAGGAAGAGTACCGGGATGACCCGGACATCGCCGAAGAATTTGACGAGGAGCAGTAAGCTGCATGAGAAAAGGTGACATCATTGAGGGCGTTGTGGAGACGCTCCGTTTCCCGAACAAAGGCGTGTTTCATCAGGATGAAACGGAAGTGACGGTGAAAAACACCATTCCGGGACAGAAGGTCCGCGCGCGCATCACGAAGAAGCACAGCGGCCGGGCGGAAGGCTGCCTTCTGGAGGTTCTGGAGCACGCACCGAATGAAATCCGGCCGGAGTGTCCGCATTTCGGAACCTGCGGCGGCTGCCTCTATCTGAATCTTCCGGAGAAGGATGAGCTTTCTCTGAAGGAAGAACAGATCCGCAGGCTCCTGCGAGCAGCGGACCCCGAAGCGGATTCCTGGTTCGAGGGAATTCTCGAGAGTCCTGTGACAGAAGGCTACCGCAACAAGATGGAGCTGACCTTCGGGGATGAGGTCAAAGACGGTCCGATGACGCTCGGCATGCACAAGAGGGGATCCTTCTATGATGTCACGGATGCGGATGAGTGCCGGATCGTGGACGCGGATTTCCGGACGATCATCCGGCAGACGCGGGACTATTGGGCGGACCGGCAGGTCCCGTTTTATCACAGGATGCGGCAGCAGGGATATCTTCGCCATCTCCTGATCCGCAAGGGCATGAAGACGGGAGAGATCCTGGTGGATCTGGTGACCACAACGCAGACGGAGTGTTTGTTTGGGGCCTGGGCTGTGGATGGGAAGAGCGCGGCGCAGACAGATTGTCTGTCCGGGGCCCGGGAGACAGGCGAACAGAGCACAAACGCAGCAGAAAAGAGCATGGGTGCAGACGGAAAAAACAGGGAAGAAACCCTTCTGGAAGGTTTCGTCAGAACACTTCTTTCCGCGGATTATGAAGGACACATCGCCGGGATCCTGCATACCCGCAACGATTCCGTCGCGGATGTCGTGGAGGATCAGGGAACGGACGTCCTCTACGGCAAGGAGAGCTTTGAGGAAGAGCTCCTGGGCCTGAAATTTACAGTCACTCCGTTTTCCTTCTTCCAGACGAACAGCTTCGGCGCGGAGCTCTTGTATGAGACCGCGCGGAAGATGATTTCCGATGCCATGAAGGCGGGGACCGCGCATGAAGCGAAGAGCGAGGAGGAGAAGCCCGCCGCGGAGAATTCCGCAACGGAGAATCCGGCAGCAGAGGAGCCGGTCATCTTCGACCTCTACTGCGGAACCGGGACAATTTCTCAGCTCATCTCGCCGGTGGCCTCTAAAGTCATCGGCGTTGAGATCGTGGAAGAAGCGGTGGAAGCGGCCAGAGAAAACGCGGTCCGCAATCACACGCCGAATTGTGAGTTCATTGCGGGCGATGTCCTGAAGGTGATCGACACCATTGAGGAGAGACCGGATTTTATCATTCTCGATCCTCCCAGAGACGGCGTGCATCCGAAGGCTCTGCCGAAAATTCTCGCCTACGGCGTGCAGAACATCCTGTACATTTCCTGCAAACCGACCAGTCTCGCGCGGGATCTGCCTCTGATGCGGGAACAAGGCTATGTTCCGGTGCGTGGCATCAGCGTCAATCAGTTCCCGAAAACCGCGAATGTGGAGACGGTGGTGTTGATGTCAAGGAAAGATAAATAAATACCAGAAAGCAGCGTATTTCCGGACTTTTTCGGAAGTTGGGATAGAAGCCTGACTCCTGAAAAGGTTCGGTTATTTTATATGGAAACATATATTTTATGGTGTTCAAAATAAAGATGTCGGTATGGAGAGAGCATACACACTGGATTATTTTATCGAACTTATGAGAAAAATTTAAGAGGAACGAAGATAATATGCAGACGAATGACAGACCTCTGACAGATTTAATGAAAGAAGTGGATGAGGGTAAGGCTCAGCTCCCGGATTTTCAGCGTGGCTGGGTCTGGGATGATGGACGGATTAAGGCACTTATCCTTAGTGTGATCCACAATTTCCCAGTTGGGGCCGCAATGTTTCTGACTTATGGGAATGCGAGCATCCATTTCTCTCATAAGCCAATAGAAGGTTCAAATCCTGCCAACAAGAATGTGATACCCGATGAACTTATTCTGGATGGGCAGCAAAGGCTGACCTCGCTTTATAATGCTCTTTACAGCAGGAATCCGGTGCGTACCAAGACTGACAAAGGAAAAGAAATCCAGCGTTTCTACTATCTCGATATTGACAAGGCATTGGATCCGTCAGTGGATGATGATAAGGTTGTGGTCTCAGTTCCAAAGACCCGACAGATTACATCAGATTTCGGCAGACATATCGATCTTGATTTGTCGGCCAGGCAATTGGAATTTCAGCATAAGATGTTTCCACTGAATATTATTTTGGATACAGATGAACAGCAGAAATGGCAAAACGAATACTACAAATTCCACCACTACAATCCGGCGATTATAGAGCAGTCAACAGAGCTGTTTACCAAAATCATCAGTCCAACACAGAAGTATAAGATGCCGGTCATCTTATTGGAGAAGGACACTCCAAAAGAAGCCGTTTGCCAAGTGTTTGAGAATGTAAATACAGGTGGAGTTTCCCTGACTGTCTTTGAACTTGTGACAGCTATTTTTGCAATGGATAACTTTAAGCTCCGACAAGACTGGGAAAATCGTAAGGAGAGTTATTTTTCAAGTGATGTTCTAAATATTGTAACGGCTACGGATTTCCTGACTGCCCTTACGCTGCTCGCCTCATTCAAAGCCGGTGGAACAGTAAGCTGCAAAAAGAAAGATGTGTTGGAGCTTACCCTCGACAAATATAAAACCTATGCGGATGATCTTTGTGAGGGATTTGTTATCGCAGAGAAGCTGCTAAAGGAAGAGAGAATATTTTCAAGTCGTGACTTGCCATACAGCACCCAGTTAATCCCTCTTTCGGCTATATGTACAGTTCTTATGGACGGAAATAAGATTCACACTACAAATGTTAAAAATCAGGTTAAACAGTGGTACTGGTGCGGTGTATTTGGCGAATTATATGGATCCGCGAATGAGACACGGTACGCAAATGACATCGTTCAGGTTACAAAATGGATTGATGGCAGCACAGAGCTTCCCAAGACCATAACCGATTTCTTCTTTAATCCGACCAGACTTCTCGGATTACAGTCCAGGCAATCTGCCGCATATAAGGGGATTATGGCCCTGATTCTGAAAAACCATGCCCGGGATTTTATTTCCGGGGAAGAAATGGATTTTTCTACCTACGCAAATGAACGGATCGATATCCATCACATTTTTCCTAAGGATCACTGCATAGGAAAAGAATATGATAAAAACAAGTGGAACAGCATCGTCAATAAGACTCCAATTTCGGCAAGCAGCAACCGTGAAATCGGCGGATATGCTCCATCCGTTTATCTTGGGAAGCTGGAAAAGAAGGGGGCTGTTTCACCAGCTGACCTTGATGGCTATATAGAAACACACTGGATTGATCATAACCTGCTGCGTGCGGATGATTTCCAATCTTTCATTATCGATCGGGCAAAGAAACTTCTTACAGCGATTGAGAAGGCGACCGGCAGAACCATTTCTGGCAAGGCTTCTGATGAGGTAATACAGCGCTTTGGAGCCTCACTTGCCTGAAATCTTTTAATGCAATCACACAATTTAACGCATTCCGGACTTTTTAATGAATACAGGATTCCACGAGAGGGAGGGGATGCATGGTGCCAATGACAAGAGCAGACATTCTACATACACAGAATACTAATTCATGAAGCTTGATAAAGAAATTTCTTTAAGAGTGGGAGACAAGTTATGAACGGATCGAAAATTGTTCCGATGCTGACGCTTGAATATATGCAGACGGAGCACGAAAACAAATACTTTGACCGGAAATCTGCAGCGATCCGTCCATCGGACCTTGCACCACATATTTCAGGCTTTGCGAATGCTGATGGAGGCACGCTGGTAATCGGCATCAGTGATAAGAAACTGACACTGGAAGGTATTAACGGTGTCGGCGAGGACAAGATGAATGAGCTCCTGAATGCCCCGCGAGACTGCTGTCGGCCCATGCCGCAGTATCAGGAGGAGTTTGTTGACATCACAAATGAGAAGGGACAGCCGGACCGGCTGCTTCTTCTCCATATCGAGAGCAGCTTAGACCAGATCATACGGACGTCCAATGACAAGACATATCTCAGAATTGGAGATAAGACACGGGAGATGCTGGGCGATAATCTCCGGAATCTGGAATACGCCAAAGGATCCCGTCATTATGAAGAAGAATTTTGCCCATATGCCCGGGTGGAAGATTTGGATGAAGAGCTTTTGAAGGCTTATGAAATGCGGATCGGTGCAGAGGGATTTCCCTTCCGGCAGGTTCTCAGGGCAAGGGGCTTTCTGGCAGAGCAGAATGGGGAGGAACGTCTGACAAATGCCGCAGTCCTTCTCTTTGCGAAGAATGCGATGCAGTTCCCGGTTAGCTGCCGTGTACGTGTTATCCAGATCGACGGCAGACAGATGCAGGTCGGGGAGAATTACAACGTCGTAAAGGACAAGAACCTGGACGAACCGATTCTGCGTCTGGTAGATGATGCAAAAGCTTATATTGCCGGGCAACTGAGAGATTTTACGCATCAAAACCGCGAGAGCGGGAAATTTGAGAGCAGTCCGGAATATCCCAGGTTTCCATGGGAGGAAGGATTGATCAATGCCATCGCCCATAGGGATTATGCGGCGACCGGGCAGTATATTAAAGTCAGCCTGTATGATGACCGGATGGAAATAGAGACGCCGGGGCGTCTTCCGAATATCGTGACCGTAGATAATATCACGTACACACGCTTTTCAAGAAACAAGAAGATATCCAGGGTCATGACGGAGTTTGAATGGGTCCGGGAGCTGAACGAGGGCGTCAAGAAGATCTATTCCGATATGAAGGACGCTGGGCTTCCGGAGCCGGAATATGTTGAAGGTCCGAATACGGTGACGTTGATCCTCCGGAATAATATCGATGAGCGGATGCCGAGTCGAAGCAAAACATCAGATACAACGAATAACACTTCGGATAAAACGGTTGATGCTGTTTTGAACGGGGCCTTATGGCAGAGCTTGGATGAACTTGATAAACAGATCGTTTCATTTATTCGCGAACATGGATCCGTCCGTCGCGGAGAAATTGAGATTTATGTGGAAAGACCAGGAAGAACAGTCGTCAATCATCTGAACCAGTTGATGAAAAAGAACATCATACAGGCGAACGGTAATAGCCATGATCCCAAAAGAACGTATGAGCTGGTGAAGAAGATTTAGTCTGCCATAAAAGTGGCAGAGTAATGGCAGAGCTGGCAAAGCTCTGGCAGAGACCTGAAAGGGAAGGCCTTAAAGTCAGCTTGGCACGGAGGTCGGAGTTAAGGTTAAATGGAATGCCCTTTCAGAATGTGGACATCATTTTTCAGTTAATTTATAGTAAGTTATCAGACAATATGCTATAATGTCCATAACGTGAAAAGTGTCGCTGCATATATGAAATTTTAAAGCATGGATCGCGGGACCCATGCTTTTATAGATTGGAGTAGCTAACTCAAATATGCTGTTTTGCTAGTTGACTGTTATTTTATTAGCAGTTGTCATATTCAAGATTACAGGGTTTGTATTTCATTGTTTGTGACGGCTGCGTTAAAAAACGCGCAGCATAGTGATGTGGGGGAATTCTTATGGGAAAGAAAATGTTTTTTGTTGTTGGCCTAATGGGGGCTTACATCCTGGCAGCAGACATATTTGTATCAGGAAATAGTGTGGTCTATGCTGCTGAGGCGACAACACCTGTTGAGGGAGTTGTTTACTCCATTGATGGTAAGGATGGGGATTTTTCTGTTTCAGATCAGAAATCAGAGAATACATCCGATGATAATACATATGGAAATTTCAGTCTCTCAGGAGATTTGATTGAAAACGGTCAGGAAAATGGAGTTGTGTCATATGATGCCAGAAAGAATCCTGAGGAGGATTCCAGTGAAGATGAAGCGGAGGTGGCCTTTCTCTACCAATATGATGACAAACTCTTGAATACTGACGATGAGAACGACTGGAAGCTTGTACCCGATGACTCCCAAAAAGTCGGGAATATCAAACTGGATGAAAAGGTAAAGTCTGGAGCGATTATTGTCCAGAGTTCTTTTGATAAAGAACATTGGATGGTCAATACGGTTAAAACAAATGTATTTGAAGATACGCCTATAAGCAAGGAGAATGCGCTCTATACAACGGTGCCCACTCAATTGGTCAATGGCTGTTACTATAAAGTAACAGTTGCTTATCAGACGAGAAAGAAATCAGGGGAGAAGAAAATTGGACCTTTTTCGAAGGAAAGCTATGACTATCTGGAGCACGTAGAGGTTTATGAGTTTTATATCATTGATAAGTCAGAAAACGCTAAAGCAGCCAAGCAGACAGATACCCCCAAGTACAATCTTAGTTCCGATCCGGTAAATGCAGGAGTCGATACAGAATATTCTAAATTCTCCGCAATTACAAGCAATGATATTAAAATCGGGTGTGAGATTGGAAAATTTTACATAAACGGTTTTTCAGGTAATCCCCATTATTACGAAGGTGATGAAAGAAAAAGGGAAAACCCCATTTTTTTGAAAAATGTTGGAGATAAGGTAACACTATGGTTTGACCTTCAACAAAAAGATATTGATGCGCTTAATCAAAATTCTAATTACAAGATTCTAGCAGATGAAAAAGGTGCGGATAAATATTTTCATGTTGCTCCTCAGAATTTCAAAAGAGGAGCCTTGATCATTCGCTTTACGGACTACCAGAATAATTCCAGAACAAATGTTTATACTGATTACCTGGCATCAGCGGCGACTACAACTGCGGATACGAAAGTTCAATTGTTTGAAGAAGGTGATTATGAGGTCGCTCTGGACTATGAAATACAGGATAATTCTCCTCTGGCGTGGAAAATTCCCAAACCACCTAAGCGCAAGGCTTATCGGATTTTCTTTAAATTTTCAATCAGAAACTCAAACTGTATGGTATATCCGATAGATTTGAAAACCGGTAGTGAACTAAGGGTACCATATACGGAGAATGGATTTAAACTGAATCTTGCTCGCTCACGTTACCTTGATTTAAGCATAAGGAAAAAAATTCTGACGTCAGCCGGACTTGACCTTAGAGAAAGCCAGATTTCGAATGATCAGGAAGAATTTTCTGATGAAGGGTTATACATTTTTACCGTAACAAATAATGTAACGAATGATGAAGTAACAAAGGTTATTTACGTTGGAAACAATAATTTGTTAAAGGCATATGCACGTTATGGAAAAGATAATGATAATGGAGAGTATTCTATCAATGATCTGATTAAGATGCAGGAAGATGGATATACATTCCTTGATGATGGAAGTATCAAAGCACCAGAACCGGATAAACAAGAAGAAGTAGATAATGTTGAAGCAGCTGTTACCGGAAGTAGCAAAGCCATAGAATCCGTTGATGGACAGAAAACGAATGTTGTAGATGAGGCAATGGCGGAGAGTCTGCCTTCTGGCATAGATTCGGCAGATTCGCCTTCTAGGACAGCCGCTGATCGGAGACAGGAAGGAAACAAAGCGGGAGATTCAGCAAGCAATGACAAGGGGAAGCAAGGCAACACCATACGGATGACTATAGCGATAGTAGTGATTTTTGTGATCATAGTTGTAGCGTGCGTGAGACTATTAAAAAAACAGAAGGGAAAGGATAAAAAGTGAAGAGAATAATTGCACTAATATTAGCCCTTTCATTTACGTTGACAGCCTGTGCTTCAAATCAGTCGCCCGAAACTTTGAGCTCTTCAGCAATAACAACTGAATCATTAGATGGAGAAAAGAATGCTGATGTACCCGCTGACTCGTCAGAAGCAACAGAGACTAGTATGAGCCAGGTATCGTCTGAGGCTGTAACTTCTGATTCTGGCATAAGCGATTCTTATAACTATGAAGACCAGGAAATTGCAAACGAAAATTTAGATTTAGATGACACAAAACTGCAGCAATATCTAAAAGATAAGATTTATCAGGAAGCACTGGATACTTTTGACAACGATAAGTATATTGTTGATAACATTGAAATTAAGTATTACTCAAAAGAATACATCGATAATCTGACTTATAATTCTCAGGAGAATATTTATTTTGGTTTTACTCAAGCTGAGCTTGATCAACAGTTTGCGGGCAAGAAATATGTTTTTACACTTGGGGATAATGGTGAAACCATAGTAACAGAAGTTGAAACATATGAAGATCATACAACAGAAGAAGTGCTAAAAAACGTTGCGATCGGTGGTGGCGTTTTACTGGTTTGTGTAACTGTATCAGTGGTGACTGGCGGAGCTGCTCCTGCAGTTGGAATGATTTTTGCAGTGGGAGCTAAAACCGGAACTGCGATGGCATTGTCTGGTGGAGCCATTGGTGGGATATCAGCTGGTATTATGACAGGTTATCAAACCGGAAACTTTGAAGATGCTATGAAAGCTGCTGCTGTAGGCGCGAGTGAGGGATTCAAATGGGGAGCCATAACAGGAACTTTAACAGGTGCAGCTTCTGAGACTTGGGGCTTATATTCGGCAGCCAACTCAACTCTCCAGAACAATATTGTTGGTGAAGCCGATAAGGCCGCAATAGAAGCGGCAAAAGTTGAGCATAAGGGACTGACCATGAATCAGGTTGCTCAGATACAGCATGATTCAAAATATCCGTTGGATGTGATAAAGCAATTTAAAAGCATGGATGAATATGAAGTTTATAAAAATGCTGGTTTGCGGGTACAAATGGTTGAGGGGAAGCTGGCATTAGTACAAGACATAGACTGGAATCAGAAGGTCACACTCCCGGATGGATCTGAAGTCACAAATAAGTGGTTGGTAGAGCATGGGCAGTCACCCTATAGCCCGGATGGGTATCGGTATGAACTTCATCATGTGAATCAGGATGCGAATGGTACGCTTGCAATTTTGGATGAACACCAACATAGAGGAGAAGGAATGGCAAAAATCCTGAATTTAGACGGGAAAACAGGAGTGCACAATTCTGAGGCTGGGATCCCTGACCAGGTTTGGAATGATCAAAAAAGGGCATTCTGGAAAGACTTTATGGAGCAGAGCTTAGCAAAGTAGGAGTTTGATGATGGACATAGTTGAAATTATTAAGACTACTGATGGAGCAGTTGTTGGTAAGGGAGCCTCAGAGCAAGAAATCAGCGATGCTGAGAGTGAATTGAGACTGAAATTTTCTAATGAATATGCGGATTATCTGCGGGCATTTGGCTCAGCGATGTTGAATGGCCATTTCTTAACTGGCCTTAGCAAGGCTAAACAGATGAACGTTGTTTTGGTCACTAATCGTGAAAGAAAATTTAATGAAGCAGTACCGAATAATCTCTATGTTATTGAAAATACAGGGCTTGATGGAATTATCATTTGGCAGGATGAAAAAGGTGCTATCTATTCATCATCGGATAGCGGGATCAAAAAAGTATGCGGATCACTTGCCGAATACCTGAAAAAATATTCTGTATAGTATTTTACGGAAACACGACATATTCCCGCACATGGGCAAGAGCCAATGGCATCAATGCCTACGAATCGTGCAGTGTGGAGACGGTGGTGCTTTACGTAGAGCCTAATGGATGACCATGTGGAGGATGTTAGAAAAGCACCTTTGAAGAGATGCTTTAGCTTAATGATTGAATGATTCCCTTAAAAACACAATGCAAATAAGGGAAAGATAAAACCTCAAAAGAATTATTATAACCTTTAATAGCAGGTATCTTTCCGCTTTTTATGATCTCACTTTGTTGAATTTTGTAGCAAAGCGGAGCGAGACACTTACTGGCGGGGGCGGTAGTATCCACAGGGAAAGCGAAGCAGCGGCCAAAGCGATCCCGATCTTCAGTAGAGTAAGGAGGCCTGACAATGGCGGTGCCAAAATATGATGAATTGATGAAGCCTTTACTGGTGGCAGTAAAAGACGGTGAGGTTTATAAAATTAAAGATGTTACTGCCGCGTTAGCCAAACAGCTGAATCTATCAGCAGAAGATCTTGCAGAAATGCTTCCGAGTGGCAGGCAAACTGTGTTCAAGAACAGGGTTGGATGGGCGAAAACCTATTTGAAAAAGGCTGGACTCCTGGACAGTCCGGCACGCGCCACGATTGTCATTACGGAAGCGGGAAAGAAAGTGGTTGCGGAAAATCCGGGGAAAATAGACTCCAAATATCTGGAACAGTTTCCTTCATTTGTAGATTTTGAATCTACCTCTGGTCCTATAAGTGGAGAAAATTCAGAACTCACGATTTTAAAGACAACGGATCTTACACCAGATGATCAGCTTGAAGATGCATATAAACAGATTAATGCGAGCCTTGCATCCGATTTGTTGAGTGAGGTTCTGAAAATCTCGCCATATACCTTTGAAAGGCTTGTTGTTGACCTTCTGTCAAAGATGGGGTATGGAACTGTGGCTTACGGAAGTCATACAACAGTTGCTTCCGGCGATGATGGGATTGATGGTGTTATCATGGAGGACAAACTTGGTTTCTCTTTGATTTATATGCAAGCCAAGGAATGGGCACCGGATAGAGTTGTTGGACAGCCGGACATTCAGAGTTTTGTAGGTGCGATTGCCGGGAAGCACGGTGATGGGCTTTTTGTTACAACCGCCAGATTTTCGCAGAAGGCTAAGGATTACGCAAATACGCATCACATTATTCTGATTGATGGTGAGAAACTTGCAAATCTGATGATTGAGTATAACTTCTGCGTGTCAACACGGAAAATGTTTGAAATTAAGGCAATCGATACGGATGCATTGGCTGAATATCAGGACGACCAGTTCACTTGTTAAAAACAGGAATGCGGAAGGAGATAAACGATAATGAGAAAAATACTGATCGTCATTGATATGCAGAATGACTTTATTGACGGCTCGCTGGGAACGAAGGAAGCCGCAGCCATCGTTCCGGCAGTGTTGGAGAAGATCCGGTCGTATGATCCGGAAGATGTTTTTGCCACACGCGATACCCATCCGGAGAATTATCTTCAGACCCAGGAGGGAAGGAATCTGCCGGTGGAGCACTGCATCAAAGGGAGCGCAGGATGGCAGATCCGGCCGGAGATTGCAGAACGGATCCGGGGCGATCATGTTTTCGACAAGGAGACATTCGGCTCTGTGGAAATGGCGGAGTATTTCCGGAACCGGCATCAGAAAGAAGAATTCGAACTGGAACTGATCGGCCTCTGCACGGATATCTGCGTGGTCAGTAACGCATTGTTATTGAAGGCATATATGCCGGAGGTGAAGATTTCCGTTGATCCTGCGTGCTGCGCGGGTGTTACACCGGAAAAGCATGAGGCGGCGCTGGAGACAATGCGGTCGTGTCAGATACAGGTGGAGTGAAGGATCGGACAATTGCGCGTGGGTTCTGATGTTGATTCTTTATAAAAAATGAGCGCCAGAAAAAAACAGATTCTGTTTCGCGTTGTGTTGTTCTTACGAAGAGAAGATTCGTATTGTTCGCGCCAGGTCGTAAGCACTGCCGGAAGGTCTGTTGGCAGTTACTCATTTTAGGATCCCCTGTTTTCATGCCGCGGGGCATGGAAATGGGGGATTTTTCTGGTGCGCCCGGCGGCGCACGTTTCTAACGGGTGCAAGTCCCGAATCCGCC
>CAVKEB010000031.1:0-26261 GCA_963655255.1 bacterium
GTGTGCCGGGAATGCTTTCAGGTCGGACTGTACTGGCAGGGACTTACGCACGATCTCTCCAAATACAGCCCGACCGAATTCTGGGTGGGAGCCCGCTATTATCAGGGCACCCGCTCGCCGAACAACGCGGAGCGCGAGGACAAGGGACTTTCCACCTCCTGGCTCCATCATAAGGGGAGAAACCGCCATCACTACGAGTACTGGCTGGACTATTCTACGCGCCGCCACGACGGCATTGCGGGGAGCGGCATCATGGCCTGCCGCATGCCGCTGCGCTATGTGATGGAAATGTTCATGGACCGGATCGCGGCGTCCAAGACCTACAACGGCGCGGCCTACAAGGACACGGATCCGATTGAGTATTACCGGAGGGGCGACACAAGGCAGTTCCTCCACCCGGATACGGCGGATCTTCTGGAGAGCCTTCTCATCCTTCTTGCCAATGAGGGCGAAGAGAAGGCCTTTGCCAGGGTGCGCGAGCTCCTGAAAAAAGGCGATTACTGATTGCGGGGATGGAAGGAAACTCCGGATTTTACGGTTTTGCCAGCAGGAAGGAAGAAAGTGATGACAAAATTCCATGTAAAACAGCATCTGACTTTGCAGCATCGGCCTGACAGAAAGGAAGAAACCTTTGGACGCCCGGCAGGATTTTAACGCCGCGGTACAGAGCATTCTGACGGCAGAGCCCAGGATCCGAACCGGGATCGGCATGCAGAAGGAGAAGTCTCTGCACGCCATTCTGAAGAACTACATTGATCCCTGCCCGGAGCATCAGGAGGTTCCCGTCGGAAACTTCATCGCGGACATCTGCGATCCGGAGCAGAAATCCATCACGGAGATCCAGACCGCGAATTTCGGCGCAATGAGAGAGAAGCTTGAAGCCTTCCTTCCGGAATATCAGGTGCGGATTCTCCATCCGATTGCGCATCGGAAAACCGTCTGCTGGATTGACCCGGAAACCGGCGAAATCACGGCAAGGAACGCGTCGACCTGCGTCGGAAGCTTCTATGAGCTGTTCCGGGAGCTGTCGAGGATCACGGAATGGATCGGGCATCCGAATCTTACGGTGGAAGCGCTTCTTCTCGATCTGGAGGAATACCGCATGCAGGACGGCTGGGGAAACGGAGGAAAACGCGGATCGCACCGGTTCGACCGCATGCCGACCGGCATTTATGAGCGCCTGGTCCTCCGCAGAAGGGAAGACTATGCCGTATTTCTCCCGAAGGACCCGCTCCCAGAGCCCTTTACCACAAAGGATCTGGAGACCGCTGTCGGCATTCATCGGAGGTCTCTTCAGTATTCCGCCGTTCTGAAGGTTCTCACCGAAATCGGCGTGACGGAGCGCGTGGGGCTGACTCAGCGAAGGGCTTACCTCTATGAGGTGCGGATTCCCAACGAAACCGGTCGGGATTTCTGCAGGAGAAAATCCGGACGGAAGAAGCAATGAAAATGATCCGAAAGGAATCTGGAAAGGAATGACAATGGCTGCATTACATTTTGACAAAGAGAAAATCGCAGAGCGCTTCATGCGCTACGCAAGGGTCTTCACCCAGTCGAAGGAGGGTGTTGCGGATACCCCTTCCACACCGTGCCAGTGGGATCTTGCGCGGCTTCTTTGGAAGGAGCTGAAGGAAATGGGCGCATCGGAGGTCGTGCTGGATGAAGAAAAATGCTACGTCTACGCGACCATTCCGGGCAACATTCCGGCAAACGAGGAGAAGCTCTCCGGCCGCGCCGACCGCGGGAAGAAGCGCCGCGAGAACTGCGCGCCGATCCTCGGACTGGTGGCGCACATGGATACCTCCGATGCCGTGGACGCAAGCGCTCACCCGGAGATTCATCCCCGGAAGATCGAAAACTATGACGGAGGCACCATTGTCCTGAACGAGGCGGAGAACCTTTCCATGAGCCCCGCGGAATATCCGGAGCTTGCCGGGAAAAAGGGGCAGACCCTGATCGTCACGGACGGCACCACCGTCCTTGGCGGAGACGACAAGGCAGGCGTTGCCCAGATTATGGAGGCCGCACAGTTTCTGCTGCAGCATCCGGAGATCGCGCACGGAACGATCCGGATCATGTTCACGCCGGATGAAGAGGTCGGAAACGGAACCCGGAACGTCAACATGGATGAGTTTGCCGTGGACTACGGCTACACCGTGGACGGCGGCGGAATCGGAGAGCTGGAATATGAGAATTTCAACGCGGCCTCCGCACATCTTTCCATTCAGGGACTCTCCACGCATCCCGGGAGTGCCAAGGGCAAGATGCGAAACGCGCTCCTTGTCGCCATGGAATTCAACAGCCTCCTGCCCGCCGATGAGATTCCGGCGAAGACGGAAGGGTATGAGGGCTTCTACCACCTTGAGGAGATGCACGGAACCGCGGACGCGGCTGAGATGGACTACATCATCCGGGACCACGACCGGGCAAAGTTCGAGCACCGCAAGCAAGTCGTGTTCGAGGCGGTGAAGACGATCAATGACCGGTACGGCACGAAGGTCATTACCGCGGAAATTTCAGACAGCTACTACAACATGGCAGAGAAGATCCGCCCGCACATGCATCTGATTGAGAATGCCCAGGCAGCGATGCGGGAGATCGGCGTGGAGCCTTTGGTTTCTCCGATTCGCGGCGGCACGGACGGCGCCGTAATGAGCTTCCGCGGAGTTCCCTGCCCGAACCTTTTTACGGGCTCCTACAACTTCCACAGCCGCTATGAATATGTCGTCGCCGAAGAGATGGCTCTCGGCGCGGAAACACTGATAAGGATACTGAACAAATATGCAGGATATGAACTTGACTGAGACAAAAAGCCCGGCAAAGGCACGGGTTCCCATGCCGGTAAAGCGCCCGGAGAGCGAGCGCAGGAAGGCCTCCGAGGAAGAGCTGGCAAGGCAGGAAGAATATCTTCGTAAGGCACAGATCTACACCGCACAGCTTGCCGGGATTCTCGGGCGGACGCCGACCTTCCATGTACAGAACTTCGGCTGCCAGATGAACGCGCGGGACGCGGAGAAGCTCTCGGGGATTCTCCGCACCGCGGGCTATCAGGAAATTGAGGAGGAGTCCGCGGACTTTGTCATCTACAACACCTGCACGGTGCGCGACAACGCCGACCAGCATTTCTTCGGACGGCTCGGCCGCGCCTCGCACTTCCGGAAATCCAATCCGTATATGAAGATCGCGGTCTGCGGCTGCATGACGCAGGAAGAGAGCGCCGTGGAGAAGATCAAAAAGAGCTACCCGTACGTCGATCTTATTTTCGGGACCCACAACCTGTTCTGCTTCCCGCAGTATCTGTGCGGGGTCTATGAGGGAAAGCAGGGCGGCTTCGATCCCAAGGGACACAAGATCACGCAGATCTGGGAGGCGACCGATGAGATCGTCGAGGACCTTCCCGTGGAGCGCAAGTACTCCTACAAGTCCGGCATCAACATCATGTTCGGGTGCGACAATTACTGCACCTACTGCATCGTTCCCTACGTCCGCGGGCATGAGAGAAGCCGCGAGCCGCAGGACATTTTAAGAGAGTGCGAAAAGCTTGTCTCCGACGGCGTCGTGGAGGTCATGCTCCTCGGACAGAACGTCAACTCCTACGGGCGGGATCTGGAGAATCCCTGCTCGTTCGCAAAGCTCCTTGCCGCGGTTGCCGAGGTTCCCGGGATCAGGCGCGTCCGTTTCATGACGCCGCATCCCAAGGATATGGGAACGGACGTCCTGGAGGTGATCCGGGATCATCCGAACATCGCGCGCCATATCCACTTCCCGCTCCAGTCCGGCTCCAACGAGATCCTCCGGAGAATGAACCGCCGCTATACCAGGGAGCAGTTCATGGAGAGGGCGGAGGAAATCCGCACCATGATCCCGGATGCCGCCATCACGACGGATATCATCGCGGGCTTCCCCGGCGAGACGAGAAAGGACGTGGACGACACCGTGGACGTCATCCGGCGGGTTGGCTTCGACAACGCCTACACCTTCATTTATTCCCCGCGGAAAGGAACGCCTGCCGCCTCCATGGAGCAGGTTCCGAAGGAAGAGGTCCAGGAGGGCTTTGATAGGATCCTTGCCGCCGTGCAGGAGAGCGCAAGGAACCGCGCGGGAGCCCTTGCCGGGAGAACCATGACGGTCCTCGCCGAGGAGGTCAACACGCAGGACCCGCAGTACATCACCTGCCGCCTTTCGAACAACATCATTGTCCACGTGAAGGGCGATGCCTCCATGATCGGACACTTCTATGACGTGACGCTGGACGAGTGCCGGAATTTCTATTACTTCGGGACCGTCCTTCGGGAGAATGTACGGGGATACTGAACCGGGGATCCCGAAATTTTGTCCTGCGGGGAGCAGGGCGGAATCATTACAGAGTTGGAGTCAAAATCTATGTCATTTCCGAAAATCGAAGAGGTATCGCCAATGATGCAGGAATACCTGCGCACGAAGCAGGCGCACCCGGAGTGCCTTCTGTTTTACCGGCTGGGCGATTTCTATGAAATGTTCTTCGACGATGCCGAGATCGCATCGAAGGAGCTGGAGCTGACGCTGACCGGAAAATCCTGCGGCCTGAACGAACGCGCGCCGATGTGCGGCATTCCGTTTCACGCCGTGGATATTTACATCGCGAAGCTCGTGGAAAAGGGGTACCGTGTCGCCATCTGCGAGCAGGTGGAGGATCCCCGGTTCGCCAAGGGTCTGGTGAAGCGCGAGGTCACAAGGATCGTGACCCCCGGCACCAATGTCAGCCCGGAGACACTGGACGAGCACAAGAACAATTACATCCTGGCGGTCTTCTATGACGCGGGAACGTGCACAAGCGGCCTCGCCGTCAGCGACATTTCCACGGGAGACTTCTATGCGACGCAGGTGTCCGGCAGCCAGAAGGTGCTGGACGAGATTCAGAAATACATGCCCTCGGAGATTGTCTGCAACGAGGCCTTTATGATGAGCGGCATTGACATCGAGGATCTCCGGAACCGCCTCTCCATCGTCATCAACACGCTGGACGCGCACTATTTCGGAGAGAATGACTGCCGCCAGATTCTTCTGAAGCACTTCCGGGTTTCCAGCATGCTGGCTCTCGGCATCGACGACCTCAAGGCTGCGACGCTTGCCTGCGGCGCGCTGATGCGGTATCTCTACGACACGCAGATGAACGATCTGTCGAACATCACGAGGATCGATGCCTATCTTTCCGGCAAATACATGCTGCTGGACACCGCGACGAGGCGGAATCTCGAACTGACGGAGACCCTCCGGGAGAAAAAGGTACACGGATCCCTTCTCTGGGTTCTGGACAAGACGAAGACCGCCATGGGCGCGCGTCTCCTTCACCAGTTTCTGGAGCAGCCTTTGATTGACGCGGAGGAAATCGAGAAGCGGTTCGATGCCGTGCAGGCTCTCTCGGAGAACAGCGTGGACCGCGATGAAATCCGGGAGTATTTAAGCCCTGTCTATGATCTGGAGCGGCTTCTCACCAAAATCAGCTACGGCAGCGCCAATCCGAGGGACCTCGTGGCATTCCGCGAATCGCTCCGCATGGTCCGCCCGGTCCGCCAGGTGCTGCAGGATTTTGACACGAAGGAGCTCGTCCGCATCCGGGAGGACCTCGGCGATTTTGATGCGCTGGTCGACCGCCTGGAGCAGGCCATCGACGACGATCCGCCGCTTGCCATGAAGGAGGGCGGCATCATCAAAAAGGGCTACAACGCCGACATCGATTCCTTCCGGGAGGCGAAGACGGGAAGCCGTCAGCTTCTCGCGAAGATGGAAGAAGAGGTGAAGGAATCCACCGGCATCAAGAACCTCAAGGTGAAGTACAACAACGTCTTCGGCTATTTCTTCGAGGTGACGAATTCCTTCAAGGATCTGGTCCCGGACTATTTCGAGAGAAAACAGACCCTTGTCGGAAGCGAGCGCTACACGACGCCCCAGCTGAAGGACCTCGAAGCCAGGATCCTCGGTGCGGAGGACAAGCTCAACGACCTGGAATATGAAGAATTCGACAAGCTCCGGAAGGAGATCGCGGGGCGCGTGGAGGAAATCCAGAGAGCCGCGAAGGCCGTGGCCTTCCTGGACGTCTACGCGTCTCTTTCCCTTGTCGCGGAGCGCAACGGGTATGTGCGCCCGAAGCTCAATGACAAAGGCATCATTAAGATCAAGGACGGAAGACATCCCGTCGTCGAGAGGATGATGCCGGGCGATTTCGTCTGCAACGACACGATCCTTGACAGCAAGAAGGACTGCATCGCGGTCATCACCGGTCCCAACATGGCCGGAAAATCCACCTACATGCGGCAGGTGGCGCTCATCGTTCTCATGAGCCAGATCGGAAGCTTCGTGCCGGCGGCCTCGGCGGACCTGTGCGTCGTGGACCGGATTTTCACCCGCGTCGGGGCATCGGATGACCTGGGAAGCGGGCAGTCGACCTTCATGGTGGAGATGAACGAGGTCGCGAACATTCTCCGGAACGCAACGCCGCGATCCCTCCTGATCCTGGATGAAATCGGGCGCGGCACATCGACCTTCGACGGACTCTCCATCGCCTGGGCGGTCATTGAATACATCGCAAACCGCAAGATTCTCGGCGCCAAAACGCTGTTTGCCACGCACTATCACGAGCTGACGGAGCTCGAGGGCAAGATCAGCAGCGTCAACAACTACTGCGTGGCCGTCCGTGAGAAGGGCGACGACATCGTGTTCCTCCGCAAGATCATCAAGGGCGGGGCGGACCGCTCCTACGGCATTCAGGTGGCACGTCTTGCCGGAATCCCCGACATGGTCATCGAGCGCGCAAAAGAAATCGTCCGCCAGCTCTCGGACAATGACATCACGGAGAAAATCCAGTCCATCGAGGTCAAGGCGGGAGAGTCCGGAAGGTCCGCAAAGGTTCCGCACTACGACGACGTGGACCTCAACCAGATGACGCTGTTCGATACCGTGCAGGAAAACGACGTGCTGAAGGAGCTGCAGGAGCTGGATGTCACCAACATGACGCCCATGGACGCGCTGAACACGCTCTACCGGCTGCAGTCGGAGCTGAAGAACCGCTGGGAGGCAACAGGGAAATAATGTCAGAAATTCATGTACTGAGTTCGGATACCATCAACCGCATCGCGGCCGGAGAGGTCGTTGAGCGGCCTGTGAACGTAGTCAAGGAGCTCGCGGAGAATTCCATCGACGCCGGAGCCACTGCCGTCACGGTGGAGATCAGAAACGGCGGCATCGACCTCATCCGCGTGACGGACAACGGAAGCGGCATTGAGTCCTCGCAGATCACGAAGGCCTTCCGCCGCCACGCAACGAGCAAGATCACGGAGGCGGAGGACCTTTCGAGTCTGCACAGCCTGGGCTTTCGCGGGGAGGCGCTGTCCTCCATCGCGGCGGTCTCCAAGGTGGAGATGATCACCAAGACAAGGGACTCTCTCGTCGGCACCCGCGCCGTCAATGACGTGGTGCCCGGCCTTTCGGACGAAACGAAGGCCCCGGATGTGACGCCGCTTGAGATCACCGAAATCGGCGCCCCGGACGGAACGACCGTCATCGTGCGGGATCTGTTCTACAACGTCCCTGTCCGCCGCAAGTTCCTGAAGACACCGCAGACGGAGGCCGGCGCCGTGACGGACCTGGTCGAGCATCTTGCCCTGTCCCACCCGGATATTTCCTTCCATTACCGCGTGAACAATCAGGAGAAGCTTCACACCACGGGAAACGGCAACATCAAAGAGCTGATTTACCGGATCTACGGCCGCGAGATGTCGAATTCCGTCATTCCGGTTTCCAAAGCCTCGGAGGACGGAACCCTTGTCTTGAACGGTTTCCTCGGAAGACCGGAATTCTCGCGCTCCAGCAGGAACTGCGAGATTTTCTTTGTCAACGGCAGAATCCTGAAGAGCGACGTCCTCTCCAAGGGACTGGAGGAGGGCTACCGCACGGATCTCATGCAGCACCGGTTTCCTTTTGCCATCGTGTATGTGAAGCTCCCTGCGGAAGAGATTGACGTGAATGTCCATCCCTCCAAGATGGAGGTCCGTTTCCAGAACCCGAAGCGGATTTTCGATTTTCTGAATGAATCCGTTCACGGAACGCTCCACCGCATTGAGCTGATCCCGCGGGCGACGCTCGACACGCAGGCGGAAGAGAACCGGCGGCGGAAAGAAGAGGAAAAAGCGCGCGAAGCGGCAGAGAGAGCCCAGACGCATGTGGAGCCCTTTGAGGAGAAGGTAAAAAACACGCCGGTACCTCCAAAGGTTCAGCTGTCCGGGGAAGCCGTGGTACCTCCGGACTCCATTCGAAGCCACTCCTCCGGATCTTTCGCTGCGATGCAGGAGGAAAAGAGCAGTCAGACGATGGAAAACACGGCTGGTCCGTCAGGTACTGCAGCGGGAACTTCTCAAAAAGAATCCGTCTCCGCTGCGGTACAGAAAGAACCTCAGAGCGAGCCAAATTCGCCCGGGAACAGAAAGGTGACCTATCAGGAAGAGGGCTTTACCTTCATCGACAAGACCGCGGCGGTGGAAGAGCCCAGGGGCCGCTACGAACAGGCAAGCTTTATCGAAGAGGCCGCGCTTCCCGATCCGAAGGCGGCGGAAAAGCTTCAGAAGGAGCAGGAGACTTCCGTCCTTTCGGGGGACCTCGAAGCCATGTTCCGGCAGAGCGTGAAGGATGACTTTGCGGAGGACCTCTACGGAAACCGCGAGTACCACATTCTGAGTGCGGATCACGCAGCAAGCTATCGGATCGTCGGACAGATTTTTGACACCTACTGGATCGTGGCATTTCAGGACAAGATGCTGATGATCGATCAGCATGCCGCACATGAGAAGGTGAACTTCGAGCGCCTGATGCGGCGGCTCTCGAAGGAGCAGACTGAGCCAGCAGCCTCGCAGCTTCTGGCGCCGCCGATCATTCTCACTCTGTCCGGCAGGGAAGAGGCGGCCCTTCTTCAGTACATGGATTCCTTTACCCGGATGGGCTATGAAATCGAGGCCTTCGGCGAGAATTCCTACGCGGTCCGCGCCGTTCCGATGGAGCTCTATGCCAACGAGCCGGACGCCCTTCTCCGGGAGATTCTGGACGAAATTCTGGATTCCCGGATGAGTGGAACCCCGGCGGCCATTCTGTACAAGATTGCGGCCATGTCCTGCAAGGCCGCGGTCAAGGGCAACATGCGCCAGTCTCCGGAAGAAGCGAAGGCGCTCATTGATGAGCTTTTGTCACTCGACAATCCGTATCACTGCCCGCACGGAAGACCGACCATGATCGTTCTGTCAAAGCAGGAAATCGAGCGCAAATTCAAGCGGATTGTATGAGAAAGGCACTTTGCCTCAGCGAGGTATCAAATGCCATGAAAAATAAATTAGTCATCATTGCCGGGCCGACGGCGAGCGGAAAGAGCGAAGCCGGCGTCGGGCTGGCAAAGCGCATGAACGGCAGCATCATCTCCGCGGACTCCATGCAGGTTTACCGCGGGATGGACATCGGTTCCGCCAAGATCACCCCGGAGGAGATGCAGGGCATTCCGCACGAGCTGATTGACGTGGCGGATCCGCACGAGGACTGGAATGTGGTCCGCTTCCAGCAAATGGCCAAAGAGGCGGAAGAGAGAATCCGCAGGGAGGGACGTCTTCCGATTCTCGTCGGCGGCACCGGTTTCTATATTCAGGCGCTTCTCTACGACATTGATTTTACCGAAACGCGCGAGGATTCCGGATTCCGCGCCATGCTGGAGGAAAAGGCTAGGAGAGAAGGGGCGGAGAGCCTCTACCGGCTCCTGCAGGAAAAGGATCCGGAATCCGCGGCGGCCATCCACCCGAACAACATCAAGCGCGTCATCCGGGCGCTGGAGTTCTCCCGTGAAACCGGAGAAAAAATCTCCGATCACAACAAAGAGCAGAGAAGCCGCCTGGCCGCTTACGACGCGGTGTACTTCGTCCTCACGATGGACCGGGAGAAGCTGTACCGGCGCATTGACCTTCGCGTGGACCGGATGATGGAGGAGGGCCTTCTGGAGGAGGTGAAGCGCCTTCGCGAAGACGGCTTTACCGCCAGTGATGTCTCCATGCAGGGCCTTGGCTACAAGCAGCTCCTCCGGTATCTCGACGGAGAGGGAACGCTGGAGGAAGCCGTTTCGCAGATCAAGCTCCAGACGAGGCATTTTGCAAAGCGCCAGCTCACGTGGTTCCGCAGAGAGAAGAACGTTGTCTGGGTGAACCTGGATTCGTTCGGTTCCACGGAGGAAATGCTGGACGCGATGGAGAAAACCGTGCGGGAACACTTCGGAGATACCGTCCACACGGATTTCACCTCACATGCCTGACCGCATATCAATATCTCATATAAATATGTCCGCAAGCGGTCAGTTTGCGTCAGAATTGATATGTGTCGAACATTACAAAACAAGGAAAGAGAAAGAAAGCTATGCTGAGAACTACCAGTGAATTTCAGAAACACGAACATGATGTATACGAGAGCCTCGGGATTTCCGACCGGGTACTGAACTTTGCCGCGCCTGTTCTGGAGAGCCTGCGCGGCCGCTTTGATGCCATTGACCAGATGGCGGAGTTCAACCAGCTCCGGATCATCGCCGCCATGCAGGAGGCCCACATCGGCGAGGCAAGCCTGAAAGGCACCACGGGATACGGGTACGATGACATCGGCCGCGAGGGACTGGAGAAGGTTTACTCGCTGTATTTTCACACGGAGGACGCCCTGGTCCGTCCGCAGATCACCTGCGGAACCCATGCGCTGGCGCTCGCGCTGATGTCAAACCTGCGCCCCGGCCAGACACTTCTGAGCGCGGCCGGTAAGCCGTACGATACGCTGGAGGAGGTCATCGGCATCCGTCCCTCCCGCGGGTCTTTGGCGGAATACGGCATCCGCTATCAGCAGGTCGATCTTTTGGCGGACGGAAGCTTTGATTTTGACGGACTCCGGAAGGTCCTGACAGAGGATACGGAGCACAGCATTCATCTCGTCACCATCCAGCGCTCCAAGGGCTATCAGGCAAGGCGCACCCTCTCCGTGGATGCCATCGGCGAGGCCATTTCGTTCATGAAGAGTCTCCGTCCGGACATCCTCTGCATGGTCGACAACTGCTACGGCGAATTTACGGAGGAAAAGGAGCCCACCGATGTCGGCGCGGACATGTGCGTCGGCTCGCTCATCAAGAATCCGGGCGGCGGCCTTGCCCCCATTGGCGGCTACATTGCGGGAACGACGGAGTGCGTCGCCAACGCGGCGGTGCGCCTGACGAGTCCCGGCCTTGGCAAGGAGGTTGGAGCCTCGCTCGACCTTCTCCCGCAGTTCTTCCAGGGCTTTTTCATGGGACCGATCGTGACGGCAAGCGCTCTCAAGGGCGCGATTCTTGCCGCAAACCTCTATGAAAAGCTCGGCTTCGACGTCCTTCCGAACGGAAGCGAGGACCGCCATGACATCATTCAGGCCATCACCTTCGGAAAACCGGAGGGCGTCATCGCTTTCTGCCAGGGCATCCAGGCGGCATCCCCGGTGGACAGCTTCGTCTCCTGCGAGCCGGCGCCCATGCCGGGATACGATTCCGACGTCATCATGGCGGCGGGAGCGTTTGTCTCCGGCTCGTCCATCGAGCTTTCCGCGGACGGACCGCTCCGCGAGCCCTATACCGTGTTTTTCCAGGGCGGACTGACCTGGCCGCACGCCAAGCTCGGCATCCTGAAAACCCTTCAGAACATGCTGGACCGCGGCCTGGTAAACCTTGATTAACGAAGGACAAGTCGCTACAATAAACTCTGACTTCTGATCCCGGAGAGGCCCGGAAAGAGGTCAGATGAAAAAAGAACACAAATGCAGCAGCCCGGAAATGCCGTACGAGAGATTTCTTTCTCACGGAAGAGAGTCTCTTTCCAACGCGGAGCTTCTGGCGGTCCTTCTGCGCTCCGGAACGAAGGGAGAGCCGGTCCTTGCTCTTGCAAAGAGAATCTTAAGCCTTCATGACGGAGACGGAGATTCGCTCGCCGTTCTCCACCGGCTGAGTCTGGAAGAGCTGAGGAGCCTTCCTGGCATCGGGGAGGTGAAGGCCATTCAGATCCAGTGCCTTCTGGAGCTTTCGAAACGACTTGCGGCGGAGGCGGCAAAAGGTGCGAAACTTGTCTGTGAGGATCCGGCACAGGTTGCGGCCTGTTACATGGAATCGCTCCGGCATGAGACGCAGGAGAGGGTCATGCTCCTTCTTCTGGATGCGCGGCATGCCGTCATCCGTGAGGAGACGCTGACCATCGGCACAGTGAACGCGTCTCTTTGTTCGCCGCGGGATGTCTTCATCCGTTCCCTGCAGGCCGGGGCATCCGCGGTGCTGGTGATGCACAACCATCCGAGCGGGGATCCTTCGCCGTCCGGAGAAGACATCCGGCTGACAGGACGCCTTGCGGAGGTGGGAGCTCTTCTCGAGATTCCGCTTCTGGATCACATCATTGTGGGGGACCGCTGCTACTACAGCATGAAAGAGGCAGGGCAGCTGCAGATTCCAGAGAGGTAAGTTTGAAAGCAACATTGATCTGTCACTTTCAAACTGCAGCATCGGTGCTGACGCACCGGCTGCCCATTCGGCAAAACCGCTGCACTCGAAGATGTCTGATGACATCTTCTCCTGCTTAGAGTGCCGCCTGGCGGCACTCTGTATACAGAGAGAATTCGCCTTCGCGAAATTCTCTCGGGTATCGCGGATTTTGCCTCAGCGAGGTTATATTATGTCTTTATTTGGCAGAAGACGCCGGGGACCCGGCGAAGTACGTGAGCAGGAGGAGTTCCATGATCCTGGCGTCATCAACAACGCCTATGCCGTGGACCTCGGCACCTGCAACATCAAGATTTACAACGCGGCAAGCGACAAAATTCTGGTTCAGAAGAACATGATCGCGGTCAAGAACAAGAAGACCATGATCGCCTACGGAGACAACGCCTTTGAAATGTTCGAGCGTGCCCCCGCCAATATCCGGGTCAGCAACCCGATCGGAAACGGTGTCATCGCCGACATCCACAACATGGAGCTTCTGATGAAATCCTTCATGCGGGACGAGCAGCGGGGAACGCTGCATCCCGCGGATTTCTTCGTGGCGGTTCCGACGGATGTCACCGAGGTGGAACGGAGAGCTTTCTATGATCTGATCGAAGACGCCGGCATCAAGGCACGCCGCATCATGGTCGTGGAGAAGGCGCTCGCCGACGGCCTGGGGCTTGGCATTGATGTCAAAAACGCGCAGGGCGTTCTCGTCGTGGATGTCGGATACGACACCACGGAGATCTCCATCCTGTCCCTCGGCGGCATCGTGCTGTCCAAACTCATCAAGGTGGGCGGCCATCAGTTTGATGCAAACATCGTGAGCGCGGTCCGCCGGGAATACAATCTCGTCATCGGCATGAAGACGGCGGAGACCGTCCGTCTCTCCTTCGGCTCGAAGGAGGAGGGAACGATCGGAAGCGGCGTCTGCACCGTTTACGGCCGCGACATTGTGACCGGACTGCCGATGGAACGCACGCTTTCGCACGATTTCGTGGAGAATACGCTCAAGGACAGCTTCCGCACGATCGTTGACAACGTCAAGGTTCTCCTGGAGAGAACGCCTCCGGAGCTTTCCGCCGATATTTACCGGCACGGACTGTTTCTGACGGGCGGTGCCTGCCAGGAGGAGGGACTTGCCGAAATGCTCGGTGAGGAGACCAAGCTGGACATCAACATGGCAGATGCACCCATCAACACCGTGGCACTCGGACTGGCACAGGTCATCAAGAAGATGCAGTACCGGCCGCTTGCCTATACCATTGAAGGACTTGGGAAATGACATCAGGCCCCATCAAGCGGAGAGAGCCGTTCCGGCTGCACATTCCGGGACGGTATCTTCTGTTTCTCGTCACCGCCCTGTGCGTTGGCATGATTTTAACTACATATTTCACGGATATCCTGGACGGCCCGCTTTCCGGCTTTGCCAACTATGTCATCGTCCCTTTTCAGGACGGCGTCAGCAAGGCGGGAGAGTGGCTGATTGAACGGGAGCAGCTGGTCTCAGACATCAAAACGCTCCAGGAGGAAAACAAGGCCCTGAAGGCCGAGAACGAAGAGCTCTCCGTCACCAACAACGCGCTCCAGCAGGAGAAGCACGAGCTGACGGAACTTCGAAGTCTCTATCAGCTGGACCAGACCTATGCGGATTTCCCGAAAACCGGATGCCGCGTCATCGCGAAGGAGAACGGCACCTGGTATCACTCCTTTGCCATCGACAAGGGGACGGCGGACGGCCTTGCTCTTGACATGAACGTTCTGGCAGACGGAGGACTGGTCGGCCGCATCACCTACATCGGAAGGCACTGGGCAAGGGTTCAGTCCATCATCGATGATAATTCCAATGTGTCGGCGACGGTTCTCTCCACGCAGGACAACCTGATTGTGTCGGGAAGCCTGACGCTTTATGAAGACGGCACGATCAGCTTCTCCGAGCTCTCGGATCCGGACAACAAGGTCAATGTCGGTGACAGCGTGGTGACGTCCAACATCAGCGACAAATATCTTCCCGGCATCCTCATCGGCTATATCAGCGAGATCCGGACGGATCCCAACAATCTGACCCGTTCCGGGCGGATCACGCCGGCCGTCGATTTTGCAAGACTCGACACGGTTCTCGTGATTCAGGAGCTGAAGCAGACGACGGATGAATCGGAAGAAAATGGAAATTAATCTGCAGGAATGAAGAAATTTCGAACCGTACTTTTGGTATTTGCCATCATTCTTTTTTGCTTTGTCATACAGACCTCGATTCTGCCGATGGTTCTGACGCAGG
This sequence comes from bacterium, assembly GCA_963655255.1. Taxonomy (GTDB): domain Bacteria; phylum Bacillota; class Clostridia; order Lachnospirales; family Lachnospiraceae; genus CAG-791. The sequence goes on from CAVKEB010000031.1 coordinate 14,808, forward strand.
ACATCACGCCGAATCTGATGATCATTGTCACGGCATCCTACGGATTCATGTTCGGCGACCGGAAGGGAATGGTCATCGGAATGATCTGCGGGCTTTTGTGTGACATTTACTTCGGCCCTCTGATCGGATTCGAGGCGGCTATCTACGCGGTGATCGGATATCTTTCCGGAAAATTCCAGAAAATCCTGTACGTGGAGGATCTGGCCTTCCCGCTGTCCCTCATCGCGGTCTGCGACTTTGTATACGGATTTCTGAACTTTGTGTTCCTGTTCGCCATGCGGAACCGCCTGTTCCTGAGGAACTTCCTGCTGCAGCGCCTGTTCCCGGAGATGGTCTATACGCTCCTTGCCGCGACGCTTCTGTATCCGCTTCTCCGTTTCCTGTACAACCGGTTCATGCATGAGAGGCGAAGAAACGCTTTGGAACAGAATTCCGCAATGAAGGACACCTGAATTACACAGAAAACAGATGATTGACTTTCTTTTTCGCATTTATGATCATATCGCAAACTTCTTTCGGAGTGATTTCTTTCGGAAACTCAACCTCCGCACCTTGATCATGGCTGCCGTTGTCATCGGAACGGGGAGCTTCCTGATTTACCGCCTGTTCGTTCTGCAGATCGTCAACGGCGAGAACTATCTGAACAACTTCCAGCTCCGCATCCGCCGGTCCGTCTCCATTCCCGCCGCAAGAGGCAACATCTATGACCGGAACGGCAAGCTTCTTGCTTATAACGAACTGGCCTACTCCGTCATCATGAATGATCTCGGGGAATCTTCCTCCGCCCATGACAAGGAACTCAACGACACCATTGGCCAGGTCATTGATCTCGTCGAGAAAAACGGCGATTCCATCACAACGGATTTCGATATCGTTTATGACAAATCTTCCCGCCACTATGCCTTCACAGTGAGCGGGACATCGCTTTCGCGTTTCCTTGCCGACGTTTACGGCCATGCCAACATCAGCGATCTGGAATCCAACGAGGCGAATGCATCGGCGGACGACGTCGTCTGGTCCCTCGCGAAGCGCTTCCGGATCGGAGAGCGCAGGGATCCTTCGGATGACACGAGCGACTTCGTTCCCGAAAAGGGGTACGAGCCGGAGAGACTTCTCCAGCTGGTCACGGTCCGCTACCTTCTCAATCTGAACAGCTATCAGAAATATATCTCCACCACGATTGCCGAGGACGTCTCCGAAAAAACCGTCGCGGCGATTCTGGAGAACAAGAACAGTCTGGAAGGCGTCGACATCGCGGACGACACGGTCCGCCGATACAACGACAGCGAATATTTTTCCCAGATTCTCGGCTATACCGGGCGGATCAGCTCCGAGGAACTGAAAACCCTGCAGGAGGAGAATTCGTCCTACACGAGCAGCGATGTGGTCGGAAAATCCGGCATTGAGTCCGCCCTCGAAACGGAGCTTCAGGGTACCAAGGGATCAGAAAACGTTTACGTCGACAACATGGGAAATGAGCTGGAGACCAGTGACTACGTCGCTCCAACCGCAGGAAATGACGTTTACCTCACCATCGACCATGACCTTCAGGTCGCGGCGCAGGACATTCTGGAGCGAAAGCTTGCGGACATCGTTTACGACCGGATCATTGATGCCAAAACCTATGACATGGGAGAGAACGAAGACAGTTCGGACATCATGCTCCCCATTTATGATGTCTATTTCCAGATGTTCAACAACAATGTCATCGATATTTCGCATCTGCAGGCGGATGACGCCAAGACTACGGAGAAACAGGTCTGGTCCGCCTTCGGCTCCTACCAGAAGGCAGCGCTCTCCAAACTCCGCGAGGAGATGCTGACGCTCCAGCAGCCTTACAACGTTCTTTCCAAGGAATACAAGGACTACGAGAGTTATATCGTGCAGATGCTCAAGGATCAGGACGTTCTCGTCCGCGACCGCATCGACACGGAGGACGAGACCTACATTGACTGGACCACCAATGAGGTCATTTCCATGACGCAGTTCCTGAAGTACGCCATCTCCAGGGACTGGGTGGATGCCGGCAAAATCGGCATGGATGAAAAATATGCCTCCAGCGACGAGGCCTTTCAGGCACTGGTCTCGTATATTCTGCAGGAGCTCGAAGGCGATGAGGAGTTCACCAAGCACCTGTTCCACTACATGATCCAGAGTGACACCATCTCGGGCGCGCAGGTCTGTGAAATTCTGATCGAGCAGAAGGCGGTCTCGGTCTCCGATGAAGAGGCGGGAAATCTCATCAGCGGGCAGGAGAGCGCCATGACCTTCATGATGAACCGGATCAAGAACATGGATCTGACGCCGGATCAGCTGAACCTCTATCCCTGCTCCGGTTCCATTGTCATCACGGATGTGAACAGCGGCGATGTGCTCGCCATGGTTTCCTACCCGGGCTATGACAACAATAAAATGGCAAACGGCGTGGATGCCGATTATTACAGCGCCCTTCAGAAGGACCTGTCGAAACCGCTCATCAACAAAGCAACCTACGAGGAGACGGCTCCCGGATCCACATTCAAGCCGGTATCCGCGACGGCGGCACTGATGGAGGGCGTCATTGATCTGTCCTCCATTGTCAAATGCGAGGGTGTCTTCACCAAAATCGGAAAGCCGGAGCCCCGCTGCTGGGTTTACCCCAACATGCACGGAAACCTCAACGTGACGGGCGGCATCACGCACTCGTGCAACATCTTTTTCTATGAGATGGGATATCGCCTGGGACTGGATGAGAACGGCGATTACAACTCGGATCTTGGCATCTCCAAGCTTCGCAAGTATGCGGACATGTACGGCCTGACCGAGAAGTCCGGAATTGAAATCGAGGAGCGCGCGCCGCAGGTCTCCAATCAGGATGCGGTCCGCTCTGCCATCGGTCAGGGCAATGCCAGCTACACCACCGTCGGCCTGGCACGGTACGTGACTACCCTCGCCAACAGCGGAACCTGCTACAATCTGACGCTGATCGACAAGGTGCAGTCCTCCGACGGAACGCTCCTTCGGAACGGATCCGCGACGGTCCGCAATGTCATCAACATGGATCCTGTCTACTGGGATGCGATTCACAGCGGCATGCGGGGCGTGGTGCAGAACATGTCCTTCTTCTCCGACTTCCCCTACGAGGTCGCCGGCAAGACCGGTACCGCGCAGGAGGCGGCGGACAAGCCGAACCACGCGCTGTTCATCAGTTACGCGCCGTACAACAATCCGAAAATCGCCGTGGCAACGCGTGTGGCAAACGGCTACACATCGTCTTACGCGGCACAGATCACGGAGGCCGTACTGGAGTACTACTTCGGCGTGACTTCGCTGGAGGACATTCTGAATTCGTCCATGGATACCGGGGAGAGGATTTCGGATTAGCGCACTCGGAAACGGCCGATGCCGTTTCCTCCTGCTTGGAGTGGGCACGAAGCGTGCCCTGCTCCCGCGTCGGAGAAACCGCCTTCGCGGCTTTCTCCTCGCGATACGTTTAGAGAGCCCAGTTGGGATGACAGAATTATGAAAAGTGCTGTACTGATCAAAAACGAGAAATATGGTCTGCGGATCCGTCTGGATGAAACGGAGAGCTGGGAATCCCTTTTGGATGAGGTTCGTGAGAAGTTCCGGGAATCCGCGAACTTTTTCGAGGATGCGGCGCTTACGCTGACGTTCGCGGGACGGCGCCTTTCCGAAGAGGAAGAGGACGCTGTCATTGACATCATCGAGCAGGAGACCCGGATCCGGATTGTCTGCGTCTTCTCAGAGGATCCTGCGCGGTGTGAGCCGTTCCTTCGGGCACGGGATTTTGCATACGAGCAGTGCATGCAGACCCTTCAGGCCAGAATGACGCAGGTCATGGATGAAACGCAGCCGATCCGCCTTCAGAGAGAACTCCCTCCGGAGGGCGGGGCACCGCAGGGGAAGAGCGCTTCCTCAGCGGCGACTGCCTCGAACAACAAGTATCAGATTCTTCTCCGAAGCCTCCATGAGGGAGATATCTATAAGACGGAACGCACCGTCATTGTCATCGGAAATGTGGAAGAGGGTGCCGCCCTTACAACGCTGCGGGATGCCATTGTTCTGGGAAGCGTCCGCGGAGTGGTGCGGGCAGGAGAGGAAGGAAGGGGACGGCATTTCGTTGCCTCCTCCGATCTTCGGCCGAAGAAGCTCTCCATTGACGGCGTTGTGTGGCGCGGCAGGACGAAGCGTTTCTCAAAAGCACTCCCTGCAATCGCGGCCGTAAAAGAACAGGAAATCCGCATTGTCCCGTTTGATCAGGACATGGAGACACTGTTCCGGGAGGCACAGGAGTAATAGAGAATGAGACATCGCTTATTTCAGACGTTTGCACCAAAGCATCTTGATTTTATTCTGCTGGCCCTGATTGCCGTTCTGAACGTCATCGGCATCGCGGCAATCGGATCTGCGGAGCATGATCTGCAGGGCAAGCAGATCGAGGGTATGATTCTCGGCCTCGCGACCGCTCTTGTCCTGTCGGGTCTTGATTACCGGAGAGTCATACGGTTCTCGTGGGTCTATTATCTGCTCTCGATCATTCTGCTGGCCCTGATTTTCACGCCTCTTGGCGTAGCCCGCGATGACGCAACCCGATGGATCAATGTCGGCATGCAGATCCAGCCCTCCGAGTTCGCCAAAATATTATTGATTTTATTTTATGCGAAGTTTATCATGACTTATAAGAGCAGAATGAAGCAGTATGTATGGATTTCTCTGTGCCTGCTGCTGGCAGTTCCGCCGCTTCTTTTGATCTATAAAGAGCCGGATCTGTCAACCACGATTATGGTATTTATCATCATCGCCGTGATTCTGTTTGTCTGCGGACTGAGCTATCGGCTGGTGACGGGCATTCTGGTGATTACGATTCCTTCCGTAATCGTTTTCATCAATCTGGTGACACAGGAGGGTTCCACTCTTCTGAATGAGTACCAGCGCGGAAGAATTCTCGCCTGGCTTCACCCGGAAGACTACGCGACAACGCTTGCGTATCAGACCATGAATTCCATCATGGCCATCGGTTCCGGTCAGCTGATGGGGAAGGGATATAATACCAACGAGATCAGTTCGCTTCTCAACAGCGGCTATATCAGTGAGTCACAGACAGACTTTATTTTTACGGTAATCGGGGAGGAGTTCGGCTTCGCAGGAAGCAGTGTTGTTGTAATTCTGCTGATGCTCATTGCAATCCGGTGCTTTTTCATCGCACGGAATGCCAGAGACGAGGCGGGAGTTGTCATCGCCACAGGGGTGGGGACCTGGATCGGATTTCAGGGATTTATGAACATTGCGGTTGCAACCGGCATACTGCCGAACACCGGAATCCCTCTGCCGTTCGTAAGTTATGGCCTGACGAGTCTGCTGAGTCTGTATATCGGCGTCGGCTTTGTCCTGAATGTGCGGATGCAGAGTATGCAGAAGACATCAAAGAGTGAAGGAATTCATTTTGGGGGTATGACATGAACATTGCATTGATTGCGCATGATGCCAAAAAGAAACTGATGCAGAATTTCTGCATCGCCTATCGCGGGATCCTGAGCCGCAACGAGCTCTACGCGACCGGCACCACGGGACGTCTTGTGGAAGAGGTTACCAACCTCAATATTCATAAACTCCTGGCAGGTCACCTGGGCGGCGAGCAGCAGATCGGTGCACAGATTGAGAACAATGAGATTGACCTGGTTATTTTCCTGCGGGATCCGTTCAGCGACAGCAAGAAGCACGAACCGGATGTCAACAACATTGTCCGGCTCTGCGATATTCATAATATTCCGCTTGCCACCAATCTGGCAACCGCGGAGCTTCTGGTGAAATCACTTGACAGAGGAGATCTCGAGTGGCGTGAAATGTACAAGTAAGCGCTTTTTCCCGCTTCTTGGCGTCTGCCTTGCGGGCAGCATCCTGCTGACCGGCTGCGGCAGTGCACTGAGCGAGACATTTCAGGATAATTTCAATTACAGCAATTTCAATTTTCTGATTGATGAATCAGGATCGGCGGAGGTTGCCGATCCGTTTGCTTCGGAGCTCTGCGTCATCGACGGGGACAAAACGTCGGTGGGGCTTTCGGACATAGCGGATACGACATCCGCCGCTCTTTTTGACTTGAATCAGCGTGAGGTTCTCTATGCCAAGGATGCGTTTGCACAGGTGTATCCGGCGAGTCTGACGAAGATCATGACGGCGCTCGTGGCATTGGAATCCGCGAGTCTCGACACCGTTCTGACCGCCTCCTCCAACGTCTACATGTCCGATGCGGATGCGCAGCGGGCGGGCCTTGAGACGGGAGACACGATGACGCTGGATCAGGCCCTGCATCTTCTACTGATCCACTCCGACAACGACGTGGCCATCCTGATCGCGGAGAACATCGGAGGTTCCACGGAGCAGTTCATTCAGATGATGAACAAGGAGGCCGTCCGGCTCGGTGCAACGCGCACGAATTTCATCAATTCCAACGGACTGACGGATGAGAATCACTACACCACGGTCTATGACATGTATCTGATTTTCAATGAGGCGATGCAGTTCCAGTCCTTCCAGGAAATCATTTCCATGTCCACCTACACGACGGTCTATCATGACAAGAACGGTGCAGACAAGGAGATCACGGTCAACTCCACGAACTCCTACAACATGTCCTACATCACTCCGCCGACCGGCGTGACGGTGATCGGCGGCAAGACCGGCACCACCACGGCGGCAGGACACAATCTGATCCTGTACGTGCGGGATTCCTCCGGAAATCCCTACATCGCAGTTGTCATGAAGGCCATCGACAATGACTCCTGCTATCAGACCATGAACGATCTTCTGGGGCTCATCGGGAAGAATCCGTGAGGCAGTAAAGTTTTTGTGTTGTTTTTCATAGTTCCTTTCGGTATAATATTCCTAACGAAGAACCTATCCGTTTTCGTTACAAATAAACTAGTCCAGGAGGGCAAATCCAATGGTTCAACTCATCGTAGGCAAAAAGGGCAAAGGCAAAACGAAGTGCTTATTGGATAAGGTCAACAGTGAAGTTAAGAATATCCTCGGCAATGTTGTATATCTCGACAAGAGCACACAGCATATGTTCGAGCTCAACAACAAGGTTCGTCTCATCTGCGTTCCGGATTACGGCGTAGACAACGCGGACCAGTTCCTCGGTTTCGTCAGCGGCATCCTTTCTCAGGATCATGATCTGCAGCAGATGTATTTTGACAGCTTCCTTGATATTGCACATCTCCGCGATGCAGACATCACTCCTGCACTGAAGAAGCTGGATGCGCTCAGCGAGCAGTTCAAGGTAGATTTTGTACTCAGTGTTTCCATGGATGAGGCAGATCTTCCGGAAGCAGCGAAGTCTCTGATTGCGATTTCTCTGTAATTGGACGATAAGATTCGGCACAGATCCGTTTGGGCAGACGCTGTCCGTTGATAGACAGCAGTGATCGAAGCCCGGTATGGATGCTGAGAATAAAATGACAGAAAAGCCTTGGGATCGGATTCCAAGGCTTTTCTTACGTAAGAGGGTAAAAAAGTTGGCGAAACGCCGCAGTGACAATATCCAAAACCGCAGAGCAGGAACAGGTCGAAGCAAAGAGGCATCCGGAAAATCCCGGAAGTCCTCGCGCGTTTCTTCTGCGCGTCCTTCCGGTGAAGGGCGAAAAAACGCAGGACGCGGGCAGCAGAGCGCCAAGGTGGCGCAGTACCGCAGGCCCGTAAACATCAACATCGGCATGATCATTTTTGCTGTCATTCTGATTTATGTTGTTTACAGCATTTTCCGCTATGCCACGGCCAAGCATGTCATCGGCTATGAGGTACGAACCGGGTCCATTTCTGCCAACAGCGTCTATCAGGGACTGGCTCTGCGCGAGGAAGAGGTGGCAGACAGCGAATACTCCGGCTACATCAATTATTACTCGCCGGAGACGGACCGCCTCGCGGAGGGAAAGCTTGCCTACACAGTGGACGAATCCGGACAGATTCAGTCCTACCTTGCCCAGAATTCCAGTGAGGACACCGTCTTCTCGGACAATGAGTATTCCGAGCTTTCCTCTGACATTGTTTCGTTTGAGGAATCCTTTGATCCGTCCGATTTCCGTTCGGTGTACGATTTCAAGAACACGTTCTCCGGAACCATTCAGAAGATCACCAACAGCAGCATTCTGAGCGATCTGTCCTCTCTGGCGGGGAACACCTCCCTGCATTACTGCAATACGTCCGACACCGGCTACATCGTCTACAGCGTGGACGGCTACGAGGGGAAGACCTTTCAGGATCTTGTCACGAGCGACTTCGATACTGCCAATTATACAAGGACCGACCTCGAGAACAACGCTCTGGTCGCCGCAGGAGATCCCGTCTACAAGCTGGAAACCTCCGAGGACTGGGAGCTTGTCATCCAGCTTTCTTCCAAGGAAGAGGCGGATGCGCTGCAGGACGAGGGCGTGGTCCGGGTCCGTTTTCTGAAAAACCAGTATGAATCCTGGGCAACCGTGGGAGAGATCCGGGATGCAGGAGACGGGCGGTATTTTGCCGAATTGAAATTCACCAATTCCATGATGACGTTCTGCACGGACCGGTTCCTTTCCATTGAACTGATTTCCAGCGCGGCTACAGGCCTGAAGATTCCGAAATCCGCGCTGATTGACGATACGTTTTACGTGGTTCCGAAGGACTATGTGACATCCGGTGCGAAGAGCTCCCAGGGAGTCCTCCGCCAGGTGATGGATTCGGACGGAGAAACGAGCACGGAATTCATTTCCGTGACGCCCTACACTAAGGATGACGATGAGGATCACTATTATCTGGACCGCAGCACGCTCCGCGACGGAGATGTCCTGATCCGTCCGGATTCCTCGGACACCCTCAAGCTGACCTCCTCCATGACGGACACGCTGACCGGTGTCTACAACATCAACAAGGGCTACGCGGATTTCCGGCAGGTCACCAAAATCGCGGAAAATGACGATTATGCCATCGTCAAGGCCAACTCCACCTACGGCCTCCGGGAATACGACTACATCGTTCTGAATGCATCGTCGATGTCGCCGAATGAATTCCTCTATGAGTGATCTCTGCCTGCGTTTCGTGGATTTTAACATTGACACAGCATCATTTTCATTCAATAATAACAAAGTATGGATTTAGATAGTCTCACATGGGAGAGATGACATGGGTATTTTTGATAATCTGGTAAACAAGCTTCCATTCTCGGACAATGAAGACGAGTACGATGACGACGAGATGGACAATTACGAGGATGAAGAGGAATACGATGATGCTTCCAGGGGTGGATTCTTCGGCGGACGCGGCAGAAAGAACCGTCAGCAGGACGCGGAGGAAGAAGAGGATGATTATGACGATGCTCCCCGCAGGAACGCAGGACGTACTTCCATTAAAGGTAATAATAACGGCGGCAGCGGTGCTGCCGGACGCAGCGGCGGCAATACGCAGCTGAGCGCAATCCGAGGAGGAAGAGCCCCGATGCCTTCTTCCTCGAAGATGCAGGTCCGGGTGATCAAGCCCAGCTCCTTTGATCAGGCAAGACAGATCACGGATACGCTGCTCGCGCACCGCACGGTTCTTCTGAACCTGGAGGGTCTGGATGTCAATACCGCACAGCGGATTGTGGATTTTGCTTCCGGTTCCTGCTATGCGCTTCACGGCAATTTCATGAAGATCTCGCATTTCATCATCGTGATCACACCGGAGGACGTTGATATCGCCGGCGATATTGCGGGCGGCGGACGTCAGGATGCCGTTGCCGGGATTCTCGGCGCAGCAGCGCAGGGCGGCGGCAATATGGGCGGTATGGATGGCAGCAATGCCAATCCCTACATGAACAACACGATGAACATGAATATGAACGGCGGATATTGATCCCGGATACATCCGAACAGACGAATGGATAACGCACCGACGAGAAGAGTTGGTGCGTTTCTTTTTTCTGGAACGATCCGGATGCCGCCGGTCCGATCGCAGGATTCATCGGCATCTCAGAAATTCATCCGGGTGAGATTCCATGGTATGGCCGCAGAGGACTGCGGCGGGAGGAGAACACATGAGCAGAAACCACAACCGTCTTTCCGTGCACAAGGACGGAAAGCCCTGTTATGACATTGTATATTCCACCGACACGGAGACTCTTCGCCGCGAGCTGGAACGAACCGGCTTTGCGGGACGCCGTGCCTGCATCGTGACAGACACCAACGTAGCGCCGCTCTATGCGGAGCAGATTGCGGCGCTCTTTGATCCGGAGCCCCTGGTCTATGCCATTCCGGCCAGCGAGGAGAACAAGAATCTCGACCAGATCCGCGCGCTTTTGAGGTTCCTGATTGAGAATCATTTTGACCGCAGATCGTATCTTGTCGCCCTCGGCGGCGGCGTGGTCGGCGATATGACCGGCTTTGCGGCATCCGTCTATATGCGCGGCATTGATTTCATCCAGATTCCCACCACGCTCCTTGCACAGGCGGATTCCTCCATCGGCGGTAAGACCGGCGTGGATTTTGACGGCTTCAAGAACATGGTCGGCGCCTTCAAGATGCCGGGACTGGTTTATGCCAATGTCGACTTCGTAAAGAGCCTGGACGGCCGCCAGTTCGCCTCCGGCTTTGCGGAGATCATGAAGAGCGCGCTCATCCGCGATGATGAGTTCTATGTCTGGCTGATCGACCACATGGTGGAGATCCGCGAGCGCGATTCCGAAACGCTCTCCGAGATGCTCTACCGCAGCAACGAGATCAAGAAGGACGTGGTGGAAAAGGATCCCTATGAGAAGAACGAGCGGATGCTCCTGAATTTCGGCCACACCATCGGCCACGCCATTGAGAAGTACAAGAATTTCGAAATGACGCATGGCGAGTGTGTCGCTCTCGGGTGTGTTGCAGCCTCCTACATTTCATATAAGAGAAACTACCTCTCCTGGGAGGAGTATTACGAGATCCGCGACATGTTCGTTCCGTTCGGCCTGCCGATCTCCCTGGAAACCATTGACGCGGACGAGGTTCTTGCACTGACGAAATCCGACAAGAAGGCCGTAAACGGCGCGGTCCGCTTCGTTCTGCTGCATACCATCGGAGATGCCTACGTGGATCTTACGGTCACGGACGAGGAGATTCTGGCTGCCATCCGCGAGCTGGATTTCTCCGCCAAGACCGGCGAAGGTGCCCGTGGCGAGACCATCCACACCAACGTGCAGAAGGCCGCGGAAGACAGCAACTGACGCAAGATCATCCGGAGGCCCGAACCGGGCTTCCAAAGGAAAAAGGTTTGAAAGTGACATCGATATGTCACTTTCAAACTGCAGCATCGGTGCTGACGCACCGGCTGCCGCATTCGGCAAAACCGCTACACTCGAAGATGTCTGATGACATCTTCTCCTGTTTAGAGTGCCGCCAAGCGGCACTCTGTATACAAAGAGAATTCGCCTTCGCGAAATTCTCTCTGGTATCGCGGATTTTGCCTCAG
>CAVKEB010000032.1:0-25569 GCA_963655255.1 bacterium
CGGTTTTGCCGAATGCGGCAGCCGGTGCGTCAGCACCGATGCTGCAGTTTGAAAGCGACATATCAATGTCGCTTTCAAACTTATTTTTCCCGATCCTGCGGTTCTGCGGCGCTTGCTCCCGCAAGATGCCCTGTCGACCAGGCGATCTGCAGATTAAAGCCGCCGGTATAGGCGTCCACGTCCAGAACCTCTCCTGCCCAGTATAACCCTTTTACCTTTCTGGTTTCCATCGTGGAGGGATTGATTTCCCGGACACTGACACCGCCCTTTGTCACAATCGCCTCCGCAAAGCCCCGGGTTCCCGTCACGGTCATGGTCAGGTCCTTCAGGAAAAGTGCGAGAGCGCGGAGCTCCTTCTCATTCAGCGTATACACGGCGCGGTCCGCGCCGCCCTCCGCTGAAGGATGCTCCAGTCCTGCCGAAAACAGCTGCGCCGCAATCTGCGCAAGCCGTTCCGGAAGAAGCGCCTTCAGCGCGTTCCGGAGTTCGCGCCTTGGCTGGAGGGAAAACTCCCGCTCCAGCCGGCGGATCAGCTCTTCCTCAGAAAGAGACGGCTTTAAATCCAGGTGCAGAAGATACCCTTCCGGATGCGCCTGAAAATCCGCATGGCACGAGGCCGAGAGAATGAGTGGCCCGCTCACGCCGAAATGCGTAAAGAGCATCTCGCCGAAGCCCGCATAGGCGGGACGCTTTTTTTTCTTCCTGCCCGGCTTCTCCTCTTCGCCTTTCTCCAGATTCTCCAGACGGACCGCGACGTTCTTCGGCGAAAGCCCCTGCAGCTCCAGAGGCCAGCTCTCCGCCACGGTAAACGGCACCAGGGACGGTGCGGGCTCTTTGACCTCGAGCCCCAGGTCCCTTGCCAGAAGATATCCGTCTCCCGTAGAACCGGTGGACGGATAGGACATCCCGCCTGCCGCCACGATCACGGCATCCGCGGCGATCTCCTCCCCGCTTCGAAGCCGGACGCCGGCTGCCGCACGGGGCGCCTTGTCGTCTCCCGGATTTTCCCTCGTCAGAATCTTCGTCACATCCGCATGATACCGGATTTTCACGTGATTCCGGTTCAGGTGCCGCACCAGCGCATCGGTCACGTCGAAGGCATGATCAGACGCCGGAAAGCAGCGCTTTCCCCGCTCTTCCTTCGTCGCGCACCCGTTTTCCTCCAGAAATTCCGTCACCGCCCGGCTGTCGAAGCCGTACACGGCGCTGTAGAGAAACTTCGGATTCCGAAGAACATTCCGGAAAAAATCATCCGTCTCACAGGCGTTGGTGTAGTTGCACCTTCCCTTTCCCGTGATATAGATTTTCTTTCCCGCTTTCTCGTTGTGTTCCAGGACCGTCACCTGTGCGCCGCCGTCGCTGGCGGCACAGGCCGCCATCAGTCCGGCTGCCCCGGCACCGATCACCAGTATTTTCTTTCGTTCTGCCACGCTTTTCTCCCGAAAGTCCCCGCTCCCGGCCGGGGCTTCCTTTGATTCTGTTTTCTGATTCATCCGGTCCCGCCGATTCATTCCACGCAGCGGAAATCCGGATTCTGCAATGTTCCGTACATTGCAATCAATATCCCGACCTTGCGCTGACCTGATCGCTGATCGCCTGCACCGTGGACGACACCTGATACGAGCTGTCGCCGAACAGATACTGATGCAGCCACACCACGTTGTCCGTCAGATGTACCGGAATGACGCAGGACTGATCCCCGATGTAGCCGACCGTGCGGTACTGATCGTTCGGGAATCCGTTCGTCTCCGAAATGTTAAACCGCATCGCCTTCAGGGCAAGCGACGCGATCTCCGCCGGATTGAGAGAGGTGCGGATTTCGCTCGAAAGGCTGTTCGCCGCCTTGATCATCGTGATCGGTCCGGACTTCTTGAGCTTCTCAAACGCCTTGGAGAGAACCTCCTTCTGCCGCTCGGTCCTCTTGAAATCTCCGCCGTCCGTGTACCGGATCCGACAGTATGCCGTTGCCTGAAGGCCGTTCAGCGTCTGCACGCCGGGCGCGGTCACCGGAACATATTCCTTGCCGATCTCCGTGGCCATCGTGGACTGATAATTGTTGAGGTGCTCGATCTCATCGCTCTGCACATCAATCTCCACGCCGCCGACCTCATCCACGAGATCCGCCACGCCGCCAAAGCCGACCGTCACATAATCCGTGATGTTCAGGTCCAGATTCGTATTGATCATCTTGATGGCCTGCTCCGGACCTCCGAACGCATAGGCCGCATTCGCCTTCTGATAGTTGCCGTCGCCGATGTCCAGGTACGTGTCACGGTACAGAGAAACCAGCTTGACCTCTCCGGTTTTGTTGTTGATGGACGCAATGATCATGACATCCGTCCGGTTGTTGCCCGCATCCAGGCTCTGCTGGGTGGAATCCAGACCGAACAGCGCAATGTTCGTATATCCAGCCATGGCGCCGGTCTCCTGGCTCTTTTTGACCTCATCGCTGAGGAGCTGTTTGATGTCCTGCGTGCTGACGCCCTGCGTGATACCGATCATCCGCGCCGCAATCGCCAGCATCGGAAGCACGAGAAGCACAATAACAAGAACCGCAATGATGAAGTTCCGGACGCGGTGCTTCTTCTTTCTCCTGCGGCCGCTTCGCTGCTGCTCCTTATAGGCCAGAAACTCCTCGTATTCCCGGCGCTCCTTCCGTGACATTCCGGCCTCGCGTTCCCTGCGGCTCCTGCGAAAATCCTGCTCGTCCTCATAATCATCCGGGTCTCTCCGGTCCTCAGCCCAGGCTCCCCGGTGCGGCCTTTCGTCCTCACCGTAGTCCTCCTCATCAAAGAGCACGGCGTCGTCCCGGTCTCTCCGGCTGCGGCGGCCCCTCCGGTCATACTCATCCTCGTATTCGTCTTCGTATCTGCGCTTTCCCGTAGTCTTACGCTCCTTTTCTTCTTTTCTTACGTCTCTTTCCGCTTTCCTTCCGGCCTTCCTGTCCTTCTCCTGGCGCTTTGCGGACTTCCTCGGCCCGTCCCCGGACTTTCTGCTGCTGTGTCCAGACAGGCCGCCCTTCTTCCCATCGGAATCGGGCTCGTCCACGACTTCATCAAACAGCACGGCATCCGGATCGGCAAAATTCCGGCTTCTCCTTCTGGCCGGCGCCGGTCCGGAACTGCTTCCTCCGTTCCCGCCGTTTCCCTGAAAGCTCGCATTTCCCGAAAAACTCTCGTCCTCCGGCCCGGGTCTTCTCCCATAGCCGTCTGCGTTCCCGCGGAGTCTGTCCTCCGGATTCCTTCCATAGCCATCGGCGCCTCTGCGGGTCCCGCCCTCCGGGCTCCTTCCATAGCCATCAGGACTTCTGCCGATCCCGGCCTCCGGATTCATTCCATAACTATCGGCGCCTCTCCGGGTCCCGTCCCCGGGTGTCACTCCGGCATCCGGCTGCAGAGGATCCAGCGGCCCTCCCTGCATCGGATCCGCCGCAGTCGTCTCCCGGGACGCCTCTTCCAGATTGTCCAGGCCTTCCGCTCCGTTCTCATATTCCTGCTGCTCCCGGAGAGTCTGCCGATGGATGGCCTCTTCCAGATTGTCCGTCCAGGCTTCATCCCCGGAATCCGCGGATGCCGGTGCCGGATTCTGTCCGTTCCCCGCCGCATTCTGCGGCATCCCCCCGGTTTCCTGACCGGACTTCGGTATGTTTTCATTTTCCTGATCGGAAAAGTTTTCGAATTCTTTATGATTAGTCATATATACCTCGCTAAGTCAAAATCCGCGAAGGAGGTTTTGCCGAATGCGGCAGCACCGATGCTGCAGTTCGAAAGCAACATATCAATGTCACTTTCAAACGTTAATTACCCTCTGTCTGCTCACTGTCACACAGCTGTGCGTAAGAACCTATGTATTACACCATTCTGCGTTTTTCCGCAAGCCGTCTTCCCGGCTGCGTCCGCTCATCTCTTATTTTACTGCAAATCCATGCGCCATGCGCGGGCGTTACCTTCCATGTGAAAGCCGCCTGTGTAAAACAGACCCACAAAATCTTACCATAAACAGGTATAATGGACCCATGATGAATTCTGAACTTTTTCTTAAGGATCAAATGATTTCCGGTGACGCATCCGCTCCCCGCCAAAGCTCCGCTCCGCGCGATTTCGCTCTGGACCGGATCCGGCTCCTTGCCATCACGCTCGTGGTTCTGACACACACCTCCGCGCAGTGGCTGGACCGCGTGTGTGTGAATTCCGGCGCGGCGCTTCTTTTCACACAGCTGTGCAGCATCGTTTCCTTCGCGGGCGTCTCGCTGTTTGTCATGCTGAGCGGTGCACTGTTTCTCTCTCCTTCTCACAGGGAAAAAAGCTGTTCCATCCGCCGGATGTGCCGTCGTTCCCTGCACTTTCTGCTCCTGTATTTCCTTTGGAAGATCTTCTATCTTCTGGAGGACGGCCTTCTGTACCCGGAGATTTTGAAGAGTAAGGGCATCAAGGACGGTCTTGTTCTCGCCTTCTTCCGGCTCACCGGAAAATACCATCTCTGGTACCTCCCGATGCTCTGCGTGCTTCTTCTCCTCGTTCCTCTCCTCTATGAGGGAGCGCAGCACCGGTCGGCCTGTCTCCTGTACCTTAGCCTCTCCTTCCTGTGCGCGGTTCTTCTTCCCACCGCCTTTCTGTTTGATTTCCCGTTCAAATATCTCCTGATGGATTTCCGGGATCTCTTTGATTTGAATTATTTTCTTGGGTACCTCGGCTGCTTCCTGCTGGGGCATGTGCTGTACGAACACTGCCGGAGCGTCGCTTCTGCCGGAGGAGTCGGAAGGAAAGCCCTCCCTGCGGCCTTATGGGTTCTCTCTCTTGTGACACTCCTGCCTTCCGTATACACGGCTTCCGCGCGGTCAGCCGGTCAGCCGCAGGCCGACACCTCGTTTGCCTCTCCGTTTTCTCTTGCGGTATGCCTTCTTTCCGCCGCACTCTTTCTGACTCTCTGCCATGGCGGAAGAGGCGCTCATAAGAATTTTCCTGCGGCTGACGGCGTTTCTGCGGAGTTCTCCGAAGCCTCGAATCCGAAGAACGCGTCTCCGCGTTTCCTGCCCGCTCTCTCTCGCGCGGCGTTCGGCGTCTATCTTCTTCACCCGTTCTTCCTGGACCTCATCACGAAATCCGGGGTTCTTGCGCAGATTCCGAATCCGTTCATCGGAATCCCGCTTCTTCTCGCGGTTCTTCTGGTTCTCTCCTTTGCCGCAAGCCTCCTGATGAACCGGATCCCCCTTCTCCGAAGACTGGTCTCCTGAGACAGACACACAAAAATGGCCAGCGTATCGCGTGGCGTTTCCACACAATACACAGGCCATTCTTCTTAAATATATTATGTCTTTCCACTTACAATTTATATCGCAGCATACCATTTTTCAGTTCAATAAATTTCCCTTCGAAAATTTCCTGCAAGACCTGCCTGCATGGTATTCTCTGCATTCTTCTGACCTCAGACGCTTCCATTACCCGGAAAGTAGTCTGGTGATGTTCCCGGCAAAATGCAATGAGGGATTCAATGTACGGTCCGGCATCTTCCATCGTCCAGTTTGCTTCCTCTTTCAAACGGGAGAATACGGATAACAGGCTGACACAGCGTACACCTTCAAAATTTGTAATTCCACTACGGGCATTCCTGTCATCGGAACAGAATACATAGATTTGTTCACCAAAAGTCCGTGTCCAGCAGTGCGTATTTTTTCACTTCGATCCGGCCCCCTCAATCCAAACCGTACTTCTTTTTCAATTGCGCAATATAAGCCACATCTTCGTTTTCTCTGGATTCTGTCAGATACTCATGCTGCCTGTTATACTCCATCTTCTCAAAGAGCGAGCCAAAGGATTCTGTTCCCCTTCCATCCAGCTGCCAGCGTTTTGCCCGTCCAGTCAGCGAGACCCTGTTCATCACCTCCGCAGAACTTATCTCCAACAGCTTTTCTGCCTGCGGATGTGATATACTCCCGCTTTCAAACAGCCGCAATACAACCGCCTTATACGGCAGCGCAAACATATCCATAAGCATCAGAACAGAATCGACCGTGACTAAATCTTTATCCATTCCGTACAGAGAAATTTGCTCATGAAGAAGCCGATCCGGCATCAGGAGCAGTCCTGCAAACGCATTTGCCTCCAAATCCTCCTGCGTTCTTCCGGTCTCATCTCCGGTTGCAGAATCCAGCATGGAACCGCTTTTGATATAGCTCTGATCTGCATTTTCTACATAGCAGTAGATGTGATACAACTCCTGCGCCGCAGCAAAAAACTCTTTGCAAAGCGGGAGTGCCGTATTTACACATACGAAAATTGTATCCTGCTTCAAAAAAGTCAGCGCCCATAATTCGTCATCAAAAATCGGGAAACGCAGCAATTCCAATGCGATTTCCTTTTTCCTTGCATAGTTCTGTATGACAGCAAAGATATTATCCTTGATCATGGAATTGCCGACATACTCTGCAGAAAACTGCCTGACAATGGATTTGATTTCATCAAATTTCTTGTTTTGGCTGACAAAAAGACTGTTTTCCAGAACAGGGATCATTACTTATCCTCCCAAGGCTGTTCCATCTTTTTACCATTCTCACATACTCTGGTATGGAACAGAATCATATCGGACAGTTCGTCCGCAAGCCGAATTCCTTTTCTGGCTTCTTCCGTTTTCACTCTCCCCATAAATGCATGGATCACATTTGTATCCATTGGCTTTTCAGGCATTTTCATTAGAGAGTCCATCGACACGTGGAGATATTCAGAAATCTTGTGAAGCTCAACCGCATTGATTGCTCTCGTGCCATTCATAATTTTGCTCATTGTCTGCCTGGAGACCCCGATTCCTTCTGCCAGATCAACCTGCTTTTTATTTTCTTTTTTCAGTTCGGCCTGAATATTGTTCGCAATGATCATATTTACATCCAGCATATAAACGCCTCCTGTTCTGATATTTTTATTATACATTTTCCAAGGCTGAATGTCTTTTATTTAGAAACTTTTTCTTATTTCATTCTTGTTTTGTTTCCATATCATTTACAATAACTGGTTTAAATTCTGGCCGGATTTGAACCATTAAATTATCACCTTTTACCTTTAGAGAAAGACCGTGCATGATTAATTATCACTTTGTGTGATAATTACATCGTCACCAGACACTATCGGCAATAAAAAGAGCACATCCACTTTTTAGGTAGATGTGCTTCTATCTGCACTACAAGTGCAAAGCCTTTTGTAATAATTGTACAATAATTTTAATTATTTATTGTACCAAACGATCTGGCCGAAATCTGCCTTGAGAGCTGCTCCGCCGATCAGTCCGCCATCGATGTCAGGCTTTGCAAGGAGCTCCTTGCAGTTGCCGGCATTCATGGATCCGCCATACTGAATGCGGATCTTCTCCGCGGTGTCGGTGTCATAGATCTCAGCGATCGTCGCACGGATTGCCGCACAAACCTCTTCTGCCTGATCGGAGGTAGCGGTCTTGCCGGTTCCGATTGCCCAGATCGGCTCGTAAGCGATTACCATGGATGCAGCCTGCTCTGCGGTAACGCCCTGCAGATCAGACTTGATCTGAAGACGGATCCAGTCAAGCGTAACGCCTGCCTCGCGCTGCTCCAGTGTCTCGCCGCAGCACAGGATCGGAGTAAGACCATTCTCAAAAGCCTTCAGAACCTTGCGGTTTAAGAACGCATCGTCTTCCTTGTAGTACTGTCTTCTCTCAGAGTGTCCGATGATAACATACTTTACACCGGCATCCAGCAGCATTGCCGCGGAAATCTCACCGGTAAAAGCGCCCTTGTCCTGATCGGAAAGGTTCTCTGCGCCGAGCTGTACATTGGTTCCCTTGATTGCCTCTGCGACCGGAACGATGTCAATGGCCGGTACGCAGTAAACGACATCCACGTCCGGATTGTTTACGAGGGGCTTCAGCAGCTCCACCAGCTCCTTCGCTTCGCTCGGAGTCTTGTTCATCTTCCAGTTGCCGGCAATAATCTTCTTACGTGCCATTGTGATATTCTCCTTTTCCCCGCGTGTTCCCCAGTGGAACACCTGATAAGCAATCGGCCGCGCGGCAGGCCGGAGCCCGCCGCACTTCCGATGCTCTTAATAAATTTCTGCTTTTCCGATCCCTGTGCCATGTGCGCAGCGCACATCGGCCGCCGAAATCATGAATCAAATCTTTTCGGCTTACTTGTCGTCTGCAGCGTATACGCCGGGCAGCTCCTTGCCTTCCAGGAACTCCAGGGAAGCGCCGCCGCCGGTGGAAATGTGGCTCATCTTGTCTGCGTAGCCGAGCTGGTTGACAGCTGCTGCAGAATCGCCGCCGCCGATGATGGTGGTAGCATCGGTCTCTGCCAGAGCCTTGGCAACTGCCTTGGTTCCCTCAGCCAGAACCGGATTCTCGAATACGCCCATCGGTCCGTTCCATACAACGGTCTTGGCAGAAGCAACTGCCTCTGCGTACAGAGCTCTCGTCTTCGGTCCGATATCCATGCCCATCTTGTCAGCAGGGATCTTGTCGATGTCAACAACCTCGGTTGCGATCGATGCATCATCGATCGGATCCGGGAAGTGATCGGTAACAACCGCATCTACAGGAAGCAGAAGCTTCTTGCCGAGCTTTGCTGCCTTCTCAATCATCTCCTTGCAGTAGTCAACCTTGGTATCATCGCAGAGAGACGTTCCGATCTCATAGCCCTGTGCCTTGGCAAAGGTATAAGCCATGCCGCCGCCGATGATCAGAGTGTCGCACTTCTCCAGAAGGTTGGAGATTACGTTCAGCTTGTCTGCAACCTTGGCGCCGCCGAGGATTGCAACAAAAGGACGAACCGGATCCTCTACCGCATTGCCGAGGAACTTGATCTCCTTCTGCATCAGATATCCGACTGCGCAGGTGCCGCCCTTTTCGCGAATGTACTTGGTTACAACGGCAACCGAAGCATGCGCGCGGTGTGCGGAACCGAATGCATCGCATACATAGTCATCCGCAAGATCTGCAAGCTCTTTTGCAAACTGCTCGCCTGCATCCTGAGGCTTGGTCTCTTCCTTGCCACGGAAGCGGGTGTTCTGAAGAAGGATGACATCGCCGGGCTGCATTGCTGCAACGGCATCGGTTGCTGCCTGGCCGGTTACGTTGTAATCTGCGATGAACTTCACTTCCTTGCCGAGCTTCTCGGAAAGACGTGCTGCAACGGGAGCAAGAGACTCGCCCTCATTGGGTCCGTTCTTAACCTTGCCGAGGTGAGAGCAGAGGATGACCTTCGCGCCCTCTTCGATCAGCTTCTTGATGGTGGGAAGTGCTGCAACGATACGGGTCTCATCGGTGATCTTGCCATCCTTGAGCGGTACGTTGAAGTCGCATCTTACCAGAACTCTTCTGCCTGCTGCGTTGAAATCGTCAACAGTTTTCTTGTTTAATGCTGCCATAATAGGCCTCCTTAAAAAATAAACCGGGGTCCAGGCCTCAAGGGCCCGGGCCTCGGTTTTCATTACACTCTTCTCTATGACCTTGTGATCACTCGGATTACTTGTTCAGCAGAGAGCCGAAGTGCTTGATGGTACGAACCATCTGGCTGGTGTAGGAGTTCTCGTTATCATACCAGGAAACAACCTGAACGAGAGTCTTGTCGCCCATCGGAAGAACCTTGGTCTGAGTTGCATCGAAGATGGAACCAGCCTTGCTGTTGATGATATCGGAAGAAACGATCTCATCGGTGTTGTACTCGAAGGACTCAGTCTCCTCAGCCTTCATCTGAGCGTTAACCTCATCAGCGGTAACCTTGCCAGCTACAACTGCATCAAGGATCGTGGTGGAGCCGGTTGCAGTAGGAACACGCTGTGCAGCGCCGTTCAGCTTGCCATCGAGTTCAGGAAGAACCAGGCCGATTGCCTTAGCTGCTCCGGAGGAAGCAGGAACGATGTTCTGAGCTGCTGCTCTGGAACGACGAAGGTTGCCCTTTCTCTGAGGTCCATCCAGAACCATCTGATCGCCGGTGTAAGCGTGTACAGTGGTCATGAAGCCGGACTCGATGGGAGCGAGGTCATTCAGAGCCTTAGCCATAGGAGCAAGGCAGTTGGTGGTGCAGGATGCAGCGGAGATGATCTGATCATCAGCGGTCAGAGTCTCGTGGTTTACGTTGTAAACGATGGTCTTCAGATCGTTTCCTGCAGGAGCAGAGATAACAACGTGCTTAGCGCCAGCCTCGATGTGAGCCATAGCCTTAGCCTTGGAGGTGTAGAAACCGGTGCACTCAAGAACTACATCGATGTCCAGATCCTTCCAGGGAAGATCCTTAGCGTCCTTCTCAGCATAGATGGTAATCTTCTTGCCATTTACGATGATTGCGTTCTCAGCTGCCTCAACGGTTCCGTCATAACGGCCATGAGTGGTGTCATACTTAAGAAGGTATGCAAGCATCTCCGGGCTGGTCAGATCGTTGATTGCAACTACTTCATAGCCCTCAGCGCCGAACATCTGTCTGAAAGCAAGACGGCCGATACGGCCAAAACCATTAATTGCTACTCTTACTGCCATTTCTGTTTCCTCCTGAAAAAAATCTTTTTGATTGACTCCCCTAAAAGTTTGTCAATTTTTTATCAGCGTCTATATAATACTCAATGAGCCGGATAATTTCAAGTGGGGAAACAAGGATTCGCCGGTTTCCTCCCTTTTGTTTTTCCGGTTAGAAGGCGGCGGTTCACCGAAATCAGCCTGCGCACAGGCGCGTCTGTCCCAGGGAGGTACTCTATGGCAATTCGTTCCGACTATCATATGCATTCATCTTTTTCCGCGGATTGCGGCGCGTCCATGGACGACCAGATCCGGGCCGCCATTGCGGCAGGGCTTTCTTCCATCTGCTTCACCGAGCATGTGGATCTGGATTCCCCGTTCCGAAACGCACCGCCGGACGATCCGGAGGCGGATTTTCACATTGATTACGACACCTACCGTCAGACACTCCTTCTGAAAAAAATACACTACGCCAGTCAGATTCAGATTTTCTTCGGGCTGGAGCTGGGCCTTCGCGCCTCCCTGTCCGACGAGTTGCATCGATACCTTGCGGAGCATCCCGATTTTGACTTCGTCATCGGTTCCACGCACTCCGCGCGGGACGGCATGGATCCTTACTATGATTCCTTCTTCCGCGCGTGGCCGGGTGAAGAGGATTTCGATCCCTACCGGATGTATTTCGAGGCCTCCCTTGCGAACATCCGCGCCTTCGATGACTTCGACTCCTACGGGCATCTCGATTACATTTTCCGGTGCGGTCCCGCCTCCGCGGACGGAAGCTCCCCGGAGAGAACCGCTTCGTTCTGCTACGAGAAATACGCAGGCCTCATCGACCGGATTCTCTGCGAGCTGATCCTGCGCGGCAAGGCCCTGGAGATCAACACCTCGCCCCTGAAAAAAGGCTTTCCCGAGACCAATCCCGGAAAAGCCATTCTGAAAAAATACCACGATTTCGGCGGCCGCCTTATCACCATCGGATCCGACGCGCACGTCCCCGAGGCCGTTGCCTTCGGCTTCGACCGCGCGGAAAATCTCCTGCGTGAGTGCGGCTTCACGGAGTATGCAACCTTTGAGAAGCGCCAGCCCGTGATGCACGCGCTGTGAGCGTCTGCGGGATCGTTTCTGAAATCAGACGAAGGCTCTTTCCAGCCGGATCTGCCTTTGTGCTCTCCGGATGAACGCTTTCGGATGCTTCTGTCATTCAGACAGCGCTGCCGCAGTCTTCTTATCACCCGAGCAGCGCCACCGCGGCGTCATTGACATTGGTCCCGGTCGGACCGGTCACAATAAGCCCGCCGATCTTCTTCAGCGCGGGATACGTATTGTTCTCCCGCAGCGTTTCATGGAAATCGATTTCAAGCTCCCGGAGCTTCTGCATGGACGATCCGTCCACATATCCTCCCGCCGCATCCGTCGGGCCGTCGGTCCCGTCGGATCCGAACGAAAACACCGCCGCGTTCTCCATGCCGTCAATCCCTGCTGCCGCCGCAAAGGCAAGCTCCTGATTGCGCCCGCCCTTCCCCTTTCCGGTGAGGTGAACTACCGTCTCGCCTCCTGCAAGGAAGGCAAGCTTTCGTCCGTCTCTCCGGTGAGATTTCAGAACCGCTGCCAGAAATCTCCCGGCCTCCCTCGCCTCACAGGAAAGCTGATCGGTCAGAAAAACCGGCTCGTATCCAAGCTTTCCGGCCGCTTCTCCCGCGGCAGCGCAGAGCTCCCGCACGGAGCCCGTCACCGTCACCTCGGAATTCTCCAGCTCCTTCGGCGTCTCTTTCTGCAGAAGCTCTTCTGCCCTGTCCGAGAGCTTCAGGCGGTATTTTTCCACAATGTTCTGTGCCTGCAGACAGGTGGAAGAATCCGGATATGTCGGTCCTGACGCAATCATGTCAACGGGATCTCCCAGAATGTCAGAGAGAATGATGCTGCAAACGCGGGCCGGTGCGCAGAGCTTTGCAAACCGCCCGCCCTTGACTCCGGACAGGCGTTTCCGGATGGTATTGATCTCCACGATATCCGCGCCGCAGGCAAGAAGCTGCTCCGTGATGTCCTGCAGCTCTTCCAGTGAAACGAGCGGCTTCTCGAAAAGAGCGCTCCCGCCGCCGGAGAGCAGGAACACCACCCGGTCCTTTGCAGAAAGGCCTGTCACAAGCTCCATTGCTTTCTGCGTGGCAGCGACTCCGTTTTCATCCGGCACCGGATGCCCCGCCTCGAAGCACTCCATTCCCGGGATCTCTCCCTTTACGTGCCCGTACTTCGTAATCACAATGCCGGTGCACGCCTCTCCCAGGACGCTTCTCGCCGCCTTTGCCATCTGCCAGGCCGCCTTCCCGACCGCAATCAGGATGGTCCTTCCCTCTCCCGCTTCATAGTCCTTCAGCGCCCGCTCCACCGCCTGATCCGGCAGAACCGCCTGCAGGCTCTCCTTAATGATCTTGTCCGCATCGGATCGAAGTGACATGAAATCTCTCTCCTTCTCAAATTGGAATGTATGCCGGGCGCAGTCAAAGGATGGCCGGCAGAAAACTACCGTCATCTCTTCGAATGAATTCTCATGGATTCACGACATTGACCGGTGTCCCGTCCATAAATGCCTTGATATTGTTTACGGTGATATCCATGATCCTCTGTCTGGATGCCTTTGCCGCCCACGAAATGTGCGGGGTAATCAGGCAGTTCTGTGCCTTCAGAAGAGGGTTGTCTCCCCGGATCGGCTCGGTCGAAACCACGTCCAGTCCGGCCGCATAAACCTTGCCGCTGTTCAGCGCGTCTGCAAGGTCCTGCTCCACCACCAGGCCTCCCCGGCTGTTATTGATGATGATCACGCCGTCTTTCATTTTGGCAATGTTCTCTTTGTTGATAATCCCCTCCGTGTCCGGGAAAAGCGGGCAGTGCAGGAAGATAACATCCGACTCCTTCAAAAGAGTATCGCGGTCTACGTATTCCGCAACTTCCCTTCCGGATTCACTCTCAAACTTATCATTTGCAAGAACTTTCATATTAAGAGCGTTCAGGATCCGGGCCGTCGCCTGTCCGATTCGTCCGAGTCCGATGATTCCTGCCGTTTTCCCGTACAGTTCGATCATCGGATAATCCCAGAAGCACCAGTCGTCATTGTGCTCCCATCTTCCCTCCTTCACCGCCTGATCATGGTACGCATAGTGCGAGCAGATTTCCAGAAGAAGGCCCACGGCATACTGACCGACAATCTGCGTTCCGTAGGTCGGGACATTCAGTACAGGAATCTTCTTTTCTCTCGCGTAGTCATAATCTACGACATTATAGCCTGTGGCAAGAACCGCAATCGCCTTTAAGTTCGGGCACGCGTCCATGGTTTCCCGGCTGATCGGCGTCTTATTGATCACAATGATCTCTGCATCTCCAATCCTCTCGGCAATCAGCGGAGATTCCACATAGGAGGTACGGTCATAAATGGTAACTTCTCCGAGTTCCTTCAGCGCATCCCAGGAAAGATCTCCCGGGTTCTCGGTGTATCCGTCTAATACCACAATTTTCATAAAACAATCTTCCTTTCCCAAAACACCTGCAGCTTAATCTTCCAGCAGTGCCCACGCGCGGTTCAGGCACCGTTTGGTATTGGCGAGCACGATTTCTTCATCCTCTTCCTTCGTCGGAGATACCTCCATCGACAGAACCAGCGGATCCTTTGCCCGGAAGAATCCCTCCTCCTTCAGAACCGACAGATAATCCAGAAGTTCCGGCACGTCATTGGCGCTGTTCGGGTATCCGAATCTCTGATGGAAATCACCATACCCCGGAGCCGCCGGATCTGCAACCGCATTTCCGAAATGAAGATGCGTAATGTACGGGCGGCAGGTCCGGATCACATCACGGGCGCATTCGTGACAGATCGGAAAATGAGACAGATCCACCAGCAGTCCGAAATTCGGATGAGACATTCGGACATCTGCGGCAAATCTTGCGGCAAGAGGCGCCGGTCCGATCAGGGCAGCTTTATCGACGTCGTAATCGAACACTTCCAGCTCGACATTCATTCCCTTTGTCTCTGCATAAGCGCAGACATGGTTCGTCGTCTTCAGAAGACTCTGATAAGCCTCTTCCTTCGTCTCTTCCTGCCACTTTCCCGCCAGGAACGCGATTCCCTTTGCACCGAGGTACTCCGCCTCATCCAGCGCCTCAATCAGCGTTGCCTCTGCCTTTTTCCTTCCTTCTTCCTCAAGATCATTCGGATTCAGCTTCGGTCCGAGGAGCCTCGGCTGTGCGCCGTAGCAGACCTTTAAATGCGACTGCTCCAGAATTTTCTTCAGTTCCTCTCTTTCCTCATCGCTGGCGCATCTGGTAATTTCGATTGCGTCAAAATAGTCGTCCTGCGCAATCCGCTTCGCCGCCTCCAGCGCATTCAGTCTCGGATAGGACATCCAGCGGATCGTACCAACCTGAAAATATTTGTGAATCGAATCTTTCATAGTTTCCTTTCTTGCCGCAGCCTGTCTGCGGCAGCACTCCTGTAAAATTTTGCAAAAGCAGGCACTCTTTTGTTTCTGCCTATTCTTCCGCAAGTCGGATGTCCAGCTCCGTCAGTGCATCAAATTCATGAACATCCACCTTGCCGCACAGCCTGGTCAGCACCTGCGGAATATAGGTGTTTCCCACAATGTCCGAATATTCCTTCCAGACATCGGATGCCTCCTGCAGATTTCTGACTGCAGCGCTCTGATTCTCCGTCCCTGCGCCTTCCCGAAAAAGTTCCAGCGCAACCGCGGCCTTTTCCTTCAAGGCGAAATATCTCCCCAGAAGACTCATGCAGTAAATATCATTTCTGGTCCGATCCCATTCCTTTCCCATTCCGACCGGCAGTTCGCTCAAAAGTTCCATCGCCCTGCCTGCATGGCGTTCCATGCTCTCTGCTGTCTCGAGGGGTGTGATTCCATGAATTTCTGCGCCGCTTCGCACATGCTTGACGTAATCCTGCACGGAGAGATTCTCCGTTCCCGGCATGGCCGCGCAGTTCATGAATTCATGGATGTCCGCAAAGCAGAGCTTGTCCAGAGGATCCGGGTAATACATGCAGCACCCTTCCGGATACCACTGGAAATCGAAATCATGCCAGTGCGTGCAGTTGAATTCCGGAATGATTCGGGAGGCCTCCGCCCACGCCTCGTACAGCTTCGCCGCGTGTTCTTCTCGAATGCCGAAGTGAACCCTCAGAAGATTTTCAAAGTACGCGTTGGTTCGTTCCCTGTCATAGGATAACCGGCCCCAGATCGCAAACATGTACCACATTTTCCGGAAAACCAGATCATGCTCCTGATCCATCTGCGTCATGTAGTCCCGTCCCCAGATAAAGCCATCGGGTCCCATGTAGAACCCGTTCATGCAGGAAACCGGCATGTTGGAGAGATATTCCCTCGCAAAATCCGGATCGCCCCAGCGGAACATGTAGTAATCGTCATTGCGGACGGTCAGCCATACCTTTACTCCCGGTGCCTTCTCCTTCAGAAAACTTCCGATAAACGCAGGCTTCGTGCTGGAATACATATGCGCCTGCGAGTACTTGAAGCTGATTTCAAAATCGCAGGGGAAATCCTGATACGCTTCCATGATCCGGTCATACCTGGCCATCTGCATCCGGTGAATATAGGTGAATTTCCGCTCCGGGTGCTGCTCCATGTATTCCCGGATTCCTTTTCCATAGGTCTCTGCGACGAATCCGACATCCGTCTTTTCAAACGGCGTGTTCTCATCATCCCTTCCGTTAAAGGTCAGATTCTCGCCTGCCGTGACCCCGATTCCCGCAAGGAGCGGATACGTATCCATCAGGGCCTTCGTTCCGCAGCGGATATAATCCCGGGTCACCGGATTGTCCGGATTGTCATCAATGCCATATCCGGACTCTTCCGTCCCATAGGGAAATACATTCCAGGTAAAAATGAAAATACGAATGCAGCGTTCCTTCGCATACTCCATCACCCGGCGCCAGAATGCGATCTTATCGTCCATTCCGATTTTCTTTACCGTGATGAGGTGCTGTCTGTGATCCTCGTCATAGATTCCCTTTCCGGACAGTCTGGCATGGAAGGGCCTGGTGGTGATTTTGACATCATCCAGACAAGCCTTCGGATACTCCGGAATCCGAACCATGGAAGGGAACGGACACAGACTCCACAGGGACAAAACGTTGTACTTATTCGCAGCCATTTCATCCAGGTACTGCTCCCAGAAACGGAAGTCCCACATGTCGGCAATGTTCGCCGTTGCACTGGTCGAGGCATCTCCATAACTCGGAGTTCTGGCATCCAGCGGAATGTTGAATTTGATTCCGCGGTTCGCCAGATAAGGCCTGCACTCCCGATTTTCCAGCATTCCGAGCGCCACGTCCTCTGCAAGGTCAAGAAGCGCATACATGGCTCCCGCTTCATCTGCGGCCTTCAGATCCACATACTTATTCCCCGCTGAGGCAAAATCCGTAAAGGCGGTTTTGCCGGATGCGGCAGCTATCTTTCGGGAATAACCCTGCTCTTTTTCCGACTCGTCCCGCTGCAGCGAAACTTCCCAGGTATCATCAAGGACCGCCGCTGCTCTTTTCAGCGCAAAACGGATCGGTTCACTCTCAGGAAAAGAAGAAATAAATTTCATATTTATACCCCACCGCAGTCATCTGCGGCATTTTGTACATTAAAGAGAATCATTTCCGATATCTTTCTTTAGCGAAACCGGATTCGGATCATGTCCCATATTTTCAGATTGTTCAGCCGGATTCCGACGCTCTGTTCCCTGCATTCCCACTGAACGGGATTGTCCTCAATGACAGACTGAACACTCTCCGCCTTCCGGTTCCCGGCAAGATGCAGTTCCAGCCGAATCTCCGGAATGGTGATCTGATCCATCAGGGGACGTCTTCCCACCTCGTTTACAAGATGAATCAGAATATCGCTGTCTTTCCGGTATGCAGTCACCTGAACGCCGTGCGGCGCACAGACTTCCAGCTCTTTCGCCGCGCCGAGCAGATTGTCCAGAAGATTTTCCGCCAGATCGTAGTGATCCCGCAGCTGATACTCCACCGCCAGCATGCCAAGAGAGAACGTCAGTGCCGTCACACTTCCCGCACCGACGGCATGTGTCAGAATGAGCGGAAGATCCGTGTGCTTTACCGGGATGGATGCCCTCTCCGGCGGCGCTCCCACCACTTCATACGGAGCAAACGGTGGAATCAGCGTCGCCATCACGTCCGATTCCGCTGCCGGATGAACGTAGGCCGCGTGACCGCGCATTTCAATCCGGTCCGTATCCATGCCTTTCTTCAGCACAGCGCCCTTCTCTTCAAAAAAGAGATAGCTTGCCGTCAGACTTTCCCCCCGGGAAGTTTTCTCTTCCACGCCAAGAAGCTGATGATATTCCGCATATACCCTGCTGTCTGTACTCTCCAGAAGAACCTTTCCGCCTTTCTCTGCGTACTTTCTCAGGAGTTCCATCACCTCCGAAGAGAGCGGATAATGATCCGGCACAACCACAGCCGGATATCGTTCGAGGCTCTTCCCGCTGACGGAATAATCCTGAATCATATCGTATTGGAAGTGGTCTCTCGTCAGAAGATCCGCCCACGCGCACGCACTCTGTGAGCCGTCCCACAAAAGGCCGATCTGGCTCATATACTGCGCGTCTTCCATATCCCTTTCCGTTTTCATCACGCGCCCGTCAATCTCCCGGACCGCTTCGAGAACTCTTTTATCCGTAATCGTGTCGCCGTATCCGGTAACCGAATGCCACAGGATTCCGCCCGACGCGGGAACCTGCGCCATCCAGGGAAGGTATTCCGTGACCGGCATTCCGACATGACGCCAGTCCATTCCGGGGCAGGAATGAATGATTCCGAAGGGGAGCCTTTCCCTTTCCGGAAGCTGGCCGCTCTTCATCGCAATCACCGGATGAATATCCACGGGAATATGATGGACACCGCGGGAGAGAACATCCTGCGACTCCGTGCAGATCAGATCCGCCGTGGCATAGCGGTCGTAAATATTGTCCCGGTCAAACCGTCCGAATGACTTGGAGAGACCGGTCAGCGGCGTGTAATAGAGAATGAGCGGAATTTCACTCTTTACGGATTTGATGGCCTCGTACATATGGCCGATGTTCTCTTTCATGCACGCGGACAGCCAGTCCGGCTCGAACAGGAGCGCATCCTCCGGAAGCTCCTTGTGATAGCGCTGCCGGTACCTGTCCCTGCAGCGGTCGCAGAAGCAGGCCGTCGCATGCGGCGCATTCAGAAAAATGCCGTCAATGTCATACTGCTCCAGCACCTCCTTCAGCACCGGCACCGCAACATCCTCATTCCGGTATCCCCCAAGGGCACAGGTATTCAGAAGCAGAGACCACTCTCCCATTCGCTTCTCACCGCGATAAATCGGCTGCATATCCGGTGTCCGGGAAAACCACTCCGGATGATTCAGATACGTCTTGTCCTCCGCAATGCTGAAGTCAAATCTTGCTACGAACCGGATGTTTTCTTTATGAAATGCCTCAATCAATTCCTGCAGAAGATCCCGGTTTTCCGGAAGATATTCGTTGATATGGTGAAACGGGATGCGGCTGCGATACCACGCATAAATTCCGCCCACATTCATGACGACAACGTTGGAGCCCAGTTCCACCGTTTCCTTCGCGATCTTGTCCGGGATCATGCCAGGAATGTCCTGCACCTGCAGGTTATACTGCAGAACTCTCATTGGTTCCTGCCACCATGGCTTTTTCATGTGCTCTGCTCCCTCCTTATCCTTTGACTGCACCGGCGGCAACGCCCTTGACGATGTTCTTCTGGAACGCGAAATAGAAAATCATGATCGGCAGAAGAGTCAGAATGTATGCCGCAAAGGTCAGTTCCCATTTGTTGTTATTCTCTGAGCGGAAGAAATACTGTGCCAGAGTAATGGTCCGGTTCGCCTTCGTGCTCAGCATGATCTTGGGCATCAGGAAGTCATTCCAGGTCGCCATGGAATCCAGCAGCATGATCGTAACGGTGATCGGCTTCATCAGCGGGAACAGGATTTTCCAGAACAGCTTCCAGAGTCCCGCGCCGTCAATTTCTCCCGCCTCCAGAATTTCCGAAGAGACGCCCCGCACGAAACCGACGTACAGGAACACGTTCATCGGCATCCGGCGGCCCACATAGTAAATCACCATACCGAGAAGAGAATTGGTCAGATGCAGATCATTCATCAGCTTGACCAACGGAACCAGGGCCGTGTAGAAGGGAATCATGATCCCGCACAGGAACAGATAATACAAGAAATTGTAGAATTTCTTGTGTTTGGACAGCCCGATCGGGTACGCGGCAAAGGCGGTAAAAATAATGCCTCCCGCGACACTCAAAACCGTAATGAATACGGTATTGGCAAGGACTCTTGTAAAGTCCATGCTGATCCACGCCTTCACGAAATTCTCCAGATGGATTTCCGTCGGGAGCGAATTCGGGCTGATCAGCGCCTCTTTGGTCGATTTCACGGATCCCGTCAGCATGATGAAGAAGGGATAGAACACTCCCGCCGCACAGATCAGCGAGAAAATCAGTCCGGCCGGATTCCGGTGCTTTTTATGAAGTTTTCCGGTTGATGCCTCTTTGCTGTTAACCGCGGACATTGTCTTCCCTCCTTCTCAAGAATTTCATCTGGAACAGGGTAATCGCCACAATGATGATGAAGAGTACGACGCCAAGAGCGGATCCGTAGCCGGCCCGTTTGTTCGTAAACGACTCATTGTAAATCGTAAGGGATACCAGCTCGCTGGATCTCCCCGGTCCGCCTCCTGTCAATGCGAATACCAGGTTGTACTCCTTAAACGCTCTCTCGACCGCCAGTACCATGTTGATGGTGAACGACGGCGCCAGCATCGGAAAGGTAATGTAACGGAACTTCTGCCATGCCGTTGTCCCGTCAATCATGGCCGAATCATACAGGGACTGGTCAATGCCCTGGAGTCCCGCAATGTAAATCACCATGTACCAGCCCGCTCCGATCCAGGAGGCAACCAGAATGCACATCGCGAGGGCATAGGATTTACTGCCCAGAAGATTGTTCGCCATCGCCTCATTCCCGAGAAGCTTTCCCAGCTCCTCCACCGGATTGGCAAAAACAAAATTGAAAATAAAACCGACGACGATGGAGCTGAGTACCGACGGCATATACAGCCATGCCCGGAAAAAGTTTCTCCCATGCCGCAGGCTTTCTACCGCAAGGGCCATAGCGATTCCGATGACGTTCAGAATGATGGTGGTGAAGAACGCATAAATGAACGAGTTCACCAGAGGCTGCATCACATATTTGTCATGCAGCATTTCCATATAGTTTTTGAATCCGACAAAATTCCAGGATGCGCTGATGCCGTTCCAGTCTGTCAGACTGTAATAAATTCCACCAAACAGCGGATAGATCACGAAGATGCTGTACAGAATCAGCGCCGGCAACACAAAACAGAATTCCAGAATTGTTCTTTTGGTATGTCTGGTCTTTCTCATAACGCTCTCTCTGATCCGGAAAAGAGGCGGGGCGCAGCCGCCTCGCCTCTTTTTCGGAATATAATGTATAGTTTTTGCTTCCTGTCGGAAGAAAGCTTTTCTCCCGACATCCCCTGTTTCTCTGCTCTTTCCGTCTTCCGGATTACTTCCATGTATAGGCGGAGAGGAAGTTCTCTACCCATTCCGGATCTGCATCCATCAGGCGCTGGTGCTCTTCCTGAATGGTGTCGCAGACTTCCTGCGCATCTTCGCCTGCAAGCCAGTTCTGGCATCCGCTCTTTAACAGTTCCTTGAAGCCGGAAATCCACTGTCTGGACTGAATCGGGCTGATCGGAAGCTCTCCGGCCTGCTCGATGGAAAGCACCAGATCATAGGCAGGATCGGTATCCGCATGGCACACCTTCTCGGTCGGAATGTATCCGGTCGCATTGTTGAAGATTGTGCATCCCTCCTCAGAGGTTAAATATTTTGCAAACTCAATGCACAGATCCTTGCAGTCCGTCGTATTGCAGATGCTGAGTCCCGCATCAACTCCGGCGATCAGAGTCTGATCCTTGGCATCCTTCGTGAAGGACGAAGGGATCAGCAGAATGTCGCTCTCCGGATCCAGTTCCTGAATCGACTTGATGGTCGACGCAACCTGGCTGAAGAACACGGTGTCGCCCTTGACAAAGTCCGCATAAACTTCATTCATGGTCTTACCGGTGGAATCCGGGGACACATATTCGCGAAGGCGATCGTATTCCGTGAACATTTCCACGAACTCCGGTCCGTTCCATGCCTTGTCGCCCTTTAAGACATCCGCATAGAAGTTCGGATCGTCTCCATACAGCACCTGATACATATACTGGAACGGCCATGCCGTACAGGAGGAAAGATCCGAGCCGGCAATGCCGAACGGATATTCCACTCCCGCATCCCGAACCTGCTGCATCAGATCCAGGAAATCGTCCATGCTCTTCGGATAGTTCTCCCGATTGATCTCGATTCCCAGTTCTTTCAGTTTCGCGTTGTTGCAAAGAGTAACGGAAATTGCACTGGTCATCGGGAATGCATAATACTCTCCGTCATAGGTAATCAGGCTCGTGTCGCACTCAATCAGATTGTCAATGATTCCCGTATCGGTCAGAGGCAGCAGATATCCCTCTCTTGCGTATCCCTGCTCCGTTGCTCCGACCTGTGCAATGTACATATCCGGAAGAGAATTCGAGGCAATCCACGCGGTCATCATTGTCTCAAAATCCGTGACATCCTGAGAATTCGTGATGTTCAGTGTTGCGTTCGGATACTGTTTCTGAAATTCATCGAACGCCGCCTGCACGCCCAGCGCTTCCGTTGCGCTACATACGAAAGTAATATCACCGGACAGATCTTTCGTTTCCGCAGACTCCCCACTGTCTGCCGCCTCTTCCGCCTCTTCTGTCTCTGCCGTCTGTGCCGTCTGTGCCTGTTCGGTGCTGCCTGCTGCCGCATCCGTTCCGCCATTTCCGGAACCGCAGCCTGTCATTGCAGAGATGGCCGTCATTCCGACTAACACTGCCGCTAATACACGTTTTTTCATTTCACCCTCCTGATACATGTAGCATTTATAGATTTCAATATTTGAAATCCGTTTTCAATTTAAGATTATATTACAGTTTCTTTATTTGAAAGTCAATATCATTTTTTCAAGTTATAGGTGTTTTTGTACAAACAAAAATAGGGAACGATCACGATTTTCGTCGTTTTCGTTCCCTACTCATTCCCTTTTTACCTGTTTTATTCCAATATTGCGTAGATCAAATCACATGATAGCCCATTTTCCCGGATATCTGCATAGCCTGTTCGCGCAGATACGGAATATTCGGATTCAATATCTCATCGGTCATGCGTTCGATCGGCCCGGATACGCTGACTCCCGCGATCACCTTTCCTTCCGCATTGCGGATCGGAAATGCAATGCAGCGGATTCCCTCTTCCCGTTCCTGCTCGTCGTAAGCATATCCGCGCTTCCTGACCAGTGCCAGTTCCTTCATCAGCGCCTGCCTGCTGGTGATCGTATGTTCCGTATACTTCTTCAATCCGGTTGCCTTGATATACTGATCCAGCTTCTCCTCCGTATAATTCAAAAGAAGAACCTTCCCATTGCCCGTACAATGAAGCGGCGAATATGTTCCGGCTCTCTGAAAGGCGATCAGTGTGTTCTTCGTGCTGTGAATCACGTCAATATAGACGGCCTTCATGTTCGCTTCTACCGAAATGCAGACGGATTCCCCCACCCGTTCCGCGATGTCCTCCAGGTACGGTCTCGCAATCATATTCAATTCGCCGTCCCGGTTGATGTGCGTGGCAAGTCCCTTGATCTTGTAGGTCGGCCGATATTTCAGCGTCTCCGGATTCTGTTCAATGTAGCCGCTGTTGACCAGTGTCGTCAGATATCGGAGGGCCGTCGCGGAATTCATCTCCATTCCCCTGGCCACATCCAGCAGACGAAGCGGCTCCTCCTGCAGAATGACGTACTCCATAATTTTCAGAAGTTTATCTCCGGATTTACTCTCCATATTCTCCTGCTCCTGTTATCTAATAATGTGCTTTGTGATGGTACAGTCCCCCGCAGTCAGCCAGGAGTCTGTTCTTCTTTTGCACCTTCAGTTTCATTTTCTTGAAGTGCCGTTCATATATTAAAATTATTTTAGTTCAAATTCACCGGATAAGCAAACATTTATCTGTTTTTGAAAAAACACCTGCCTTTTGACGGATTTTCTTCCCCGGATAAACCGTTCAAGAGTGTGCCCGTTCAAAAAGCAGGTGCCTGATAAGCTTTTACTACTTATATCTACTTATATTCTGTTGTTTCTTTTTCCGTTATTCCTTGTTCCATATCAACACTCTGTCTCACAGCCGGTACGTGCGGAGCCTTCCCCTTTACGGCAAAATTCACCGGCCGCGAACGCTCACGGCCGGTACACGCGGCGCCTTCCGTTTCCTCCGGCAGTCAGCTTTCCCTCCGCGCAGAGTCTCTGCAGGATGTGATAGGCTTTCGTTGTGCCGCAGGAGAGAAGATTCTCTGCTTCTTTCCTTGTGATGCATCCATGATCCTCTGCGTAGTTCAGGATCTTCTCCTGTTCTTCCATACTGATATCCGCTTTGCCGGATTTTCCTTCTCCATATGCGGTCCCGCACTCCTGCACATACGGACTCCTGCAGCAAGACTCTCCCCAATAATGGAGCCCGGGGATTTCCGATTCCCGTAGTCTTTCTCTCAGATACTGATCCGTCGCATTCTCCCGTTCATTCCGGTTGGGGAGCGTCACACGGAAAACCCCCTGTGCCGTTTCAATCTCCGGAAGCTTCTCCTCCGCGCCGTAAGCACGCATCATTTTCCCGATGCCGGTACCATAGCTTTCAATCAGAGACATCCGGTAGAAAATCGCTGCCAGATTCGGGTTTCTCGATCTCGATGCACCAAGAAAAATGGATTTCAGCTCCAACCCGGAAACCAGTCCCCCGATGGAAACAAACTCGATTCTGTCATCGTAAATGTTGATCAGGTTGCTCCCGCTGAAGGAATAATCTCTGTGAACCATACTGTTCAAAAGAGCTTCCCGGAGCGCCTCTTCCGGATAATCACGCCTGTCGATCCGGTTCAGTCCCTGGAAGGATGCCTTTGTTTTATTGTTCAGATCAAGAAATGCGTAGACCTCTTCCAGCTGCTGCAGGATGGAGCCCGTGAATTCCTTTCTGTCACGGAATACAGATTTGTCTTTTCCCTGAAAAACAGCCGCCTTGGTGCTGATCTCACATTGATCCGACAAGAGCATCGCCAGATTGGTGTAAAGCCCGTCTTCCCCGAGGAGCCTCAGTGTCCTCATCTGCTCTTCCCCAAAGGAAATGCCGCGCTTTTGCAGCTCACTCACTAAGGTATGAAAAGTTAGCTCCTGATTCAGGCTCCGCATCATCTCAAAGGATCTGCCGCTCGTCTGAATGATCATTTCACGGATTCCCTCGTCAGTCACAGGTTGTGAGGAGCTGCCCTTGCGGACATAGACGCCGTTCGGCCGCAGACCCTTCTCCCGAATATAATACGGACGGTTCGTGCCCGGTGCCGTCTGGATTTCAACCACCGATCTGCCATCCATCTCCACGGCACGGATGGAAACAAACGGCATAATATCAGGCGCAACAGAATCCTTCAGCGAATTGGCCGTCTGAACCATCACCGCATCCGGATCCTGGACTCCCGCAACCGTTCCGTCCCTTCGCACACCGATCAGCACCGTGCCGCCGTCCGAATTTGCAAACGCAATGACTTCTTTCCGGATCCCGGGAACATATTCCTGTTTGAATTCTATGTTCTGATTTTCGAATACTTCCATCTCTTCCATCCTTTCTTTCTCAATATTTTACAAGAGAAAGAAAGAAAAAGAAAGATGCTTTTACCGCCTTTGTGACGACAATTACATCCTCCAAGACATATGAATATAATAAAAATGTGATCGGGTCTTTGACAGTTCAAGCCATCTTTCCTACCCTCATAAATGCCTTCCAGACCGCAGAACTACAGCCTTTTTCATCTTCTTTTCCTGTCAAATTTTTTGAAATAAGTGTTGTACGGCGTTGTATTCTATGCTATA
>CAVKEB010000033.1:0-23711 GCA_963655255.1 bacterium
CTTTCCGCCTATCCGCTATCCTGAATAAGTGCTTGATTTTTTATTAGTAGGCTTTTGTATTCAATGGGGACCGGGAGCCATTTCCCTTTGCGGTTTCGCAGGGTTACCCCGTCTTCCGATTGAATGAATTCAACAGCATCGCATGCACCGCTGACCCCCAGTTGACGCGATGCGATTTTCATTCCGCGCACCGTGAGAATGCCATTCCGCAGTTCAACAGCACTCTCATCATGCACGCGTGAGTGAAAAATTGCTCCATCCGTTGTCAGTTCATTTTCTTTCCACTGCTGCTCAATATGAATCAGTGCCCACTGGCGTCTGCAGAATAAAAAATGCTGCAGTCCGGAAAGCATCAGGTATTGATCTTCTTCATACGCCATAGCCAGTCAGAATTCCTCTATTACTTCAGGAGTTAAGCCGGGAAGATCATTTTCCTCAATCGAAAAGTCATTTTCTCCGGAAGGTGCCAGATCCGGATTCTTCAGACTCACCTTGATTGTGTCGAAAATTCTCTTATCGGAATACCGGATATCATCCGCTGGCTGTTCCCACCAGAATGTCTTTATGACATTCATGCTCCCGGCCGGACGCGCTGATGAATCGTCATTGACAAAAAGAGTCCGGACCGCCTCCTTGATGTCCTTCGCATCGTCATCCGTAAATCCCGTTTTACCGGCTAAAATCGGATTGATGGAGCCCTTGATGAGATAAACTCCGTAGCGGACCGTGTGCATCATTCCCATCGTATCCGCACCTTTGCCTTCTTCCGATTCATTGTTGGTACTCTTTGTAATCTGATTACTGTCGATATCAACCGGTCCGACGCTCATTGTCTGCTGAATGGTCACCGGCCCGCGAATTCCGACCGATACTCCTTTTTCGTCCTCGTCATTGTCTGATTTTTTCCCTTTTTTACCTTTTAGCGCAAGCGTTGCCCCAAAGGCCCGGACATCTTCAAATGTCTCACACGCCAGCTTGGCGATTGTCTCATTACCATTTTTTTCACCTATGGCTTTATGGATCCCATCCACCGCATTCAATCGGGCACTGAGATTATTCAAATTATCGTCAGACCGGTCATTCTGCTGAACAAGAATTTTTCTCCCCATGTCCTGAAGACGATTGCGGAGTTTTCTTTTTATGCAGACAGGAGTCATAAAGCCGACATTGTCATAGTGCTGTCTCGGTCGGTTCCCATTCAACGGATCTCCGTTCGGGTTGGCATTCTCCACCGTGACAACCGCAAGAAAATTGACTTTTGTGCGAAACGTTGCATCGTTACTCATAAGGTCTCTCCCTCCTCATTTTGATCTGTATTTTCTTCTGCTGTCTTTGCCGTAAACTTTCTGAGTTCCGCTCTCTCCAGATAAAAGCCCAATAAATATTCCGGTTCCAGCGGACGGTTTAATTCACCGCTGCTTCCTCCCAATTTTCCTATAATTTCCTCTATCTCATTCTGATAAAACTCTCTGGATCCATAGTGCAAAGAGCTCAGATAGGGAGCGATGCATTTTCTGAGATTTTCATAACATGTAAAGGGATGTGCCGCATATGCGCTCCACATGCGCATGGCATTTGTATCTCTGTGATCTATTTTTCCACCATTTTCAGTTTTGCTCTTTTTGTTCAGTGCGGTGTTCTCAATCCGGTCCGCTACCGCCAGGAGACGTCCGAACAAATAGTTTCTGTCTGCATTTTCTCTGTCGAGTGCCAAATCCTTTTCCCCCTTTTCTTTTTGAGTGACCGCATGCCGGTAATGGATCATTGCACATGCGGTGAAAACAATCTGCTTCCAGTTCTCCCACTTATATGCATCATTTCCCGCAAATCTTTCCGGGGCGGATGCCTGAGCGGCCAGCCTGCGGATCAGACTGTCCGGCATGCGTCTGCCATCAAAAATGACAGAAAGCAAAGCACTTACCGTATCCTTAAACACCGCATCATCTACATCCAGATAAGGCTGCTTCATCTTATTGAATCGTTCAACCCCATATGCACACTGTGTGATTTGGAAAAGGCTCGGAGTACTCAGAACATACTGTCCGAAGGTAAGATCATAGGCATACCAATGGCATTGTTCATACCAGCTTTTCAGTTTTTCAAGATATGCCATGGCCGTAAATGACCGATACATCACAATGGAAAATCTTCCATCGCCGGACCGGTCCGTCATAAATAACGAAACCCGGCCATCGATGGAGTCTCCCTGTTTCAGTCCGAAAACAATCCGTTTCAAACAGTCTTTATAGCTGCGGTAATGATTCCGATCATCCCGGACCTTCCGATTCAGCAGAAGTTCCAGCTGATTCATTCCTTCCGTGTCATTTTTTTCCGGAGACCAGCAGACAATGTATTTCGGCTTCTGGTCTGTCTGCTCATATGGGAGAGAATTCTTTGAAATCGGAATTCCCTGTGTATCAATCAGCCATGTAAGTGCATTATGCATTTTCTGAGAGGATTCATAACCGACCTGAAGAATCTGTTGTTCATCGGTAAATCGTTCTCCTTTAAAATGAAGCGTAGAATCTTCTTTGGTTGCTGTGGAAATCAATTTCGAATTTCCGTATGCACTGACGGCTTTCGGATGAAGTATCTCAAGATCTCCAATTTGCCCGGTGATGCCATCCAGATCTTTTTCTTTTTTCTTGTGGTATATCTGATAATATTCGGACCAGGATCGCAGAACTCTCTCGTTTCTCCATGTTTTCGATTCCTGCTCTTCTTCCTGGTGCAGAATCAGCCACCGCACAGTGTATTTTTCATATTTATGCACATCAACTGTTCCATCTTTTTTGTCTTTTTTCAGCTTGTCATGTGCAATCAAATCTTCCACGAGATCATGCTGCATCAGATATTTGTATACTGCCTTTATTTCTTCGCAAGAATAATCTGAAGTACACCACACGGATAATTGTTCCATGTAAGCCTTAAAAGACGGATTGGTTCCTGTTTGATTCTGAAAATGCCGCCTGCTCATAAACATGAGGCCGTCATTTAAAGCATGCGGAGTAGTTGCCGCCGCCTTTGAAACCCGTGATGCGGATTCTTCTGTCACCGCAAGTATCGTTTTCTCCTGACAGCTTTCATTAACCTCGGCATCCACATAATTTCCGTCCAGATCAATGCGGACATCAATGACCTTTTTCTTGCTTCCATACTGATGCCCTACCAGTGCGATCTTCGGCATCCCGGCCGGTTCTTTTCCTGAAACATTGTCATAGGTTTCTATCAGATCCGTCATCAGAGACATCCGCATTTCCTCCCTTCTGCTCGAAAATTTTCATTTTCCCCTGCCGTATGATCTTATGCACGCACTGTGAGGGTTCCCTGAATTCAATCACGCCATCGTTCATCAGAACCGGAGCGACATCAAGTGTCAGCTTTCCACAGGTTTCATCTGAATATGCTTCATCCGGATAGGTAATTCCATGATACATATAGCCGAAATTGATCTGTCCGGAATGATCGTACACTCCGTCTCCTTCTCCGAATTCACAGAAAGCGGTGTCCGCGCAGCATTCACTCTTTCCGAGAAATACCGGCAGCCTTCCGCCTTTCAGCAGAGATTTTGCAAAAATCCCATAATGCTTGCGCATATCCCGATCCTGACTGTACTCCGGCCGGTTTTCATTCCAGATCATGTGGGCCTGCACCTGGTATCTCACATCAACGAGATAGGTATAATTTGCAAGATCCTGTCCGTCTCCGTTAATTCTGGGCAGTTTCGTCCCAATTGTTTCCGTACGTATTGGATTCATGACGCGGACTTTGTCCACCATCCACAGAAACGTCGGCTTCCAGTAAATGCTCTTCAGCACGCCCTTCATTGCTTCGTAAGTCGGCACGCTGTAGGTCGTTTTCTCGCCCCCGGCAGATGTGATCGGATCCGCGAACAGCGCCATATCACTGCTCACTTCAAATTCAACATATTGATTTTTACAGAATCGCCGGGCCAATTCCTCTTTATCTTTCTTTACGCTCATTCCGCCTCCTCAGAAAATAAGATCTTCCACAGACCAGCTGGCCGTTACATTCAGGCCGAATTCATCGCTGTAAGCCGCCCCATCAAGAATATAAATCCGCCGATCAAAAAGCGTTCGGATCATACCATTGGTATTTAATTTCTCAAGCTGCCACTCAAAAATCTGGATGGTGTATCCGGACGCCTGTTTTAACAGCTGTGCCGCAGCTTCCTGCCCTGCCTGATCGAGCAATTCCAGTTTTTTAATAATCTCTGTTCCTTCTTTATAGGGAATGACAACCGTATAGGTCTGGTCATCAAACACCGAAAACGCCTCCCCGACTGTTCTGAACGGCTGGTTCATGATATATCTCTCAGGGCGAACGCCATCTCCCGCCAGAAGATACGCCATAATCTGCTGCGTTCCTTCGAAGCAAAATGGATATTTCGTCAGATTCGCACTCTCCGCATCATGAAAAAGGTCCTTATAGTAGCTCCGGATAAAGTCCTGCTGATCCGGTGCAAAAGGCTGAATCCGATGAATTGTATCAATCATTGCCTCCTGACTCCGGAGGATGTCCGGAAGATTCTGAAGCTTTTTTCTTTCTTCTTTTATCCTTACCAGATAAACATCCCCCGCTCCGTATTCATTACTCCGGTTGCAGCGTCCCGCCGCTTGTACCAGATTGTCATTGCCTGCCAGAATACGGATCACTGACCGGAAGGACAGATTGACGCCCGCCTCCACAAGCTGAGTTGTCACCAGAATTAATTTCTCCGACGTTTGTCCCGTCTGAATCCGCTGCAGTATGCTCTGTACCTCCACCAATACCACTTTGCGGTGCTCCTTGCACATACTCGCGGAAAGATTTCTGACTTTGGTATCGCTGTCCGCTCTTTGCTGCAGACCCAGATACAGCTGCAGCGCTTCTGACTTCGTATTGCATACGATCATCAGTGGATTCTGCGTGCGCTCCTTTTCCAGTGCCGCCTCAAGAAGTTCCTCCGGCTCCAGTTCTTTCCCGTTTCCAAGGAGGTGATAATTCTGTCTTGCAAAAACACTTTGCTGGCTGTGATCAAGCTGCACCATCTCCCGGTCCGATACCAGCAGGGGGAATTCCTTCAGATTTTCAAATACAGGCTGTGTTGCAGAGCACAGAAGGATTGTTGTTTCACATTGTGTCGCCAGAAAATTCAATGCCGAATTAAACATCATCAATGTTTTGATCGGAACGGACTGCACTTCATCAAAAATCAGTATCGAATTGCTTAATGCGCGCATTCTGGCCACGGACTGGGTTTTGGCACTGAATAAAATGTCCAGTATCTGAACCAATGTCGTGATAATGACCGGAGCGGACCATCTGTCCCTCATCAGGTCATACTGTTCCAGTTCATCCTCATGCATTCTTTCCGTTGCAACATCCGAATGATGTTCCAGCACCCGCTCGTTTGGCAGATAAGATTCAATTTCTTCCG
Organism: bacterium; assembly: GCA_963655255.1. GTDB lineage: Bacteria > Bacillota > Clostridia > Lachnospirales > Lachnospiraceae > CAG-791. Next base: position 5,441 of record CAVKEB010000033.1, read on the forward strand.
CATTCTGGTCTATGATGGAGAGCAGCGGTATCACGTATATGATTCGTTTTTTTCCAAATTTCTTCGCATGGTAAAGTGCATATCGCAAGCTGGATAATGTTTTTCCTCCTCCGGTCGGCACGTTGAGCCGATAAATTCCGGGCTTCTCTTCTGCAAAATTTCTGCACTGGTCAGCGATTTCTCCGCGAATCCGGTTGATCGGAGTCCGTTCATTCCTGATCCGCCGATAGCCGGTTTCAAAGTCCATGACATCACGGTTCCAATCCGGTACGAAATCCGGATAATCCTTCTGATCCATGAATTCTGCAGTGTCCCTTCGATCTGCATACATCAGGGCCGAAGTAAGCATCCGCGTGAGCATGGAAACTTCCAGGTTATTGTATTTTACGGGATACGGTTTTATCGGCAAACTGTCTGCTATATGATTCAGTGCCCGAGAAATTTCTTCCTCTGCCTTCCGGAACAGACCGTCTATTTCGTCTGCGGATGAAATCTCGTTTTCGAAGGCATGCTTCGCCTCTTCGTATTGAATTTCTTCCCGGTCCGTTTCTTTCACACGATGGTCAAATCCGTTTCTCCCATCCAATGATTTCAGATCAAAAAGGCCGTGATGCGACCCGATTGCGCAGGCAATGATCTCAGAAGTATAGTTTTCGAGAGAAATCTCACTTTTCGTTTTATGATATCGTTCAAGAATATAAATGCATCCGGCGAAGGTGTGATTGACAGACCCTCTCTGCGGCCTTCTGTACTCCGGCTCCGGAATGCGTCCCTCATCAAATGCCGTCCACGCTGCCGATTGTTCCAGATACTTCTGAAATTTTTCCGTGCCCTTTCCATCGTGCAGCAGCCCCGCAAGCCTTCCCGCGGCACTTAAACCGCAACTCTCCAGTGCCTGTGCGCAATATTCCGCCACGTTTCTATTGTGGTCTCTCAGAGACTGTTCCCGCTTCTCGCCGTCATGCCCGATCACCAGATGTGCCAGATATTTCATCATCACTCGCTCGCGTATTTTTATTATGTCTTTATATGCAATGTGCTTATTTAATTCATAAATAAGTATATCTTATATTTGTGCATATTCAATATATTTTACAAATTAATATCATTGTCGTTTTTTTTGTCTGGACCGTTTCAACAGCATTTCCTCCTTTTATTACATGTCCGGTACATGCATGAACAATAAAAAGGCCCCGGATTTCTCCGAAGCCAACAAAACGATCCCTGTCTTTTTATTTATTGTGCCATGGTAATTTCCTGCAGTGGACTTTCTGTGGCAGGATTCCCCTGCCGCATTTTCCCATCCGGCGCCGCTGTTCCTACTCCTTCTCCATCTCCCGGTAGAACTCCTGCAGCACGTAGAACGCCTTCTTCCTGTGCTTTTTCTCCGGATCAAGGAGTCCCTTCCGGTTATAGTACTGCTGCAGGACGGAGGATCTGCGCGGGCAGCGGAAATCATACAGAATCCACGGCGTCATTCCCTTGATGAACGGCGTTTTGCGGATGGTTTTGCACTGCTTCCGGTAGATTTCCTCCTGGCACTCCTCGCTTCCCTTGTCCGTGATCGTTCCGTAGTGTCCCGGCATCGCATCCGCACCGCACTCCGTGATGATGACCGGCTTCGACGGCGCACTGTTGTTCAGAACTTCCAGAAGCTCATCAAAATCCGGCACATACCAGCCATAGTACTCATTCTGACCGATGACATCCAGCGATGCAATCAGACGGTCCGCGATTGCCTTTTTCTCTTCGCTGACCAGGCAGGCCGCCGACACCAGCCGAGTCGGATCCTCACGGTGCGCGGTGTCTGCCAGCCGGCTCATGAAAGCAAAGCGCTCGTCCGTGTCCGGATTCTCGTTGCCGACCGACCAGATGATCACGCTCGCCCGGTTCCAGTCGCGGCGGATCAGCTCCTTCAGCTGATTCTGCGCGTCCTGATACGTCTTCTCATTTCCGAACGCAATCTCCCAGTACACCGGAATCTCCTCCCAAAGGAGAATTCCCAGCTGATCGGCAAGCCGCGCGGTGTTCTCGTGATGCGGATAGTGTGCGAGCCGCATGAAGTTGCAGCCGAGCTCCTTTGCGATGCGGAGGTTCTCCAGCCGCTCTTCTTCCGTCAGGGCTTTTCCATTCGCCGCACTGTCCTCGTGGCAGCAGATTCCGCGGAGGAACATTTTCTTTCCGTTCAGAAGGATCTCCCGTCCCTCCACGCGGATCTCCCGAAATCCCACCCTGTCCCGGACCGTATTCTCACCGCAGGCAAGGCAGACGTCGTAAAGCTTCGGATGCTCCGGCGACCAGAGGTCCGGTTTTACCGGGAAAACAAGCTCTCCCTTTCCGCCATGAAGGGAGAACGTCTCCTCGCAGGACAGTTCCGGAATGGACAGCTTTGCCTCCGCATCCACGGGCAGGGAGAGCTCCGCCCGCACCATGATTTTCGAGAAGGTGCCGTCCGGAACAAGGGCAATCTGAAACTTCTGAATATAAGTTTCCGGCAGCCGCAGCAGTTCGATTCCGCGGTACACGCCGCCGTAATTGAACCAGTCCGTGTTCACCGTCGGAACCTGATCGGGGCGTCTCGTATTGTCAACCTGCAGGATGATGCGGTTGGTTTCCCTCAGATGCCCTGTGAGCTCCAGATAAAACGGCGTGGATCCGCCGCGATGCATGCCGAGATACTCTCCGTTCAGGAAAACACGGCAGAGATAATTCGCCGCGCCGACCTTCAGAATCACACGCTCTTTTTCCCGCTCCTTCCGGTAAGAGAAGGTCCGAGTGAACACCATGGAGCCCTCGTACAGCTTCAGCTCGCGCTCCGCAAGGTTCCAGCAGGCGGGAAGCCGCATGCACGGCCAGTTGTCGTAGGAATAATCGACCGGCAGGGTGTTGCCCGCCGCATCCCGGTATCTCTCTTCGTACCACCGGTCACGCAGGAACGCCCCGTACTGATCATAGGCGTAGTGCCACTCTCCGTCCAGTTTCTCCGTTTTCCTTCCAAAATCATGCAGCATTGTCTCTGCCGTGATCTGTTTTGCTTCGTATTCTTCTGTCTCATTTCCTGCCATTGTTGTTCCCTCCCAAAATCATTTTTCCTGCGGTTCTGTTTTCCTGCTGCCCCTGTCGATTCTCACTTCCGCACCAGGCCGCCGTTGCTGAAATACAGGTGTCCGATTTTCTCCCCGGACGAAGGATCATAAATCAGAATCTGCACGTCAATGTTCCCGTTATTCACGTAGTCGAGCTGATTCTCGTCCAGGTCGTCTCCCACGCTCAGAAGATCGTAATTTTCCAGCGTTGTGAAATTCACGGTTCCGAAGCTCGTCGGTATATTTTCCAGAGGAACCGTCCCCTTCGTCTCCTCGTTCGTGTCCGTCGCTGGATCGTGAATCAGGCAGTAGCCGAGCTTCGTGCCCGCCATTGTGTCGATGCCGTCTGTTCCGGACAGGTTCTTGATCAGCTTCTTCAGCGATTCATCGTAAAACGCGACCGAGTCATTGTTGACGAAAACAATTGTGCTGACATCGTTGAAATTCAGGGCCATCAGCTCCGCATACAGATCCTCCGGATTCAAAATGTGATCAATGATCTGCCGGTGGTACTTCTGCACCGCGCTGTCCCAGGCCTCATACCCTGCTTCGCCCCGGCGGTCCGGCACACCGACCTCCCGCGAGAGCACATCTCCCAGCCACGCCGAGGCCTTCGCCGAACCGAGTGCGTTCAGGTGCGTCTGGCTCTGCTGGTCCGTGTCGGGATTGATGATGTTCTCCACATAATTCATGTTCAGGAACGGAATGCCGTATTCATCGGCGATATCCTGCGCGCTGTTGGCCACCTTCTGCAGATCCTCATTTTCCGCAAAGGGAATCTGCACCAGAATCGGATAGATTTCCTTCTCCCGGCTAAGATCCAGAATCCGCCGAAGGTAGGTTTTGCCGACGGTCGCGTCCTCCATTTTCTCAGAAGGGTCCACGCGCGGGTAGGTCTCCACCTCCGGATCAACCTCGTAGCGAAGCTGTGCGCCGAGGATCGATTCGCTCTCCGGCTCCCCGAAAACGCCCTCGTAGTCCTCCGCGTCCAGTGAGGACCAGCGGCTGTGATAGCGGATAAAATCGAATTCAAACTCCCGCCTAAGGGACGGGTCCGAGATAAGATCCCGGAGCGCCGCCTCTTTGTTTTTCCCGGAAGGAAAGGCATCCATCACCTCATGAAGCTGGTCGATCGCGGCGCTTCTCTCCGCGTCCGATTCGTTCTCTGTCATCACGTCCAGATACTGGTAATCCTTCTCCAGAAGATACGTGTCGATCACCACGTAGCGCGGCGTCCCGCAGTCCAGCGCGTTCACAAATTCCCAGTACGTCACCGGCAGAACATTTCCGTGTCCGCCGAGATTGTAGGACGCAATTCCGTAGTCCTCGTACAGGACCGCCGGGTTGATGCCGTTGATCATGTGGGAGGAACCGAGGAGCAGGACATCCGCCTTCGGCGCCGCGGCAAAATAATCTCCGTTTTTCTCCCGGCTGTTCTTGCGCTCCACGAGCCTTGCTGCAAGGAAAATACTTCCCGCAAGAAGCACCAGGAAAAGCACGGTCTGCACCGTCCGCCGGACCGCCCGGCTTATTTTCGTATTATGAATCATTTTACCCTCTATAATCTCCATATAACATCAGGCATTTCCAAGTGTCGCGAGGAGAATTTCGTGTAGGCGAATTCTCTCTGGGTGCAGAATGCCGCTTTACGGCACTCTATGCAGGAGAAGCTGTCATCAGGCAGCTTCGAGTGCAGCGAATTCTCCGACGCGGGAGCAAACACACGCAGTGTGTTCGCTCCTGACAGGAGGAAGTGCCATCAGGCACTTCCGAGTGTTAAAACTGGCTGTAAATAAACGTGGATGCATCGTACCCGGGCCCCCAGATTCCGCAGACGAGAATCAGGAGCACCGCGCCGATGTACAGGATCCATCGGAGCCAGATTCCCTGCTGCTCAATCTGAACCCGCAGCGAAATTCCGCGGCGGACGCACCGGTCACGCACGAAGAGAAAGACCAGCCCCGCCGCCAGCAGCACCCAGTTCATCGCATCGAGTCCCAGCTTCAGAAGGCTTCCGTCGCCGAGCCGCCAGAGCGTCACGCCCTTCATGCAGCGGATGATCTGCGCCGCCTGCCCGAAGGACTCCGCCCGGAAAAAGATCCATGCAAACGAGACCAGAAGGAAGGTGGCACCGGTCTGCAGCACGCGGTGCGAGAAGCTCCTCCGGTCAATCTGAAAAGCCCTCACCAGCGCATTCCGGACCGGCTTCAGAAGATACCCCGCGACCTGATACATTCCGTGCAGGAATCCCCAGAACAGGAACGTAAAGCCCGCTCCGTGCCAGAGTCCCGACACCGCGAACACAATGAGGATGTTCACGTACTTGCGCAGCATCCCTTTCCGGTTTCCGCCGAGCGGAATGTAAAGATAATCGCGAAACCACGTGGACAGGGAAATGTGCCAGTGCCGCCAGAACTCCGCGACGGAAGAAGCCAGATACGGGGCCGTGAAATTCTGCATCACGCGAAAGCCCAGCACCCTTGCCGATCCGATCGCAATGGCGGAGTATCCCGCGAAATCGCAGTAAATCTGAATCGAATACAGAAGGACCGCGAGCACCACCAGGGTTCCCTTCCAGCTCTCCGGATCCGCATAGACCGTATTCACCACGATCGCGATCCGGTCCGCGAGCACCATCTTCAGGAAATACCCCCAGGTCATGATCAGCACGCCGTTTTGCAGATTATCCCAGGAGAAGCCGCAGGGGTTTTCATACTGCGGCAGCATGTTCTTCCCACGCTCAATCGGTCCCGACAGAATCCCCGGGAAGAACGACACGAACAGCGCATACTGCAGGAAGCCGGGGCGCCGGTCCTCTCCGTGCTTCTCCCCTTTTTCCGATTTTGCACCGGCGCAGACTCCTGACCCGGCTGCGCTTTGAGCACTGACAGATTCTGCAGTACTTCTTTCCTTTATTCCAGCAGACTCTGCAGCACTTCTTTTCTGCATTCCGGCGGATTCTGCAGCACTTCTTTTCTGCATTCCGGCGGATTCTGCAGTACCTCTTCCCTCGCGGTAACAGTCGATCACATAGCCGAGCGCCTGCAGCGTATAGAAGGAAATTCCGACCGGAAGGAGCCTCTGCTCGAAGATTCCCGGGAAAAACATTCCCCAGTACTTGCAGAAGAACAGGATGCCGAGATTTGCGGCAATGCACAGAATGAGCACGGCGGTTTTCCCCGCAGTGCTTCCTGCGCCAGCCTCCCTTCCATCAGTTCTTTCCACTCTCCCGTCGTTCCCACTTCCACCGACATACCGGCCCGCAAGGAAGGTCGTCACCGTTGTAAAAAGAAGGAACACAAGGCACACCGGATTCCACGCCGCGTAGAACAGCCAGCTGAAAACAAGAAGGACAGCGGTCCTTGCTCCCTTCGGGCAGAGGTAGCGGACCAGCGCCGCAATCAGCAAAAAGCCCAGATATTCCAGGGACAGAAACGAAATTCCCGCCCCGATCAAACTGCTTACTGCATTCATTGGCAACTCCTCTTCTCACGGGTACAGCACGCGGAGCTTCCCATCCTCTCCCCACACCGGCTCGCCCAGGAGAATGTTCCGCATGATGCCGGCGCGGATCTGCATCTGCATCTTCTCAAAGCCGCGATATGCCTCCTGCGGGAAAACGAATTTCACATTGTGCCGCGCGTACTGCCGCCCGGAAATCACCTGCCGCAGCTGCTGCAGGTAGTCTACCTGTTCCACCCATGCCTGGTCAATCGCATGCAGGGTCATGAGGCGGTAATATCTGCCGAGCGTCTCCCTGCTGCCGAGCTCCTGCACCTTCTGGTCCAGCGCCTTCCCGGCAAGATCCATCAGGTAATCTTTTGCCTTTTCCTTCGTATCCAGCATTTCCCCGGAAGGAAACCCTCCGAACTCATAGGAGATATTATCCATGACAAAACGCACCGCATCGTCCGGATCCGGGAGATGTCCCAGCTTCTCCAGGTAATGGTCAATGACCTTTCCCTCCATGTCAAGATAATAACTCTTCTCCATCGGAACGCTGCTCATCACCTTGTTTCTCGTCTCATAGATCAGGTTCCGCTGCTTCTCCGCGCTCTCGCCGAAATCCCTTGTCGCCTTCCTGCTCGCTCTCGCCATATCCGAGGCCACCTGCTGCGCCTCGTGCACCGCGCGGACAATTTTCCGGTTCCGAATCGGGCGGCTTCCCTTTCGATGCGAAGCAAGCCATTTTTTACCGTACTCCGTAACCACCTCATCGTCCAGAGAGAGATAGAAACGGGAAAATCCGGGATCGCCCTGCCGGCCGCTCCGTCCTCTTCCCTGGAGCTCCTGCCGTTTGTTGATCATCATGCCGACGCCAATGATCGCAAGACCGCCGAGTTCCGGGACGCCCTCTCCCAGACGGATATCTGTTCCGCGGCCCGCAACGGATGTCGCCACCGTCACAGCACCCTTCTGCCCGGCCTCCTGGATGATCGCCGCTTCCTTGGCAATGTTATATGCGTTCAGCACATTGTGCGGAATTCCCCGGTCGAGGAGCATCTCGGAAAAAAGATCCGACATCCGGATCGAGCTTGCAATGACGAGAACCGGCTGACCGCTCTCGTGCACGCGCAGCACCTCTTCCAGTGCGGCATGCATCTGTGAAGTCAGATTCGGATAAATCACATCCGGGTAGTCCTTCCTCTGAATTTTCTTTCTGGTCGGGATGATTACCGTATCCAGCCCGTAAATCTGCCGGAACTCATCCGTATCATTCGCCCCTGTTCCGGTCATCCCGGCGAGCTTGTCATACATATTGAAATAACTCTGATAGGTCACCGAGGCCACTGCACGGCTCTCCTGCGTGATCTCCACATGTTCCTTGGCCTCCAGCGCCTGATGCTGTCCGCAGCGAAGCTTTGTACTCGGCTGGACACGCCCTGTTTTCTCATCCAGAAGGCAGACTGCGCCGTCCCGGACGATGTACCGTTCCTCCTTATGGATGATTTCATGCGCGCGGAGCGCAAGGTTGATGTGCCGCACAATCGTCTCATGCTCCGGCGCATACAGCTCATGGCGCTTCACGCTGAAAAAGCGTTCTGCCTTCCGGATTCCCGCTGCCGTCAGCCAGACATTCCGGTCCTCTTTCTTATAATCTCGACCCTTTTCCAGCGCCGTGACAAAATAATCCGCAATGCCGAACAGATTCGACTGAACCCGCGGCATACCGGAAACAATCAGCGGAATCTGTGCACTGTCGAGAAGAACCGAGTCCGCTTCATCCACAATGACATAATGCATGCCGCGCAGATAGCGTCCTGCCGCGGAAGATTCCAGATTTTCAAACAGGTAGTCGAAAGCAAGCGTGTCATTTGTGGTATAGACAATGTCCGAAGCATACACTCTCTTCTTCTCGGCGTTCGTCAGCTGGCCGCCCTCTTCTTCAGAAACACCGACCGCCTCCGTAAGTCCCATGAAACGGTAGAGAGGAGCCAGTTCTTCCCCGTCTCTGGCGGCAAGATAGCTGTTGGTCGTCACCAGAATGCAGCTTTTTCCCGTCAAAGCATTGAGATAAAGCGGCATGGTCGCCACCAGCGTTTTCCCCTCACCGGTCTTCATCTCCGCAATCTTTCCCTGATGAAGCGCAATTCCGCCGAGAACCTGCACATCATAAGGAAATTTTCCGAGGACGCGTTTTGCCGCCTCCCGCATGGCCGCAAAGGCCTGCGGAAGAAGCTGATCGAGCGTCACGCCCTTTCGGATTTCCCCGCGCAGGCGCTCCGTCATTCCCTGAAGCTCCGCGTCGGAAAGGCCTGCCATCTCCTCCGCACAGGCATTCACCTTCGCCAAAATCCGGTACAGCTTATTCAGTTGTAATTGATTCTGTACAGAATTCATACATTGTTCCCGGACTGCTTTGGATAAACCAATGCGGCATCCTGTCAACAGCAGCTTTCACACGGAAATCTTTTCGCCCGTTCTCAAATCCGGACGGTTCTCTTTCCCGCCTTTACCGCGGCCTCCAGAACCCTTTTCCCCGCACTGTCTTCCTGCTTCTGGTTCTTCTCCCATTCCTGCCACAGTTCTTCTTCCATCATGAGAAGATACCGGAAACGAATTCTTCTCGCTCCGCCCTGCACCAGCTGCAGGGTGTAACGGAACGTCCCCTTCGGGCAGACAAAGCTTCCCTCATTCTCCTGAATCATCTGAAAGCCGAGAAGATCTCCCTGCCGGTCATAGAAGTTCAGCCGAAGGAAGCTCCCCTTTTCCGGCTCATCCTCTTTAAAGACCTGCATATGATAAGAGACGTCCTCTTCCAGGAGCGGCAGCTGCGGCTCGATCCTCTGCTGGGAATAATCCGTTGCAGAAAACCATTCCCGGATGGGAAATCCGGGCGGCATGCCGGTATTTTCAAAAAGGACTTCTCCGTCCGGAAGAAAGGAGACCGTGCTTCCATACAGCCAGCAGTTCTGCGCATAGTGATCCCAGTATACCAGCCAGACGATCCGCTCTTCCTGTTCCGCACTCACCGGGGCCTGTTCCGTTTTCTTACCTCTTCTCCATATGCTCATGATCCGTGTTCACTCACATTCTTCCGAATCTCTCCCGAAGGAGCCGCCGATGCCGGAGCCTTAGCCACTCGCGCACCTCATCCGGATTGTCGTTATGCCGCCCCTCAAAGCCCTTTCCGTAAATCTTCGCCCGCTTGCCCCGAAGGTGATGCAGAAGGTCAAAATAAGCGGTCGGATCATAGTCATCCTCCTGCATATAGGCAACGGCAAGGTCTGTTCCGTCAAACCTTCCCTTGTCCACCTTTTCCCACATTCTCCGGTTCAGCTGCTCCGCACATTCCCTGCCGACACCTCCCGTCAGCTTCTGCAGAATATCCAGTGATGCCGGAAAGCCGCCGGGACGCCAGATTTTCTCCCGAAGGGCAACCTCGCCGAGATTGATCAGGGGCCTCCCCAGAACCACCCCGCGCGGATGAATTTCTCCTCCATAGTACAGGGCTCCTGCCGCCCCCATGGAGCTCCCCGCGAAGATCACCTGACTGTTGTCGAATCCGAGTGCTCCCATCGCGCCGGTGATCCGGTTTCTCAGCTTCTCCTCGTAGTCCTGGGATCCCAGATACCCGCAGCCTCCTCCGAGGCGCGGATCCAAAATCACCAGAAACGGACAGCCGAGAGCGTAGAGATAATCAAGAGAATCGAATCCTTCCTGCGCCCTTCTTGCCGAGAAGAACACATTCAGGGGTGGTTTTCGGTCCATGGAGACAAAAAGGGTATAAAACTCTTCTCCTCCTGCATCCGCTCCCCGTCTGGCCCCTCGCACGAAAGCATCGCCTCCCTGCACTGCCTGCCGCAGGTGAACCGTCCCCACAAAAAGCTTTCCTTTTCCGGACGCTTCCAGCGAAAGTCCGAGCCGCATTCCTTCTCCCGCAGAAACAAAAAGCGGCTGTTCCAGATTTTCCTCTGCGGCGGTTCCCGTCACATCGCGCGAACCGGAATTCCGGAAAAAGGCGCGAAGCCGTACCCGCACATCCCCTTCCGTCCGAAGCTCCGGCCAGACAGACCACACCGAATGCTCCGGAAGGGGAACGCTCTGCGTCCACGTAAGAATTCCCCGGAAGCCTTCACCGAAATCTCCCGAAAGACACAGCTCCCCATGTCCATGAAAGATCACCTGCCCGGAAAATCCCGTCCGGATTTCCGCCTGACTGACCTGAAGCTGCAGTCCCGGACCTTGAGGAATTCCTCCTGTCCGGATGATTTGTCTTCTTCCGTCTCCTGTTCCTGTCATGTCTTCCGTTTTCCCTAAGTCACAGGATTCCTGCCCTTCCGTGCTTTTCCGCTTCTTCCTTATCATCAAGCGAATCATCACGAAGCTGCCGGAATTCCCTGCACACTGGCGCTATGATTCCTGCCGCATTTTACCTGCGGGAGTCTCCGGGAGCGGCTTCTCCTCCCGAATCATCTGCTTCCACTGCTCCACTAGCGTTCCACCGGTATACCGTGATATTTCCTGCACGCAGTACACCAGAGCCTCATTCCATCCGGAAAGGCCGTCCAGATAATATTCCAGTGCTCCCGTGATGTAATTGATGTTCTGAATGATATAGCCGTCCTTCTGATGCTTCACATATCGGGTAAAACGATAATTCACCTGCGGGATTCCAGCACTGATTCCCGCGATCTGCAGATACAGATCCGGCTGGTCCCTCACATCCAGAATCAGTCTCGTGTCATACAGAATCCGGATCATGTCATTCTCGGAATGGTACGGCGTCACCGCAATGCGTGCTGTCTGCTGCGCTGCATTCTCCTGCTCCTCTGAAGCGTCTTCCTGCTCCCAGGGGACCGAAACGGACAGCTCCGTCTCTCCCATCCCGGTCAGGACCTCCTCCAGCTTCTCCTTCAGCGCCAGCTGCTCATGCTGCGTGTCCTTCTTCGTCCCCGCAAGGAGCACCACATCCTGATTTCTGCCCATGTAGGAGAACACCTGCACGAGTGCCTTTTCCAGCAGAACTCCCTCCAGGCCGTCCAGCGGCATGAACACCTTCAGCTCCCGAATCCGCTGGCTTTTCCCGAGAGAAAGTCTCGTGTCGAACGGCGAGATGTCACAGATATTCTTCCCGGTCACGCCCGCCGCTTCAATCATCCGGGCCGTATGCTCCGTATCCGTAACGATCAGGCAGGCGTCCCTGGTGTCCTCCTGCAGTGCCTTCTCGTCCTGAAGATCAAACCGGTTTTCAAAAAAGGACAGCACAATCCGCTGTCCCGAAACCTCCCGGAGCGTCTGAAGAATCATCCCGTCGTGCTGACGGTTGGCGGCAATCACCACCGCTTCTCTTTTAAGATGCTGCCGGAAATAAAAGGCCAGTTTCTCCCGGATCAGTTCCTCTGCAGAAGCATAGGTTTCTCTCTCGAAATCCTCTCGGGCCTCCCCGGAAATCCGGATGCCTCCCGTCCTCCTGTCCTCCGTAAAACGAAGATTTCCCTCCGGATCATAGAATTCCTGCCGCTCTTCCTCTCCGTCCCGGAAGAACAACGAAGCCGAGCGGAAGCCCCGGTCGTCATAAATATCTCTTCGGGCCGTCAGCCCGTGCTCATAATATTCCACCCAGCAGAGCGTCCCATTCTCCGCAAATTCCACGCAGGCATATTTCTGCCTCACTGAGGCAGAATCCGTGGAGGCGGTTTTGCCGAATGCGTCAGCACCGATGCTGCTGTTTGAACGTGACCTGTCGAGGTCACGTTCAGCCTTCTCCTCCCCACGCCAGGCCATCAGGCGGGAAGGCAGATACACCCACTCCACCTCCTCCGGCCACGGCAGCTCCGTGTAAGAAAAAACCGCCGGTTTCTGGAGCCTTACCTTCTGCAGCTCATCAAAGACCGACCAGTACGGAATCGGATACAGATTCTGTCGGTGCAGAAACTGCCGCAGATTCGGCGACCACGCAAGACATAACAGCTCCGTCTCCTCGCCCGCATTCCGAAACATCCGGATCTGATTCACCGTATCATCAAATTCATAGGACTGTGCCGGCTGATACCACGGCGCAATGTTGGTATGCCAGTCTCCCGGGCCCGCATACCAGGATGGAATGAAACTGTACATTCCCGGATTCCTCCGTAAAATTCACCCTCTCTTCTTGCAATCTGCGCGTTCCTGCAGCTCTTTCTACAGGAACGGCTTATAGTTCTCCATCGTCCGGTAAACCTTCGCCTCTTCCAGAAGCTCCGCTGCCATGCCTGCCGCGACCATAATCGTCATCGGAGCCATATAAATTCCGGAAGTTCCGCCGCGCAGCACCCGGAGAAACAGCGGAGGAATGACAAGAAGCCACGTCACCGCTCCGGAGAACAGTGCCGCCATCAACGTCTGCCCTCTTAAATGCCAGGCCGTTTCCCGACCCGGCTCCAGATAATCCAGAAAATCACCCTGCCGCTCCAGATTCTTCGCAATTTCTCCCGGACTCACGAAGATCACCGCGAGCACCGCCGTCAGAACGAGAAGGAGTCCTCCGAAAATCCAGACGCCGGTCATCTGATTCAGGTTCATCACCGCAAGGCCCCTCTCAATCCATTGCCTGCCTGGCAGGAACAGATTCAGGACCAACAGCACATAGTACGGAATGGTGAAAAACGACATCACGTACATCACCGGCATCGTCCCCACCGGCGTCATCCGGATGGCAATGTAATCATCCTCCGCATACAGATTATTGATCCCGATGCGCCGCACCGTATTGCGGAACTCGCCGCCCTCCAGAAACAGCATGACAACGAAAATCACAAGGACCGCCGCTCCTCCCAGAAAAAGGAGCACTGCAAATTTCCAGCCGCCCTCTCCCGCTGCGGCCTGAATATATTCCGTCACGGTTTTCCTGAGGTTCCCCAGGATATTCACCAGAATAATCAGGGTCTGTCCGCCGATGCCCCACGAGGTATTGCGTCCCACCAGCCACCGGATGAGAAAGGAACCGCCGACCAGAACCGCCGCCGTGAGAATCCATAAATCCGTTGTCCTGAGGCTCCCCCATGGCCGGTACTGCATTTTCACTGCACTCACCAGTGCCTGCAGGACCGCCAGAACCGTCGCCAGACAAAGTGTTGCGCGGTTCGCACGTCCCGGAGATTTCTTCTCCGTCTTATCCTCCATGGTCTTCTGAAATACGCTGACCACCACCATGGCCGTCACCCACGGCGTCAGTCCCAGTGAAAACAGCGAAGTGGTACTGAGGCTGCTGCCGAGGAAGCTCCCGATCAGAGCCTGAATTCCGTTTCCTGCGCTCTCCGCCTCCTGATAGACCACCCATGGAATCGGAATGCTGCGTCCCAGAAGATACACCAGCACGATCAACACCGAATATTCAATTCGTCCCAGCAGAATGCTGTGCTCCCGCATTGGCCTGTTCCTCTAAATCCGGTGCTTTCTCCTGACAAGGCACCATTCCTATACCTCACTTCGGTCATAAAACAGTATAGCAGAAAACACCTGCGCAGGACGCTGTCCCGCGCAGGTGCATCTGTTTTCTCTTTTCCAATGTCAGCAAATCACGTTCTCGGCACTTACTTTCTGCGGTTTCTCCGATTGCGAAGCTTTCGGACAAGACCCACGACACCGAGTCCGCCGCCGGATGCTCCCGCCATCATGGCGTTCGCCATCATATTGGTTTCATCACCGGTTGCCACGTGACGTCCGCGGCTCGCTCCGAGAACCTTTCCGCCGTCACCACTCTCGCCTCCGGAAGTCCGGTCTCTGTGTACACCCAGAACACGGCCCTCATCAGTGTCGGTATCTGTGTCCGTATCCGTGTCTGTGTCAGTGTCCGTATCGGTGTCGGTATCCGTGTCGGTATCCGTATCGGTGTCCGTATCCGTATCTCCCTCCGTGCGGCGATAAATATACTGCTTTACTGATTTCTTCGACGTTTTGGTCACCCTCTTTTCCGCTTTCGTTGTCTTGTAATACTGGGCATCCACCTTCGCCTCATAAATTTCAATCGTATCCTTATTCGGAACGATGTAATACGTTGTTGTCTTTCCTTCCGAAGGGGTGATCCGATAGCGGGTCGTCCTGTTCGGTGTCACGTAGAAGGTACTTTCTCTCGCCTCCTGCGGCATCAGCGATACACTTTTCGTCGTTGTCACATAGCAGTTTTCCCGATGAGCTTCCTGCTTCTCCATACTGTACTGAATGGTATCTTCTTCCTCCGGGTTATAGACATAGCTGTCCTCTCCCGTATATGTTCCGGTAAAATGCCATTCGCCGCTCGCAGAATGATATCCTCTGGAGACAATTCTTCCGGAAGAAGTGCTGTTCATTTCTACATCTGCATTCGGCGCAATGATGAAGCCGCATATCGATCCATCGGTGCGTATTTTCCCTGCAAATTTTCCGAAATTGAAGATGATCTGCTGTGCAAACCGCAGCATCATCTCGCCCGCACTCTCCGTTAACGTCTTGGGGTCGGAAGAAAACTTGACAACCGATCCATCCTTCATCGTGATGTTGACTTCAAATTTATGCAGTCCGATTTCCGTCTCATCTCCGGCATCAATATTCAGTACCAGAATCTGATCCTCTCGCATATTGATGGTCGTCTGACTTGCCTGCCTGAATCCATTGACCGATCCGGCGTTTGTTCCCACTGTTACATATACGACGTCCTTCTTCTCGCTCTCATTGGCAACCTGGGTGATATCAACTGTCTTTTTATCCCAGGAAGCATCCCTGTCCGATCCATCCCAATTTTTTTCCGTTGTCTTATTGATATCGCTGGAAACATTGGATGTCTGCTGATTTTTCCCCAGTTCTTCTGCCAGATCTGCTACCTTATCAAGATCCTGGCGAATGCTGTCCGCGATCTTGTCCTGCGTAACGATCACTTCTTCATAGTTCTGGATTTCATAATACGTATAGGTTCCATCCGCATTGCGGGTACGAACATAACATTTCCGCCCTCCCTCACTCTTTGCGATTGCCGCAGCATCCGCGTTATTGTCATACACAAGATCCTGATTATCCCGAAGATTAATATAGAGTTTTCCCGAGACATCACCCGATTTTGTCACATCTCCTTTGACATCACCAATATAAGAGGCATCTCCTCTGGTATGGTCCTCCGGAAGATAAATGCTGTTGGAACCGCCAAGCGCTGTTCCATTATTTTCTCCATATCGGAAATTGGAATCCATGTGGTTATTTCCGATCTTAATCTCGGCAGTCACGCCGAAATCGCCAATAATTTTGGAAATTTCGTTCAGATTCGGATCGTCTGCATAAGTTTCTCCAACGATCGTATCAATGTTCTCAACTTCGATTTCCTGTTCTTGTCCATCAACCCGGATTCTTACATAATATTTTCCATTCTTTTTTTCTACCTTGAGTGAAGCTTTGGAAGAAACCTCGTACTTCTGACCATCCTTTGCAACAACGTAATATTTTCTCTCTGTGACAGTCTGTGTCAGTTCACTCTCGTCAACCTCGTAACGGTTCGATGTCCCGCCATTTTCGGTTGTTTTCACAATGACATAGAATTTTCCGTTTTCCTTCACCACTTCAAGCTGGGCGTTCTCAGGAATTTCCTGCTTCCCGCCTACCGTATTGATATAAAAGTACTGTTCTCCATCTTCATGGCTGACTTCTGACTCCGTAAAGGTCAGAGTAAAGGAGTTTCCATCCTTATCCTTAAAGGTACCGACATATCTGCCGGTTTCCTTTCCGTCCTGATCCACTTCCTTTGTCACTTCTACCTTGTCCGGCGTATCTTCCGCAACCTCAATATCTTTTCCATCGCTTTTTACTTCGGCTTTCTTCTGGATGCTCCCCTCGTCCACCACGTAGACAATGTTGTCAACAGTAATTACATAACCCTTTTTCTCTTCACTCCAGACAGGTGTCGATATCTGATTCGGATCTACGCGAAGCTCCTTCGTACCTTCTCCATCCTTTACCAGAACATACGAGTACGCCTTTCCTGTTCCCTTTTCTTCCGCTGCCTGGTCGAAATACATGGTAACAGTGTTTCCGTTTTTATCTGTAAAGGTCCCCTTGTACTGTTTTTTCTCGGCATCCCAGACCACCTGAATCCGGTCCGTGGTATCTGCCACATCTGCAGACGTATCCTTCCCGTCCGCGTCTTTTCCGGAAACCGTATTCTCCGTTTCCGATGTAATCTGCTGCCCTGCGTTGGCCTTTACCGTATACGTTTTTCCATCAATTGTGATCTGATAGGTTTTGCCGCCGTCATTGGAAACCACCTCAACAGGTCCGGATCC
Organism: bacterium; assembly: GCA_963655255.1. Lineage (GTDB taxonomy): Bacteria > Bacillota > Clostridia > Lachnospirales > Lachnospiraceae > CAG-791. Next base: position 22,254 of record CAVKEB010000033.1, read on the forward strand.
GTTAAGGCGCACTTCCTCCTGTTCTCCCTTCTCATTGATCACTTCCAGATAATAATAGGGGTCCCCTTCCTTCGTCTTCACTACACCGTCTGTGAATTTCAGGGTTGTTTCCTTCCCATTGACATCCTTGAACGTATAGCTTCCGTCTCCATTCGGTGTGACTTCGATTTCTTCCTTCGTATCATCAACCTTGACGGTCGTACCATCTTTTCCGGATACAGATGCTCCGTCCGAGGCCGTTCCAGTCTTAACCACGGCATCGCTGCCCAGCGTATAAGACACGCCATTATAAACGACGGTGTAGGTTCCGTTCCCATTCGACGTGGCAGAGAGCTTCTCCCCCGCCCCGGAAACCGGAATCCGTATGGTCTGTCCGTCAGCTCCAATTGCCGTAAAGAAATATTCCGTTAAATTCGGATCAACGCCTTCTTCACTCGCATCTGACGCTTTGGAAACCGTAATGGCAACATAGATCGTCTCCGTAGTCTCGCCTGTCGATTCGCTGGACTTCTCTTCCCAATCGGTTGTCTTATTAATGATCGGATTCCCGTTCTCATCCAGCACGGGATTGCCGTTTTCATCTACGAGGACAGCATCCTTCTCTGTTCCATCCGAGGGAGAGGTCACCGTATCTCCGGTTGTACCGGGTGTCGTGATCTCCGTAATGGTCTCCGTTGTCTTCGAGCCATCCTCGCCGGTATATTCATTTTTGGTAGTTGTAGATCCGTCCGGGTTCTCTGTTGTCTCCGAGCTGGTCTTATCGCCAAACTTCGACTCATCATAACCACTCGGCGATGTTTCCGTCGTGGTCGTTTCTTCTGTCTTCGTCTCTGTGCACGTACTCTCATCGTACGTGGTTTCTGTGGTCGTCGTGGTGGTAATATTGCCTTCCGTTGTAGTGGTCGTTTCCGTCACCGTCATTGGACCGTTTTCGGCTGCACCCACTGTCCCAAGATCGGCGGAGTGCTGCTCCACATCACTCTGCGCCTGCGTGTCCACTGAAACTTCCGGATTGCTGTCCTCATTCTCCGCCGCAAATACATTCATATCTCCAAAAGCAGCTGCACCGCCGACGGCAAGGCCTGCTGCCATTACGCTCTTTGCAAGTTTGGACATTTTTCCCGTATTCTCTCTGATTTCCTGATTGTCTTCACGACGTCTCATATCCGTACCTCCCATCGTACAATCCATCCCTCGAAGGCAGTTCGCATGCAGGCGTGCACTCCCTTGGCACATCCTCCAAACCTTCTGCATAAATATAGGAATTGTTCAGCATTTACAACATACATTATAGCGAGTAGTAATCATAGATTCTATCAAATCATGGACAATCTCTCCCGGGATATAATTTCTTAGCACAATTTTAATCAAAATTAGGTGCTTTATTGTAAATTTAGTTTATGCTCCTAATATATGTTTTGTGATGGTACAGACCGCCTGGCAGCCAGTCAGGAGATC
>CAVKEB010000034.1:0-23624 GCA_963655255.1 bacterium
ATTCGCCTTCGCGAAATTCTCTCTGGTATCGCGGATTTTGCCTCAGCGAGGTATACACATGAGAAAACAGAAAATCCAGATGATTGTTCTCCTTGCCGTGCTGGCGGTGCTGATTGCGGGAGGCTTTACCGCAAGGAAGATTTCCGCCCGGGAAGAAGAGGAGGCGAAGAAAAAGGAAGAAGGAGAGTATACTGCGCTCTCCTTCGATTCCTCGCAGCTTGCCAAACTGGAGATTGCCAGTGACAAGGGGATGCTGATGCTGGACTGTGACGAGGGCGCCTGGTCCTTTGTCAAGGACATCAATGTGGAAGAGCAGGCGAATGCCGCAGATACTGCCGGAACGACTTCCGCTGCAGAGGCGGAGACAGTTTTCGCTGCAGAGGCAGAGACGGCAGATACCGGTAGCAGCGAAGAGGCTGGCAGTGCCGCCGGAGATTCGGAAAGCGGCGCGGATGGAAGCAGTGAAGGGACGACCGCGTATGAAGTGAATTCTTCCGAGGCGGATGAGCTGCGGGATAAAATCGCGGACCTGACCAGCACCAATGAGATTGAGAATGTGGAGGACCGGAAGGAGTACGGCCTGGACCAGCCGGTCATGACCATCACGGCGACACTCTCGGACGGGACGGTGCACCGCGTGGAGGTCGGTTCGGAGAATTCCATGATCAGCGCCCGGTATATCTGTGTGGATGACGCGGATACGGTCTATACAATGAGTGAGAGCGATTACAATCTGTTCTACAAGACCGACACGGATCTTGCGCAGGAGAAATCCTGAAATACCGGCAGATGTGCCGAATATGGGATTCCTGAGACGAATATGCCCGCAAGCGGTTAATTCACATCAGAAATCTTCATGTGCGGAACAGTTATCAAAAAACAGCAAGAATTGCATCAATTCCCCCTGTTCCTTCCTTGCGGAACGGACAGGGGGAATTTTATAATGAAAAATAGTTTTAATCCGCCGGGCACGGGTTCTTGTGATTGGGGATATTCCGAGCAGTTCGGAGGCAGCAGGAGCACAGCGGCGGCAGAAAACGAAAGGAGAATTTATGAAGAAAAAGGTAACCAGTGTAATGATGGCGGCGGCTCTGACAGCGGGACTGCTGGCAGGATGCGGCGCTGCCGGGGAGGGCAGTACGGCAGATACCACCGCTGCAGCTTCTTCCACAGAGGCCGCGGAGGCGGACACGGCTTCCTCCGTGGAGGACGAGACGGCAGAGGCCGGAACCACGGAGAGTGCCGACGAGGCAGATACCGAAGCTTCCGATGCCGCAGAAACCGTTCTGGATTATGATGGAACGACCATCCGCGTCGGATCCCTGAAGGGGCCGACCACGATGGGACTTGTCAATCTGATGAAGGACTCGGAGGAGGGAAACGCTCAGGGATCCTATGAATTTACGATGGCATCGGATCCTTCGGAAATCGTGGCATCGGTTGCCTCCGGAGATTTGGACATCGCCATGGTTCCCGCGAACCTTGCGGCAACTCTTTACAATAAAACAAAGGGCGGCGTTTCAGTGATTGATATCAACACGCTCGGTGTTCTCTACTGCATCACGGCGGATGAGAGCATCGCTTCGGTGAAGGATCTTGCGGGAAAGACGGTTCTGACGACCGGACAGGGCGCAACCCCGGAATACGCAATGAACTACCTTCTGGATGCCAATGGCGTGACGGACTGCAAGCTGGAATTCCATTCCGAAGCGAGCGAGATTGCGGCTCTTCTGCAGGAGGATCCCTCGAAGATCGCCGTTCTGCCGCAGCCTTTTGTGACGGTAGCCGAGGCGCAGAATGATCAGCTGAAAACGGCATTTTCCCTGACCGACGAATGGGATAAGGTGACGGACAACGGCTCTCGTTTCCTGACCGGAGCGACCATCGTCCGGAATGCGTTCCTGGAGGAGCATCCGGATGCGGTGGCAGTTTTCATGCAGGAGCATGAGGAGTCTGCCGATGAGGCGAACACGGATATTGAGGGAACCGCAGCGCTGGTTGCGGAGTACGATATCATCGAAAAGGCGCCGGTCGCGGCGAAGGCACTTCCTTACTGCAACATTGTCTGCATCACCGGCGAGGAGATGAAGACGGCGCTGTCCGGATATCTGGAGGTCCTGTATCAGGCGGATCCGGCTTCGGTCGGCGGAACGCTTCCGGAGAATAATTTCTACTACGACACTCGCAAGTGACCGATGTCACTTGCTCCTGTTTGGAGTAAAACGCAGAACGTTTTACTCCGACGTCGAAGAATTCGCCTTCGCGAAATTCTTCTCCTGACTCGCAAGTGACCGCAGAAGGGGCGGTACAGGCTGCAGGTTCGAAAGTGACATTGATATGCTGCTTTCAAGCTGCAGCGTCGGCGTTGACGCACCGGCTGCCGCATTCGCGGATTTTGCCTGAGCGAGGTATCACTATGAAAAAGAAGATTATCATCATCGCGGGGTGGCTTGCGGTATGGCAGCTGCTCTCCGTGATCATCCACAATCCGATCCTGATGGCGGGACCGATAGAAACGCTCAGGGCTCTGGCAGCACTCCTTGGAACCGCAGAGTTCGGAGAGAGCCTTGCCTTTTCGTTCCTTCGGATCGTCGGGGGCTTTCTTGCGGGATCCGCAGCTGGAATTCTTCTGGCGTATTTCGCGGACAGAAAACCCGTTCTCCGGGATATTCTGGCGCCGCTTGTGACGGTTCTGAAGTCAGTGCCGGTTGCGAGTTTCATCATTCTCGCACTGATCTGGTTCGGGTCTGGGGCGCTGTCGTTTGTCATCAGCTTCCTGGTTGTTTTCCCGATCCTGTATCTGAACACCCTGCAGGGCCTGCAGAATCTGGACGGAAAACTTCTGGAGATGGCGGAGGTATTTCACATTCCGGCCTCGTCGAGACTGAAATACATTGTTCTGCCCGGCATCTATCCGTTCCTGCAGAGCGGCTTTGAGCTGGCTCTCGGGATGAGCTGGAAGAGCGGTGTCGCGGCGGAGCTCATCGGGCAGTACAAGCTGAGCATCGGCAATCAGCTCTATATGGATAAGATTACGCTGGACACGGCGGGCGTTTTGGCCTGGACGGTAGTGATTCTTCTCGTCAGCTGGCTGTTTGAGAAGATCTTCCTTCTTCTCGTTCGCACGGCAGGAAGGAAGACGCTCGGGGCCGTGGACAGGGAGGTGACATCCGGCCATTCTTCCCTGCCGGAGGGAAAAGTGCCGGAGAGCACCGGAGAGAGCCGCGGAGCAGAAGAAGGCGGGCTGCAGGAAACCGCGGGGAAAGGAGAGAAGGCATGACAATCGAGGCGGAGCATATTTTCAAGAGCTACGACGGCAAAAATGTGCTGAATGACTTCTCGCTGGACATTTCCTCGGATTCTTCCTATGCCATCACAGGGGAGTCCGGCGCGGGAAAGACCACGTTCCTGCGGATTCTTCTCGGCCTGGAGAAGCCGGATCAGGGAAGAGTGCGGCTCCTTGGCGATTACAAGTACTCGCGGGTCAATGCCGGCGTGGTTTTTCAGGAGGACCGGCTGTGCGAGAATTTTTCGGCGGTGGAGAATGTCGCGATGGTCAGCCGCAAGCTCTCTCCCCGCATCGCCAGAGAAGAGCTGGAGAAAATTCTTCCGCCGGATCAGCTGGACAAGCCGGTGCGGGAATTATCGGGAGGAATGCGCCGAAGAGTCTGCATCATTCGTGCCTGCATTGTGCCTTCCGATGTTATAATAATGGATGAGCCTTTTACCGGTCTGGATGAAGACAACCGGAAGAAGTGCATCCGCTACATTCGAAGCATTCAGGGGACCACCCCTCTCGTGATGACAGCGCATTCACTGGAAGGACTGGATTTTTGCAAGGCAATTCCGATTCATCAGGATACTTTGCAAAAAGGCCTCTGAGTAGATCATACCGGTCTTTCCTGCAGAGATTTACGGACCAGGAGAGAACGGAAAAACAAGAAAGGAATCAGGTATGGTAACAAGTGACAAGGGGTTAGTAAGCTACAAGCACAAGGTTATGGAAGAAGTGGCGCGTCTTGCCTGGGAGGGGAATCTCGACGACGAGCACAAGGAAGAGCTCGTTTACAAGCTCATTCCCGGACCGAAGCCGACGTACCGCTGCTGCATCTACAAGGAGCGCGAGGTCACGAGACAGAGAATCCGTCTGTCCTGTGCGCAGAGTACGATGGGGAATCCGGACTCCAAGAATGTCGTTCAGGTCATCAAGCCGGCCTGCGACGAGTGTCCGCTGTCGGCATACTCCGTGACGGACAACTGCCGTCTGTGCCTCGGAAAGGCCTGTCTGAACTCCTGCAAGTTCGGCGCGATCTCCATCGGTGAGTTCCGCTCTCACATTGATCCCAACAAGTGCAAGGAGTGCGGCATGTGCGCACAGGCATGTCCTTACGGTGCCATCGTACACCTCGTCCGTCCCTGCAAGAAGGCATGTCCGGTCGGAGCCATCACCTTCGATGAGTACGGCTTCTGCGAGATTGATGAGTCCAAGTGCATCAGCTGCGGACACTGCATCCACAGCTGCCCGTTCGGCGCCATCGGATCCAAAACCTATCTCACCAAGATCATCGAGCACATCAAGAACGGTGAGGAAGTATATGCAATGTGTGCGCCGGCAACCGAGGGTCAGTTCGGAGAGGACATCTCCATGGCAGCGATCCGCGAGGCACTGAAGAAGGTTGGCTTCACCGACATGGTCGAGGTAGGACTCGGCGGCGATATGACCGCGGCCTATGAGGCAGCGGAGTGGAGCGAGGCGCTGAAGGAAGGCAAGAAGATGACCACCTCCTGCTGCCCTGCCTTCATCAATATGATGCGCAAGCACTTCCCGGAGCAGTTCGAGAATAACATGTCGAGCACGGTTTCCCCGATGTGCGCGATCTCCCGTATGCTCAAGGCGGAGCATCCCGGATGCATCACTGTTTTCGTCGGACCCTGCATCGCGAAGAAGAGCGAGGCCGAGGACAAGAGCGTTCCGGACAATGCGGATTACGTTGTCACCTACGGAGAGATCCGCGCAATGCTTCGCTCCAAGGGCGTTGAGGTTACGCCGGTGGAAGAGAACTATCAGGAGTCTTCCATCTATGGAAAGCGCTTCGCAACCAGCGGTGGCGTAGCGGCAGCGGTCGTCGAGGTTATGAAGGAGCGGGGCGAGGATGTTTCGAACATCAAGCTCAAGAAGGTCGCAGGCGGTCAGGACTGCCGCACGGCGCTGACACTCCTGAAGGCCGGAAGACTTCCGGAAGACTTCATCGAGGGCATGGTCTGCCCCGGCGGCTGCGTAGGCGGCCCGTCCCGTCATAAGACCGAGGTCGAGATCAAGAAGGCAAGAGAAGGACTTCTTGCCAAGGCAGACGGTCGTCAGGTTCTCGAGAACATCAAGAATTATCCGATGGACAAGTTCAGTATGCACCGCGACGGACACATGGACTGATCCGCCTCTGATCGGAGAAAAGAGCACGACAGGAGAGCGGAAGAACCGAACCCGGCCGGAACAGGCAGGCATATTTATAAAAAATCATAAAGAGCATTTATAAAAAGCAGGAAGCAGGTTTCCCGAAAGGGAGCCTGCTTCCTGTTTTTTAGGGAAGGAGCTGTCCCGGCGGATGGACGTCAGGAATCCGCTGCCTGTGTCCCGGTCTGCTCTCTCCGGTACTCACTGGGAGTCATATTCCGGTAATTCCGAAAGGCCTTGGAGAAGTAGTTGTTGTCCGGGTAGCCGACGCGGGCGGAAATATCGGAAATCGGGATGGAAGGATCCTTCAGAAGCTCCTCCGCCCGTTTCATCCGGACCATGGTGAGATATTCGTAGATGCCGATCTGGTACCGGGACTTGAAGAGGCGGGAGAGGTATTCTTTGGAGAAGAAATACCGATCCGCAAAATCCTGGATCCGCATGGTCTCCGAGTACTGCGATTCGATGGTGTCATGAATGAGATCCACCACCTCTGATGCAGAGAGTGCGGCCCCGGAAGCCTCCGGGGCCGAGAAATCCTCGCCTGGATAGCGCGTGGTCATGACACGTCCGATCGCTTCATTCAGTTCTTCGGCCACAACCGGCTTTAACAGATAGTCTGAGGCACCGTAGTGGATGGCACTCTGGGCATAGGAGAAATCATCGTATCCGCTGATGACGATAAAGGCGGCGTGCGGGCTTCTTGCGGAGGCCTGCCGCAGGAATTCGGTTCCGTCCATGACGGGCATATGCATGTCCACGAAGACGAGATCCGGGTGAAGTTCTGATAAAAGAGCAAGAGCTTCTTTCCCGTCCGCGGCATAGAGCGGCGGCTCCAGATGCCACTGCGCCCACGCTCCGAGCTTGCTGATCGCAATGCGGACCGGCTTTTCATCGTCGACAATCAGTACCTTATGCATGAAAATTCACCTCGTTCCTGATCCTTGTTCCGCATCCGGAGATTTCCGCAGGAAAATCCGGGATGCGCCGAATCGTTACTGTTGGATCCGAATGGTTACTTTGGGGGCTCTGTTGAAATCCCGGTCCCGGGATCCCGCAGAAAATCCGGCTGCAGAAGGAGCGTGACGCAGGTGAAGTGATCCTCGCTCCTGCAGCTGCTCTCAATCTGAATGTCCGCCCGGTTGTCATACATGATTTTCAGGCGGCTGTATAAGTTAAGAAGTCCGATTCCGGAAGAGGAGCCGGTTTTTCGCTCCCTGTCTCCGGGAACCGGCCTTACGCGGGAAGAGTTTGCCCCGAAATCTTCCGGACCAGTATCTCTGTGGGCGGAGAAACTCTCTGAAAGAGTACCCGTGGAGCCCGCGGTGTCGCCGGGACGGTAGGAGCGGAGCTGTCCCAGAACTTCGTCAAGGCGTTCCGGGCTCATCCCGGCCCCGTCGTCACGGACGCGGATGACCAGCGTGTCCGCCTGCCGGAAGACATCCATTTCCAGATGAAGCTGGCTGATATCGCCGGTCAGGCCGTATTTTATGGAGTTCTCAACGATCAGCTGAAGGCTGCATTTGGGGACCAGAAGCTTCAGGAGCGCGTGATCAATCCGGCGGGTCACCTGAAGCCGCTCGTCCATGCGGAGCTTCTGAAGCTCAATGTAGTTGTCGGTGAAGCGGAGTTCCTGCGCGAGGGAAACCTCGTTGGAGCCGTTGATGGAATAGCGCATGTTGGAAGCAAGGCGCGTGATCATATCGTAGAGTCTCGGCTCGTCATTCATGAGCGCCTCGGATCCGATGGCCTGAAGCGTGTTGTAGAGAAAATGCGGGTTGACCTGCGCTTCCAGCGCTTCGATCCTTGCGTTCTTCTCATTCAGGGAGGCGATCAGGTTGTCGTTGACCAGCCGGTCGATGTGTTCCGACATGTCGTTGAAGGAGCGTCCGAGCTCCGCGGTTTCCCGGCACCTCCCGATGCTGATTTTCGGATATTGACCGGAACCGACCTGTCCCTGAAAACCGGCGAGAGCGGACAAGGGAGCCGTCAGATACCGGATGAGCAGGAAAGACAGAAGGAGCGCAATCAGCAGAAAAGCCAGTCCCTGCAGGAAGGAAAACAGCTGAATGGCGTGCAGCTCGCCCGTGATGGAGGAAAGCGGCGTCAGTGCCGCGAGCGTCATGCCGGAGGAGGCATCCGATCCGGAGACGAGAAGGTATTTCATTCCGGAAATGGTGAGAATGCTGCCCTCTTCGGAGCTCTGACCGGACAGGACCCTCGCGGGCAGGACCTGCTCGAGATCCTCGCGCACCGCGCCCGGCGCATTGTTGTAGAGCAGCTGTCCGTCCTGATTGAACAGGGCGATGAGCTGTCCGTCGAAACCTGAGGACATAATGCTCTTGTTCACGTCGATGGTGACAAGCGCGATGGGTTTCCCGTCGCTGATCCGGATAATCGTGTGAGAAAAAGAGAGCAGCGCATTCTGGCTGTCGGAGGGAAAGACGGCATAGTGCAGCGGAGAAAGAAGGCACTCCTGATAGGCGGGATCGTCCGAAGAGAATTTCTCACGGGACGTCTTCATGCGCTGATCGGAGGCAGAGCGGCCGATCCTGAGATCCTGATGGAACATGGAAATCTGGTAAGAAAGAAGGTCCGTCCGGGAGTAGAAATACAGCCCGACCTTCTTCTGAAGCTCGCTGACCCGTGTTTCATCGAGAGGACTGGAGCTTAAAAGGTCATTGTAGAACTCGGCGTCATAGACCGGCAGAACGCAGAAATCGGAGAGCTCCGAGAAATACTGGTCCAGATTCTGGAGTTTCAGACGGATGAGCTGGGAGGTGGCTTCGTTCTGGCGCCGGATGGCGTTGTCCGTTCCCCAGCGGTAGTTGGAATAGGAAAGAAGGAGCGTGAGAATCAGAAGGAGCGCCGCCATCAGGAGCGTGAACGTAAGCCAGAGAGGCGAGCGGTTCATCATGGCGCGGGTTCTGGAACGGAGCGTCCGGGGAGTATGAAGTTGTCTGTTTGTCAGAACGCTCATGTCAACGATTCTATACCTTCGGAGAACAACAGGCAAATAAATTAAGAAAAGAGATGTATATTATGACGGCAAAATGAAAGATATAAATATTAAATATGTCATTATTTTACAGTCCTGAGATCACGATTTTCCATTCATTCGTCAGAGTGACTGATTTAGAATGTATCCAGACTGAAAGAAAAGCCGGAGGGAAAGGAAACGAAAGGTCCTTCCGGAGGGGGCGGCAGAGAGTTTTGGGCGGCCCGGGCAAAGTCAGAGGGGAGGATCGGATGGAAACATCGAAACGAAAGCGCAAGGAACGGAGAGAGAACTTCCTCTTCACCATTCCTTCGGTCATTCTGGTCGTGATGGTGATGTACATTCCTTTTGTAATGAGCGGATTTTATTCGCTGACGCAGTGGAACGGCATTGCCAAGGAGCCGGTTTTTATCGGACTTGAGAATTTCCGGACCATTTTCTCGGGAAGCTCGGACTTCCTTCCGGCCCTGTGGTTCACAATCCGGTACACGATTCTGTTCGTGATTTTCTCGAATGTCATTGCGCTGGCGCTTGCCGTCGCACTGACGAAGAAGTTCCGGCTCGCCAATGTCTACCGCGGGCTGTTCTTCATTCCCTACATCATGAGCATGACGGTGGTCGGCTTTATCTGGAAGTTCATTTTCACCTCCGGATTCAAGTCCCTGTACGCGGCAACCGGGTGGGGGCTCTGGAATCTTTCCTGGCTGGGAGATCCGAATATCGTGTTCTTTTCCATCGTGCTGGTGGGTGTCTGGCAGTCGCTCGGTTTCTACATTGTGCTGTACATCGCAGGACTTCAGGCAGTGCCGACGGATGTTCTGGAAGCTGCCTATGTGGACGGCGCAGGCAAAGCGCAGACGTTCTTCCGCGTGACGCTTCCGCTTCTCGGGCCTTCCATGACGACCTGCGTATTCATGTCGCTCACGAACGGACTGAAGGTCTTCGACATCATCCTGGCGCTGACCAAGGGCGGACCCGGAAAGGCGAGCTACAGCGCGACGCTTCAGATTTACAATGAGGCCTTCACCAACAACAACTTCGGCCTCGGCTCTGCGGAGGCGATTCTGTACTTCCTGTTCGTACTGGTGATCACGCAGCTGGTGCTGAAGGGAATGAGCCGGAAGGAGGTGGATCTGTGATGACGCGTCATAGCAGAAGAATTCTCGGAAAAACGGTCCTGATCGTCATTCTGACCGCGGCGGCACTCCTGTACATCTACCCGGTGTTCCTGATGTTCGTCAACTCTTTCAAGCCGTTCGGAGAAGTAATTGCGGATCCGATCGCCATGCCGAAGGAACCGACCTTTGAGAACTACACGTATGTGGCAGAGAAGATTCACTATTTCAAGCTTCTCGGCAACAACGTGATGATCACGGGAATCGGCATTGTCGGAATCCTGTTTTTCTCTTCGCTTGCCGCTTATATCTGCGACCGGAGGAAGACGAAATACACGGGCTTTGTCTACACACTCCTGATCACACCGATGCTGATCCCGTTCCAGACGATTATGATTACGCTCCTGAAGGCAATGAGTGTGATCCATCTGTCTGGATCCCGCGTGGGTCTCGGCATTCAGTACTGGGGCTTCGGCATCCCGATGGCGGTTTTCATCTTCTATAATTTTATGAAGACGATCCCGAAGGAGCTGGACGAGAGCGCACAGATCGACGGAGCTTCCACGATGCGGACTTTCGTCTCGGTGATTTTCCCGCTTCTGAAATCCGTGACGGTGACGGTGCTGGTCCTGGATGTCATGTGGATCTGGAATGACTTCCTGCTCCCGCTCCTGATGGTCAACGCAAGCAATACGACGAAGACACTGGTTCTCGCGGCCTACACCTTCATCGGACAGATGAACACGCAGTGGCAGTACGCCATGACCGGTATGGTTCTGGCCGTCTTCCCGTCGATTCTGGTATTCATTTTCCTTCAGAAGTACATCGTGGAGGGCGTAGTGGCAGGAGCCGTCAAGGGGTGACAGGCAGCAGACGGGAAAAAGCCTTGCCGATTTGGCAGAAGAAGTTGTTCCGGTTTCCGTGACAGGAGAAAAGGAATTCGGACCGGGGACTGTAGACGGTTCGTTCGGGAACGTATTCCGCAGGGGCCGGATAACGGGATAACGGAAACAGTCGGTCGGCGGAAACAACAAAGTAAAAAACGCCCGCAGGGGCGGTAAAGGCGGTAAAGGGGTAAAAGAGAAAGGAGAGAAGTACCATGAAAAAGAAAGTATTGGCAGCAGTATTGGCAGGCATCATGGCAGCAGGAATGCTGGCGGGATGCGGATCCTCAGGGGAGAGCGCGAGAGACGCTTCCGCTCCGGCAGCGGATACAGAGTCGGCTGCGGACGATGCGGCAGCAGAGGAGACGACGGAGGCGGCAGAGGCGGATGCTTCTGCAGATGCAGGGGAAGCAGATTATTCGGCGGACAGCGGTGAGATTTATATTTTCATTTCCCAGCCCGAGTACGCAGATGCGCTCAACACTCTGATTGATGAGTACAAGAACGTAGCACCGAATGTCACGATCAACTATGAGACCACGCAGAACGACTATCCGACTCTTCTGAAGGCGAAGATCAATTCCGGCGATGTTCCGGATATCTTCTCCTCCACATCGGGAATGGAAATCGATACCTACCGCGAGTATTCCTATGACCTGACCGGTCAGCCGATTGTGGATGCGATGGATGACGGCGTTGCAGCGGCAATGGCATCGGCAGAGGAAGGCGGCAAGGGCTGCTACGGACTTGCGATCAAGGGCAACTACTTTGGACTGATCTGGAATCAGGACATTCTGGACGACTGTGGAATCACCGCACCGGAGACCCTGGATGACTTCAAGAAGGACTGCGAGATCATCAAGGAAAAGGGCTATCAGCCCTGCACCACCGGATTCATGGAGTGGTGGGTGTACAAGCACAACGCGATGGATTTCCTGAATGCGGCTGCCAAGGCAAACGGAGAGGCGACGGCGGACATGGTCGCGAAGTTCCAGGCGGGCGAAGCGAAGATCCAGGAGTACTCCGTTCTGTATGACAACTGGTTTGATTACATTGACACCGCAGTGAAGTACGGCGACGACAAGCCGCTGGAAACCGACCTTTCCGGTGAGGAACAGGCCTTTGCGGCAGGCAACACGGCCTTCATGCTCGGCCAGGGCGCATGGGTAGAGGCGGATCTTCTTGCCATCAATCCGGATCTGAACATCGGCTTTGGCGGATATCCGGTGGATGCGGATCCTGCGGACTGCCAGGTGGTATCCGGTTCGGATCAGGCGCTGCACGTCTATAAGGATTCCCAGAATCTGCAGGCGGTTCTTGACTTTGTCAACTGGTGGTACACCTCAGATTACGGCCAGAGCTGGTTCACGGATGTAGCGGGCGTCGTTCCTCCGATCAAGACCGACAAGGCTTCTTCCTACACCATCATCGAGCAGGGCAAGAAGTCCGTGGATGAGAAGGGATCCGGAGATCTGTCCATCTGCTATTCGACCGACAGCTTCAACCAGGCATTCGGTGAGGCAATGCAGTCCTACATCGCAGGAACGGCAGACAAGGATGCAACCTGTGCACAGATCGAGAAGGACTGGCACGAAATCGACGGCGCTGCGAAGTAATGAGAATCGGATGAAAATCGCGAAAAGCGGGATACGGCGCGTAAGGTGCAGAAAGGATGCTGCGTTTTGCGGAAGACCGGCCCGGGAAAGCACCTGAGAATGCGGCGGGGCAGGAGAGCACGTTTCTTCTGCCCCGTTTTTTCAGGGGGATAAAAGATCATCGGTCCATTCCAGAAGGGAAAGCCGTATAATAATCTTATCCCTGCGCCGGAGATTTCACGGCGCGGTATGGCAGAGACGGGATGCCGAGAAAGCGGGGGAGCAGAAACCATGCCTGCTTCCGGCGGAGCGTCCGTTTGATTGACAGGAGGGTGTATGAAATTTACAGATGGTTACTGGCTGCGGAGCGAGAACGTACAGGCTTCGTTTGCGACACAGGCGTTTACCGTGGAGAAGATTCCGCACGGCATGCGGATCGCAGCTCCGGAGCGCCCGATTCGTTCCAGAGCGGATGCCCTGGACATCACGGTCTTGTACATTGACATTGTATCGGCAGGGCACAACGACATTGCCATGACGACGACGCATTACATGGCGTACGATTCGAAGGAGCCCCGTTTCGAGCTGACGGAGCATCCGGACGATGTGGAAGTGGAGATTGACGAGAAGGAAGCGGTTCTGAAGGCGGGAGACATGACCGTCCGCGTGGACCGCGAGACCTGCGCCATTTCCTTTGAGGCGGAAGGCAGGAGACTGACCGGCACCAATTTCCGCAACATCGGTTATATGCGGGTGAACAAGAAGCCGTCGAAGCTTCGGATGGATCCTCATTATTTCGAGCAGGACTACGAGCCCTACATGCTGACCGAGCTGTCGGTGAAGCCTGGGGAGACGATCTACGGCTTCGGTGAGCGGTTCACGCCCTTTGTGAAAAACGGCCAGACCGTCAACATCTGGAACGAGGACGGCGGCACGGCAAGTGACATCGGCTACAAGAACATTCCTTTTTATATGAGCAGCGAGGGCTACGGCGTGTTCACGGATCACACCGGCCCGGTTTCCTATGAAATCTGCTCGGAGAAGGTGGGCTTTGTCGGAACCTCCGTTCCCGGCGAGCAGCTGCGGATGCATGTGATGTACGGGAAGACGCCTGCGGACATCATTCAGGTCTACACGGCGCTGACCGGTCGTCCGGCGCTTCCGCCTGCATGGAGCTTCGGACTGTGGCTCTCCACGAGCTTCAAGCCCAGCTATGACGAGGACACCACGAACAAGCTGATCGGCGGCATGCAGGACCGGAAGATCCCGATGCGCGTGTTCCACTTCGACTGCTACTGGCTCCGCGCCCTGCACTGGTGTGATTTTACCTGGGATCCGGCGGTGTTCTCCGATGTGGAGGGAATGATTCACCGCTACCATGAGAAGGGATTGAAGCTCTGCTGCTGGATCAACCCGTATGTGGCCCAGGACACGGAGATGTTCCGCGAGGGAGCAAAGCGCGGCTATTTCCTGATGAGAAAGGACGGCCGCGGCGTCAAGCAGATCGACAACTGGCAGCCCGGCATGGCGCTTGTGGACTTCACCAATCTGGAGGCCTGCGAATGGTTTGCGGGCAAGCTGAAGGGCCTTCTGGACGCGGGCATTGACGCGATCAAGACGGACTTCGGCGAGAGAATCCCGATCGATGTGATTTACCATGACGGAAGCGATCCGGTCATGATGCACAACTATTACACCTACCTGTACAACCAGCTGGTGTTCCGGACCCTGGAGAAGGAAAAGGGAGAGGGCAACGCGGTTCTTTTCGCGAGAAGCGCAACGGCGGGCAGCCAGAAGTTCCCGATTCACTGGGGCGGGGACTGCGAGGCGACCTACGGCTCCATGGCGGAGACCATGCATGCAGGCCTGTCCTTCATGATGAGCGGCTTCTCCTTCTGGAGCCATGACATCTCCGGCTTCGAGAAGACGGCGACGCCGGATCTGTACAAGAGATGGGCGCAGTTCGGCCTCTTCTCCACGCATTCGAGACTTCACGGATCCGATTCCTACCGTGTGCCGTGGATTTTTGATGAGGAATCCAACGATGTGGTCCGCTTCTTCAGTGAGCTCAAGTGCAGCATGATGCCGTTCTACTATCAGCTGGCGGGTTATGCGCACCGGACCGGTGTTCCGGTGATGCGCCCGATGCCGTTCGAGTTCCCGAAGGATCTCGCGTGCCGGTATCTCGATCTCGAGTACATGCTGGGCGATTCCGTACTGGTGGCACCGATTTTCAATGAGAACAGCCTGGGACGCTTCTATCTGCCCGGGGTGCAGGCCGGTGAGAGCGCGGCCAGATCCGGCAGATGGGTCGGCCTGATCGACGGTGAGATTCTGGACGGCGGCAGATGGTATGAGAAGAAGTATTCTTATATGAACCTTCCCGTATTCGTCCGTGAGGGATCTCTTCTGGCGTTCGGTGCGCACAAGGATGTTCCGGATTATGACTACACGGACCACACGACGCTCCGCCTGTATCTGCCGGTGGACGGCGAGACCGCGGTCTGCGAAATTCCGGATCTGACGGGGAACGTCGTGACAACGGCCCGGGCAGTCCGCGAGGGAGCAAAGGTCACTCTTTCCGTGGAAGGAACTCTGAAGGATGCCGTGCTGGAGGTCATCACGGAGGATGGCAGCACGCGGAAGGCTTCCGTGGAGAACGGAAAGGCAGAGGTTCTGCTCTGAATCATAACGGATCATAACGGTGTAACCGCTGCGCCGCTCTGCACGGATTTTCCGCGGGAAAGTCCCGGTGCGGATGCGAAACGCCGGCAGAATCCGTGAAATTTCCCGCCGGGAGGTCCCCGGCGGGGAAAACAGATGCCCATGAGGGGCCGGAAACAGCGAAAAACCTTGCAAAACCGGCGCTTCATGGGTATACTTTTTGATTGTGTGACTGTTTTGCGCTCATCTTGGATTTCCGGCGGGATTTCGGATGGGGCCAGCCGAACAGAAACGAAAGTCTGTTTCTGACGAAGTAAAAGTACCATCAGGAGGAATGAATCAATGAGCGTTAGTGTTGAAAAGCTCGAGAACAGCATGGCCAAGCTTACCATCGAGGTAAGTGCCGAGGATTTCGGCAAGGCAATTGAGAAGGCTTATCAGAAGGAGAAGAACAGAATTTCCATTCCCGGCTTCCGCAAGGGAAAAGCACCCCGCAAGATTGTCGAGAAGATGTACGGCGCAGGAATCTTCTATGAAGAGGCTGCCAATACCTGCATCAACGAGTCCTATGAGAACGCGGTAAAGGAGTCCGGCGAGGACGTTGTTTCCAATCCGAAGATCGATGTGACTCAGATTGAGGAAGGAAAGAGCTTCATCTATACCGCTGAAGTTGCCCTGAAGCCTCCGGTATCTCTTGGCAAGTACAAGGGAGTTTCCATCACCAAGCAGGCACCTGTCGAGGTGACGGATGAGGAAGTCGAGAAGGAACTCAAGCGCCAGCAGGATGCAAACGGCAAGATTCAGGATGTGACGGACCGCCCGGTTGCTGACGGCGACATGATCAAGCTTGACTTCGCAGGCACGGTTGACGGTGAGGCATTCGACGGCGGCACCGCAGAAAACTATGATCTGACGGTCGGCTCCCACTCCTTCATTCCCGGGTTTGAAGAGCAGCTGGTCGGCATGAACATCGGCGAGGAGAAGGACGTTGAGGTGACCTTCCCGGAGAATTATCACGAGAAGAAGCTTGCCGGCAAGCCCGCTGTTTTCCACTGCAAGGTGAACTCCATCAAGACGAAGGTTCTTCCGGAGCTCAACGACGCGTTTGCTGACGAGGTTTCTGAGTTCTCCACTCTGGACGAGTACAAGGCGGACATCCGCAAGAACCTTGAGGTCCGCAAGGAAGAAGAGCAGAAGAATGCGAAGCAGAATGAGGCAGTTGCTGCCGCAGTAGAGGATGCGAAGATCGACATTCCGGAGGCAATGCTCCGCACGCAGCAGGAGAACATCGCCAACGAGTTCGCTCAGAACATGCAGTATCAGGGCATGAGACTGGAGACCTATCTGCAGTACACCGGCCAGACGAAGGAGCAGTTCCTCGAGCAGCTCAAGCCTCAGGCGGAGCAGAGAATCCGTAACAGCCTGGTTCTCGAGGCTGTCGCAGAGGCAGAGAACATTGAGGTGACCGATGAGGACCTTAAGGACGAGTACAAGAAGATGGCAGACCAGTATCATATGCCGGTTGAGAACGTCGAGAAGGTATTCGAGTCCGATCAGATGAAGGATGACCTGAAGAAGGACGTCCGCATCCGCAAGGCTGCCGACTTCATCACCGAGAACGCGAAGGAGACGAAGAAGGCCAAGGCTCCGAAGGAAGAGGCTGCAGGTGATGCGGCAGAGGAGAAGCCGAAGAAGACCAAAAAGACGGCTTCCAAGAAGAAGGAAGAAGAGGCTCCCGCTGAGAACGCCGAGTAATCTTCGTTCATGAAAAATCTCTTAATTTAGGACAAAGGCCTTGCGGCAAGCAAGGCCTTTGTTTTATTATGGGCGTTATGAGTGGCATTTTGCCCAAGATCCTGCCGGAAAGCGGACAGGATCCTTTCTGCTGTCAGGGAAACAGTCCCGGCAGAGTTATTTTGAAGGAGGTTTTTATGGCAAATCTGGTACCCTATGTCATTGAGCAGACCGGAAGCGGCGAGCGCTCGTATGACATTTTTTCAAGACTTCTGAAGGAACGCATCATCATGCTGGGCGATCAGGTGACGGATCAGTCCGCGGAGCTGATCGTGGCCCAGCTTCTGTTTCTGGAGGGTGAGGACCCGGAGAAGGACATCCAGTTCTACATCAACAGCCCGGGAGGATCGGTGACCGCCGGGCTTGCCATCTATGACACCATGCAGTTTATCAAGTGCGATGTGTCCACCATCTGCGTCGGCATGGCAGCCAGCATGGGCTCCTTCCTTCTGGCGGGCGGCACGAAGGGCAAGCGCTATTCCCTTCCGAATTCGGAGATCCTGATTCATCAGCCCTCCGGCGGAACCGAAGGACAGGCCAGCGATATGCTGATCGCGGCAGAGCACATCCGGAACACCAGGGAAAAGCTCAATCATATCCTTGCGCAGAACACCGGGAAGACCTATGAGGATCTGTGCCGCGACACGGACCGCGACAACTGGATGTCCGCGCCGGAGGCGCTGGATTATGGCCTGATCGACCATATTTACACCACCCGCAAGGAAATTGAGGACGCACTGAAGAACGCATAAAAGGGAGAGCCGTCATGGCGAATAACAACAAGAGAATGGTCCCGCCGCGCCGCTGCTCGTTCTGCGGAAGACCGGAGAACGAGGTCCGCAAGCTGATCGCGGGGCCGAACGGCGTCTATATCTGCGATGAGTGCATCGCGATCTGCGGCGACATCATTGACGAGGATGACACCAAGGAGGAAGCCGGGGAATTCGGAGAGGCCGGTGTGACGCAGCAGGATATCAATCTGATGAAGCCTGCGCAGATCAAGGAATTTCTGGACCAGTATGTCATCGGACAGGATGAGGCGAAAAAGGTTCTGGCCGTTTCCGTCTACAATCACTACAAGCGCGTGCTGGCGGGATCCGCACAGACAACGGATGAGGATGCGGAGATCGAACTTCAGAAATCCAATATTCTCCTTCTGGGACCGACCGGATCCGGCAAGACCTACCTTGCCCAGACGCTGGCCAAGCTCCTGAATGTGCCGTTTGCGATTGCGGATGCCACGACACTGACCGAGGCCGGCTATGTCGGTGAGGATGTCGAGAACATTCTTCTGAAGCTGATTCAGGCGGCCGACTACAATGTGGAGCGCGCTCAGCTGGGCATCATCTACATCGATGAGATTGACAAGATTTCGAAGAAGGGCGAGAACGTTTCCATCACCCGGGATGTCTCCGGTGAGGGCGTTCAGCAGGCCCTTCTGAAAATTGTGGAAGGCACGAAGGCTTCGGTCCCTCCGCAGGGCGGAAGAAAGCATCCGCAGCAGGAGCTGATTGAAATCGACACTTCCAATATTCTGTTCATCTGCGGCGGTGCGTTTGACGGACTGGACAAGATCATCCGCGAGAGAACCGATTACCGTTCCATGGGCTTCAATGCATCGGTGGCGGAGAAGGAAGAAAAGGATCCGGGCGCCATTCTGAAAGAGGTGGTTCCACAGGATCTCGTGAAGTTCGGCCTGATTCCGGAGTTCATCGGCCGCGTACCGGTTGTGGTTACGCTGGATGGCCTGGACCGGAATGCGCTGATCCGGATTCTGAGGGAGCCGAAGAACGCGCTGATCAAGCAGTACCGCAAGCTCTTCCACTATGACGGGGTGGAGCTCTCCTTTGAGGACGATGCCATTGAGGCGATTGCGGATATGGCCGTCGAGAGAAAGACGGGAGCCCGGGGTCTTCGCTCGATCATGGAGCGCGTGATGATGGATGTGATGTATACCATTCCGTCGGATGACACGGTGCGCCAGTGCATTGTCACGAAGGCATCGGTGCTGGGTGTGGAGCAGCCGATTCTGATCCACGCGGACGGCACCCGCACGGAAGGTACGAGACTTTTACAGGAAGAGCCGCTGAAAAAGACAAGTTAAGGAAGAGGCAGGGCGTGCGGCACGGCGGGTGCCGCACGCCTTTGCTGTCTGGAGAGAAGTTTCCTCAGTGAGGTAAAGATGATTATCAAAAACGTAAATCTGGAAACCGTCTGCGGCATTACCAGCAGGCTTCCGGTGCATTCCTGGCCGGAGTTTGCCTTCGCCGGAAAGAGCAATGTGGGAAAATCCACGCTGATCAATGCCCTGATGAACCGGAAGAGCTATGCGAGAACCAGCTCCAAGCCGGGCAAGACGCAGACAATCAACTATTACAATATCAACGATGAGCTGTATCTGGTGGACCTGCCGGGATACGGGTATGCTACGGCGGGCGTGGAGGTTAAGGCCCAGTGGGGAACCATGATCGAGAACTATCTTCACACCAGCCGCTCCCTGAAGGCCGTGTTCCTTTTGATTGATATCCGTCACGATCCGTCGGACGACGATGTCCTGATGTTCGACTGGGTGGTTCACAACGGTTTTATTCCGATTATTGTGGCGACCAAGGCGGACAAGCTCAAGAGGAGTCAGCTGCAGCGTGCGGTCGCGAATGTAGAAAAGGTTCTTCATGAGAAGAGCGCGGTCGGTCAGGAGGTCTCGCTGGAGGTCATTCCGTTCTCGGGCCTTACGAAGCAGGGAAGAGAGGAAATTCTGAACCGGATTGAGGCCCTGGCATAACCGTATGGAAATTCTAAACGGAATCCGGACGGGTGCAGGAGCCCGGGATCGTGGTATGATGAGAGCGGGAAAGATAAGCTTGAAAGTGACATTGATCTGTCACTTTCAAACTGCAGCATCGGTGCTGACGCATTTGGTAAAACCGTCTTCGCGGATTTTGCCTCAGTGGGGTATAAAAAAGGATTCCGGCATAGCAGGAGGTGTTCATTTATGAAGAAAAGAGAACGCGTGGAACAGGAAATCAAGGGAGCGTTTCGTGTAGCAAAGACCAACAAGCTGATTGAGGCGGCATGCCTGGTGGCACTCGGCCTGGTGCTGCTGATCTGGTCCGGCACGGCGCTGATTGTCATCTGCAAGGCCATTGCCGCAATCATTGCGATTGTCGGCATCGTGACGGTGGTCACATTCTTCTACCGCAGAAGCCGCGTGTACGGGAGTTCTCTCGGCTTGTTCGGCGGTGTTGTGGCGCTGGTCATGGGAATGTATCTGTTCTTCAATCCGGAAATTCTGGCTTCGCTCGGACCGACCATCATCGGTTTGATCGTTCTGGTAACGGGCATGGTGGATCTGTCGGAGAGCATCCGGATTGTGCGTCAGAAGTCCGGCGGCGTTGCCGCGGCCCTTGTGATTGCCGTGGCGGAGATTGTTCTGGGCGTGATTTTCATCATTCATCCGGTGGCCATCAATAAGATTCTGATGAAGTTCATGGCGATTGCGCTGATTGCGGACGGCATCGCGGATATCTGGATCATGTTCCAGATCGGCAAGGCCGAGAAGCCGGTGGAGGCGATTGCGGCGGTGGCAGCAGGAGATGTGATTGATGCTGAGGTCACTCCTCTGCAGCAGGAGAGCGCAGAGCCCGGGAATTCCAGGAATGAGAAGCAGGTGCAGAGCGAAACTGCCGCTGCGCCGCAGGCAAAGGAGACGATGGAAGGGTATACCACCATTTCGCACCATCATGAAGCCTCGGATGAGAAGAAGCCCGCGGGCGGTGTCAACGGTGTGGAGCAGGATGCCGCAGAGGCAGGTGTTCGGGCCAATCAGGAACCGTTTGGGACAGAAAACGCGGGGAGTGAAGAGAAGAAGTAATGTTGACAGTCATTCTTCCGAAGATCCTGCGTTTATAGAAATTCCTGATGTCGTCGGCCGGAGAGGCTTCACTCACCGGCCGCCCGCGGGTTTTCTGCGGAAATTGATCTGCAGGCAGCTGGTTTCTGCAGGAAGCCTGCAGGTGCTGAATTGCAATTTACATAATGTTTAGAATTAAAAGGTCCTGTCGGCATTGACAGGATCTTTTTTAATGTTATAGTAGTTATAGAACAAAGAAAACAAAAGAGCCGCACTCCGGAGAGAACGGAACGGGAACGGTCCGAAAGATCCGGGCGTGCGGTTTCCATACATAACTTCCAAGAGGAGGTACCGGTTATGAACATTCAGAAATTTACACAGAAATCCATGGAGGCCATCCAGAACTGCCAGGCGATGGCCAATGAATACGGCAATCCACAGGTGGAACAGGAGCATCTTCTGTACTGCCTCCTGACGGTCGATGACAGCCTGATCGCCAAGCTTGTTGAGAAGATGGGCATTGACGCGCAGTCCTTTACGACCCGCTGCAAGAATGCGGTGGAGGTTCTGCCGCGCGTGTCCGGCTCGAACGCACAGATTTATGTGAGCAACAGCCTGAACAAGGTCCTGATCGGAGCGGAGGATGAGGCGAAGAAGCTCGGGGACGAGTATGTTTCCGTGGAGCACCTTTTCCTTGCGATGATCAAGAATGCAAACGATCATGTGCAGCAGATTTTCCGGGATTACGGCATCAGCCGGGAGTCCTTCCTGCAGGCGCTGCAGACGGTCCGCGGCAATCAGAAGGTAACGTCGGACAATCCGGAGGACACCTATGACACGCTGGAGAAGTACGGCGAGGAGCTGGTCGCCAAGGCAAGGGATCAGAAGATGGACCCTGTCATCGGACGTGACGATGAGATCCGCAATGTCATCCGCATTCTTTCCCGTAAGACAAAGAACAATCCGGTCATCATCGGTGAACCCGGTGTCGGCAAAACGGCAATTGTGGAAGGCCTTGCACAGAGAATCGCGAAGAAGGATGTGCCGGATTCGCTGAAGGACAAGAAGATTTTCTCTCTGAACATGGGATCCCTGATCGCGGGCGCGAAGTATCGCGGCGAGTTTGAGGAACGTCTGAAAGCGGTCCTCGACGACGTAAAGGCATCGAACGGCAATATCATTCTGTTCATTGATGAGCTTCATACGATCGTCGGAGCAGGCAAGACGGACGGTGCGATGGATGCCGGCAACATGTTAAAGCCCATGCTGGCAAGAGGCGAGCTGCACTGCATCGGTGCGACGACGCTGAACGAGTACCGTGAGTATATTGAGAAGGATGCGGCTCTGGAACGTCGTTTCCAGCCGGTGATGGCGAGCGAGCCGACCGTGGAAGATACCATTTCCATTCTCCGCGGCCTGAAGGAGCGGTATGAGGTCTATCACGGCGTGAAGATTGAGGACAACGCGCTGGTTGCGGCAGCGGTCCTGTCGAACCGTTACATCACGGATCGTTTCCTTCCCGACAAGGCCATTGACCTTGTGGATGAGGCGTGCGCGCTGATCAAGACTGAGATGGATTCCATGCCGACCGAGCTGGATGAGATGAACCGTAAGCTCCAGCAGATGGAGATCGAGGAGATCCAGCTGAAGAAGGAGGATGACAATCTGTCGAAGGAGCGGCTTGCCGATCTGCAGAAGGAGATGGCGGAGCTTCGTGACAAGTTCAGCGCGGCCAAGGCCCAGTGGCAGAACGAGAAGAGCAAGATAGATTCGCTGTCCAAACTCCGCGAGGAGAAGGATGCCGTGAATTCGGAGATCGAACTGGCAAAGCAGAGCGGTGATCTGGAGAAGGCGGCGGAACTGCAGTACGGAAAGCTTCCGGAAATCGAGGCAAAGATCAAGGAAGGTGAAGAGGCCGCGGCGAAGTCTTCCGCAGAAGGAAACGGTGAGAGTCTGGTTCATGAGAAGGTGACGGAGGATGAAATCGGAAGAATCGTGTCCAAGTGGACCGGCATTCCGGTGTCCAAGCTGACGGAATCCGAGCGCAGCAAAACGCTGCACCTTCCGGAAGAACTGCACCGGAGCGTCGTCGGTCAGGACGAAGCGGTGACCAAGGTTTCGGAGGCCATCATGCGCTCCAAGGCGGGCATCAAGGATCCGACGAAGCCGATTGGCTCGTTCCTGTTCCTCGGCCCCACCGGTGTCGGCAAGACGGAGCTTGCAAAGGCTCTGGCAAGGGCACTTTTTGACGATGAGAAGAACATGGTCCGGATTGATATGTCCGAATACATGGAGAAATACAGCGTTTCCCGTCTGATCGGTGCAGCACCCGGTTATGTCGGTTATGAGGAAGGCGGTCAGCTGACGGAAGCCGTCCGCAGGAAACCTTACTCGGTGGTTCTGTTCGATGAGGTGGAGAAGGCTCATCCGGATGTGTTCAACATTCTGCTGCAGGTGCTGGATGACGGCCGCATCACGGATTCGCAGGGAAGAACGGTGGACTTCAAGAACACCATCATCATTCTGACCTCGAACCTCGGCGCACAGGAAATCCTTGCGGACATTGAGAAGCAGGAAAAGAACAACGCCTACGGTGAGACAAAGGCAGAAGGCGGAGCCGGACAGAGCATCGAAATTTCGGAGAACTGCAGAACTGCGGTGGACGCGATCCTGCATCAGCACTTCCGTCCGGAGTTCCTGAACCGCCTGGACGAGATCATCATGTTCCGTCCTCTGACGAAGGAGAACATCAGCGGAATCATTGATCTGATCATGAAGGATCTGAATGAACGTCTTGCGGACCGTGAGATTTCCGTCCGCCTGACCGATGAGGCGAAGAAGTTCGTCGCGGATGCCGCATACGATCCGAGCTACGGCGCACGTCCGCTGAAGAGATACATCCAGAAAAACGTGGAGACGATGTCGGCAAAGCTGATCCTGGAGGACAAGGTCAGTGAAGGTGATACCATCGAAATCGGTGTGAAGGACGGCGCTCTTTCCGCTGAAGTGGTGAAGGCATAAGCAGTCCGACTCCGGCGGTTCCCGGATAGAACGCAAAAATACAGTAACGGTTCAGCGCATCCCGGATTTCCCTGCGGGAGTCCTCAATGTGGCTGAAAAGACAGAAAATACAGCAGTGCCCTTACGGATATTCCGCAAAGCACTGCTGTATTTTTCTCTCTGCCTTGTGACAGTTTTAAACCTCGCTGAGGCAGAATCCGCGAAGGCGGTTTTGCCGAATGTGGCAGCCGGTGCGTCAGCACCGATGCTGC
>CAVKEB010000035.1:0-21903 GCA_963655255.1 bacterium
TGCCGCCAAGCGGCACTCTAAGCAGGAGAAGATGTCATCAGACATCTTCGAGTGCAGCGATTTTGCCGAATGCACTTTAAGACATTCCGATTGTAGCACGGGCGCTCCGGGAAAGCCAAAAAGTCTCCCGCAGACGCATGACGCATCCGCGGGAGACTTTTTCTTGTCCTCTGTGTTGATTTCTGAAAGCTCCGGTTCGTTTCCGGTCTCTTATCTCTGACTGATCTGCCGTTTCGGACCGAAAATTCCGGTGCGCCGGAATCTCCGCGCGTCTTCCGCAGGAATCGGGATCAGTCCGCGAACTTCACGGCGGTATTCAGGGCGATCTCCATCATATCCGTGAAGCTGTCCTGTCTCTCCTTCGCGGAAAGCGCCACCGGCTTGAAGAGGTGGTCGGAAATGGACAGAATGGACAGCGCCTTCTTGTGATTTGCGCAGGCCGTCCAGTACAGTCCCGCCGTCTCCATCTCTACGCAGAGGTGACCGAAGTCGCGAAGCTTCTCGTTGATGCCGGACTGCGGATAATAGAAGAAATCCGAGGTGTAGACCTTGCCGACCTTGTAGTTGCAGCCCTGCGCCTTCGCATTCTCCACAGCCTCCGCCAGCATGTCATAATCAGCGCAGGCAGCCAGCTGTCCCGGGATTCCGTAGGCGTTGCCGTAATTGGAATTGGAGGATGCCGCCTCCGCGATGACGACGTCCTTGGCATCGACACCCATATCCAGGCCGCCCGCAGAGCCGATGCGGATGATTGCCTCCACGCCGAACTGGCTGTACAGCTCCTGCGTATACAGTCCGATGGACGGAACGCCCATGCCGTGTCCCATGACGGAAATTCTCTTTCCCTGATAGGTGCCGGTGAAGCCCAGCATATTGCGGGTGTCATTGAAGCAGACGACATCCGTCATATATTTCTCCGCGACCGTTTTGGCGCGGAGCGGATCGCCCGGCATCAGAACAACCTTTGCGAGCTCATCCTTGACAACAATGCTTGCAGAAATACTTTCCTTCGGTTCCATAAACTTCTTCCTCCTGTGCTGCAGTTTTTACCGGTTAAACAGCTTCTTCAGATTCTCCTTGAACGGCGGATATACAATGCCGCGCTCCGTCACGATACCGGTCAGAAGCTCATGATCCGTCACATCGAAGGACGGATTATAGCTCTTTACTTCCTTCAGGGCCATCGGCTCCGCGTACCACATTTCCTTGACCTCCGCCGGATCGCGCTGCTCGATGTGGATGTCGTCGCCGGTCGGCGTGTCGAAATCAATCGTGGAGGAAGGCCCGAGCGTATAGAACGGAATGCCGTAGTGCTTTGCCAGAATGGCGACGCCCGAGGTTCCGATCTTGTTGGCAAAATCGCCGTTTGCGGCAATGCGGTCGCAGCCGACAAAAACAGCGTTCACCCAGCCCTGCTTCATGACGATCGAAGCCATGTTGTCGCAGATCAGAGTGACATCGACGCCGGCCTTCTGCAGCTCGTAGGAGGTCAGCCGCGCGCCCTGCAGGAGCGGTCTTGTCTCATCCGAGAAAACATGCAGCTTCATGCCCTTCTCCGTTCCGTAATAAATCGGAGCGGTTGCCGTGCCGTAGCCGAGGCAGGCAAGATATCCCGCGTTGCAGTGAGTCAGGATTCCATCGCCGTCCTTGATGAGCGTCACGCCGTATTCCGCGATTTTCCGCGTCATTTCGGTGTTCTCTTCCTCGATCGCCTTCGCCTCTTTGCCAAGGAGCTTTACGATCTCCGAAACCGGCTTGCCGCTGTTATCCTCCACGAGCTTCACCTGACGCTTTAAGGCCCAGGACAGATTCACCGCCGTGGGGCGGGAGCTGTTGAGGTAATCCGCCTGCTTCCGGAACTTCTCCAGGAACTCCGGATAAGGAAGCTCTTCATAGCGCTGTGCCAGCACATACATCGCATATCCGGCAAAAATACCGATGGCCGGTGCCCCTCTGACCTGCAGAAGCTTGATGGCCTTCCATGCCACCTCTTCCTCATGAATCCGCAGATACTCCTCGTGGTTGGGAAGCTTCGTCTGATCCAGAATAATGACGTCCTTCTCATCGTCCGACAGCTTGATCACGTCGAGACGCTTTTCGTTCTCACTGCTCATTTCCGTACAATCCTTTCCGTAACATTTTCTTTTATTTTATGTTCAGCCGAGCACAGCGTCAATGATCTCCTTCGGCCCCATTTTCGAGAATCCGTCCGGATCCGTGAGCACACCGTGCTCCAGATCCCAGTGCATCAGGTTTCCCGTGCGGTAGTCGAGTGCACACTCTCTTGTCGCGTAAATGCTGTGGCATTTCGGAAAATACTTCGCCATCGCGTACTCCGCGACTTCATAGGACTGCGTCGTCTTCTCTTGCTTTCCGGGAAGCATGCTGCCGGAAATCTGAACACCTGTGTTCGGACTGCTGTGTGTGAGAACCACGCTTCCGTCGCCGCACTGGCCGACGGCGATCCACACGTGTCCGTTCATGCTGACGATGTCGCCGGGCCGGTATTCCGTGATCTTATCATTCGGCACATAGGTCCCGAACCCGCGCTCCGCAAACGTTTTCGCCATCGAGGTGGAACTCATGACATAGCCCGGAATCCCGGGCTTCGTCTCCAGCGTGTTGTACAGCGTCCAGCCGACGAACCCGGAGCAGTCCAGCCCATGCCCGAACTCGTAGCGGTGCTTGTCGTAGTCGTACGTTCCCGCATTTTCGTCGAAGAACTTCTTCCACTCCGGGTTCAGTCCGATTCTCATGCCGTCTTCCCCGGCGCCGGTGTCTTCTTTGTTCCAGCCGCCGCCCCAGACATACAGGGTCTGCCCGCAAGGGCGGAACGCGTTTTCGAATAAGTTTCTCAATGTCGGCATCTCATTTTCCTCTTTTCTCTGTCCGGCCCTGCAGCGTTGCGTGCTCTTCCGGTTCGGGTCAACGCCGTGCAGCATCCGGATTGTGCGAAAGCAAACCTGCGGTCTGCAGGTCTGCCTCCGGGCACTGCAATACGAATTTATTTATACCTCACTGAGGCAAAATCCGCGAAGGCGGTTTTGCCGAATGTGGCAGCCGGTGCGTCAGCACCGATGCAGCTGTTTGAAGGTGACATATCGATGTCACTTTCAAACTTTCTCTTCCGGATCTGCTCTGCAAAATAGGCAAACAGCGGCGCGCCGTCCGCAACGCCCTCCTTGGCCGTCTCCCAGCAGTTCTTCTCCGGATGCCACTGTGAGGCGTAGATCGGCAGCGTCTCATGCGCGAGGAACTCGATTACTCCGTCGTCGCTTCTCTGCAGGACCTGAAGGCCATCGCCCACCTTTCCGACTGCCTGATGATGATAGCTGTTCGTCACCACATGTTCCCCGTAGAGCTTTGCCAGAAAGGTTCCCGGCACAATCTCTGTCTCGTGATACTCCCCGGTCCCGAGTCCGGAGTGATAGGTGTGATGCTCTCTCTTCCCGTCCGGGAGGTCCTGAATCAGATCGCCGCCGAAGCAGACGTTGATGATCTGAGCTCCCTTGCAGATGCCGAGAATTGGCTTTCCAGCCTCTGCGAATTCGCGGCACAGGGTCAGCTGCGTCACATCCAGGTCATGATCCACGTCCCTCGTTCCGTTCATCTCCTGATGGAAAAACACCGGATCGATGTCATCCCCGCCCGGAAGGATCAGCGCATCGTATCCGCTGATGTCTTCCGGAATTTCACGGGTATTGACGCATTCCGCATCGAAATGAGACATTGCCTTCACGTAGTTGGGCGTATCCAGATTGGCGATCAGAATTTTCATCGTTATACCTCCCCTTTCCTGTAAAATCAGCGCTGCAGGCAGAATCCGCGAAAAGATCCCGCCTGCAGCTCTTCCTTGGGCCAACGGCCAAACTGATGATTCCGATTTACTTTTCCAGCTCTTTCCGGTAGCCCTCCAGCTCCTTCTGGTTGCCCAGAATGAAGTGCCCCGGCAGGATCTCGGTCCAGACCGGTTTGTCCACCGAATAATCGTGCATGGACGCATCGTACACGATCAGCTTCTTGTGCTTCTCCAACTCCGGATCGGGCTGCGGAATCGCAGACAGAAGCGCCTTGGTGTACGGATGCAGCGGATGGCGGAACAGCTTCTCCGACTCCGACAGCTCCACGATTTTACCCTTATGAATGACGGCGATGCGGTCACAGATGAACCGCACAACCGACAGATCGTGCGCGATGAAAAGATAGGTCAGGCCTCTTTCCTTCTGCAGTCTCGACATCAGGTTCAGCACCTGCGCGCGGATGGAAACATCCAGCGCCGAGATCGGCTCGTCCGCCACGATAAACTTCGGATCCATGACAAGGGCTCTGGCGATTCCGATTCGCTGTCTCTGGCCGCCCGAGAACTCGTGCGGGAAACGGCTTGCGAACTCCGGGAGAAGCCCGACGTCGCGAAGCGCCTGATCCACCTTCGCCTGTCTCTCCTCCTCGCTCAGATGATGGCCGGGGGAATACAATCCCTCTGCCACAATGTATCCGACCTTCGCACGCTCGTTCAAAGAGCTCATCGGATCCTGAAAAATCATCTGGATGTCTCTTGTGACCTGATGATCCTCTTCCTTCGAGAGCTTTCCGGAAATCCGCTTTCCGTCAAAACGAATCTCGCCCTCCGTCACCGGATTGATGCGGATGATGGAGCGGCCGATGGTTGTCTTGCCGGATCCCGACTCGCCGACCAGTCCGAAGGTCTCTCCCTCATAAATATCAAAGCTGACATCGTCCACCGCGGTAAAGGGGTGGCGCCTGGACCCGAACTGGACCTTGATGTGCTCCACTTCTACCAGCTTCTTCCTCTCACTGCTCATCTGCGGACGCTCCTTTCTGATCCGAAGCGGAGGTCTCTCCCTCCGGATTCTCCTTTTCTTCCGTGCCCGCCACCGGGATTCCCTTTGCCGGTGCCTCAATTCCAAGAGCCCTGCCCTTCTCCTGCAGAACACGGATATGTTCCGGAGGATCAATCTTCGGAGCTCTCGGATCCAGAAGCCAGGTTCTCGCCATGTGGGTCGGCGTCACCTGGAACATCGGAGGACGCTTGACGAAATCAATCTTCAGAGGGTGAGGATTTCGCGCCGCAAAGGCATCTCCGTGCACCTCCTTGAACAGGTTCGGAGGCGTTCCAACGATGGTGTACAGATCCTGTCCTTTCACGCCCAGCTGCGGAAGGCTCGACAAAAGCGCCCAGGTATACGGATGTCTCGGGTCATAGAAAACCTCATTGCAGCTTCCGATTTCGACGAAGTCGCCGGCGTACATGACCGCAATGCGGTCCGCCACATTCGCCACCACGCCGAGGTCATGGGTGATGTAAATGGTGGTCAGATCGTACTTGGCCTTCATGTCCTTCAGAATCCCGAGAATCTGCGCCTGAATCGTCACATCCAGCGCCGTCGTCGGCTCATCGCAGATCAGAATTTCCGGCCTGCAGGCAACGGCAATGGCGATGACCACTCTCTGGCGCATGCCGCCCGAGAACTCATGCGGATACTGCTTGTAGCGGCGCTCCGGCTCACTGATTCCGACATCCGTCAGAAGCTCGTAAACGGCCTTCTTCGCCTCTTCTCCGTGCAGGTTCTGGTGAAGCTCCACGGCCTCCTGAATCTGATAGCCGATGGTCTTCAGGGGATTCAGCGACGTCATCGGATCCTGCATGACCATGGCAATCTTCTTGCCGCGGATCTGCCGCCAGTCCTCATTCGTATGGAGTCTCGTCAGGTCCCAGCCGTCGTATTTGATGCTGCCCCCGGTGATCCTTCCGTTGGCGGCATTCAGGCCCATCAGCGTGGACACGAACACCGATTTTCCGGAACCGGACTCTCCAACGATCGCGAGGCTCTCTCCTTTATAGACATCCAGAGAGATCCCGCGCAGGGCGTGCAGCACCTGACCGCGAAGGGTGAATTTGAAATCGAGATCCTTGACCGAAAGAAGGACTTCTCTGTTCTGCGAAACGCTTGCTTCACTCATCTTCGTCCCTCCTTCCTTAGTTCATGTGATTCTTCGGATCCGCCGCATCGGCAAATGCGTTTCCGACGATGTACAGCGAAATCGTGATCACTGCCAGAATGGCGGTCGGGAACAGCAGCTGATAGCGGAGCTCCGGCTGGCTCATCAGAAGACGTCCTGCCTGCACCAGATTTCCCAGAGACGGGATATCGGTCGGAAGACCGATGCCGATGTAGGTGACGAATACTTCATTTCCGATCGCGGCAGGAATGGCCAGCGAGATGCGCAGCGCGATGACCGATACCAGATACGGAAGAAGGTTTCTCGTGACGATTCTTCCAGTCGTGGTGCCGAGGCAGCGCGATGCCAGGTTGTAATCCCGGTCACGGATGATGACGACCATGTTCCGGATGAAGCGGGCCATGGAGAGCCACCCCGTCAGACACAGGGCGAAAATAATGGTGCCCACGCCGGGATTCATGATATAGGAAATCAGAATCAGCACCAGCGTCTGCGGGACATTGTCGAAAATGTTGTAGAGCTCCGTAAAAAACGTGTCGAGCTTGCGGACATACCCCCACAAAAGGCCGATCAGCGTGCCGAAGCACGCCTCGAAGGCCGCAACGGCGAAGCCGATGCCAAGGGAGGTTCTGGTTCCCGCCCAGGTTCTCGCCCAGAGATCCTGGCCGATGGAGTTGGTGCCAAACCAGAATTCCGAGTTCGGCTGCTGATTGATGATCTGAATGCCGGTTTCCGGGTCGTTGTAGATGGTCTTCGCGCTCTTCTGATTCGGCAGAAGAGGCTGAATGAAGGTAAAGGCCAGAACCGAAATGATGACAATCAGAAAAAATACGGCCACCTTGTTCTTGAAGAACGCGCGCAGCGTCGCCTTCCAGTAGGAATAATTGGAGTAGCCGCCCCGCTCTGCGCTGGCGGCATCGGTCTGCGCCTCCTCGAACAGTTCCTCCTCCCGGAGATTCTTATAGGCTTCATAGGGGGTGAGCCGTCTGCTCAGATCGCTGGTAATGGCATTCTCCAGCTGTTTTTCTTTCTCACCGCGAAAGGTCATGCTCTTGATCCCTCCTTCTTTGTAAAGCTGATTCTGGGATCCACCAGTGCCATCAGCACATCACCCAGGAGAAGTCCGACAACCGAGATGGCCGCGTAGATGACAACCAGAGCCTGCACCATGGTATTGTCCTGAATCTTGATGACCTGCACCAGAAGTCCGCCCATTCCCGGAATGGAATACAGGGACTCGACATACAGGGAACCCATGAGCGTGAACAGAATGGAGTTCGGAATGTACTGCACCAGCGGTACAAACGCGTTGCGGAAAATATGAACCCGGCTGATCTTGCCTTCCGGAACACCCTTGGCTCTTGCCAGACGGATGTAATCCTTGTTGGCCTCATCGACCATGTAACGGCGCAGCCACATCGCGTAGTACACGATATTGCCGATGGAAAGGGAAAAGACAGGAAGGATCCAGGTCACCCAGTTGCTCTCATCGAACAGCATGGAAATTCCGAGAATTTCACTGCCGTAGAGCTGAATCAGAAGATGGTAGACCGCGGACGGCACCGCCTCGACAATGACGATCAGGACAGTTCCGAATTTATCCCACAGCTTCCATCTGCTCCGCGTGGATTTCGCCATTGCAATGCCCAGAGGCAGGCCCAGCGCAAGGGAAATGATCTCCGCGATCAGTCCCATCTCAATGGAGATCGGCGCCTTCTTCGCGATGATCTTCGCAATCGGATAACCGTTGCGGTATTTGTTGGAAGTACCCAGGTCTCCCTTCAGAATCTGTCCGAAATACTTCACGACCTGAACGGGCGCGGGATCCTTGAGTCCTAACTTCTGCAGCGTGACATTGATCTGTGTCTGGGACATCTTCTCGTAGTTGTTGAAGTATCCCTCGATCGGCATTTTGCGCAGCAGCAGCAGCACAATGGTGATGACGATGCACAGCGTGATCAGCGAATGCACCAGCCGTTTGAGAATGTATTTGCTCAAAAGTACCTCCACTTCCGTGCCTTTGGATTTCTGCCGTGCTCATCCTGGATTCCCCGGATGTCCGCGCCGCACTGCAGTATGCACGTAAACCGGCAGGTGCACCAGGCGCCTGCCGGAAAGATTTGACGCATTAAACTAATAATGCCCTTATTGGAACACGATTGCAATCTTTTTTCTGCAACTGTCCAGCCCCCGACGATTTTCCATGCAAATCATCTGCCTGCAGATGGATGCGGGATGTGCTGAATCGTTGTCTTCTTATTCCGCGGCTTTTTCCAGAGCCTCGGTTCTTGCCGCCTGCCACTTCTCCAGCGCGGTGTTGAACTCATCCATGCTCATGGACTTCTCTCCGAGATGCTGGAACTTGTATCTCTGAAGGGCTACGCCGTAAGGAGCATACTCACCTTCCATCGGGTTCAGCTTGGAAGCGACATACCCGCCGTTGTCAATCTTGAACGGAATGATGATGGCGTTGTCAATCAGGATCTTCTCGGCCTCTGCAAATGCCGTGTAGCGCGCCTCGTCATCGTCACAGATTGCCTCGGCCTCCTGGACCTTTGCCGACCACTCCTCGTAGATCTTCTCCGTATCATCGTTTCCGGACTTATCCCAGAAGTTGTAGTTGTTGTCTTCCACGAAGGGCTCCGTCCAGGTCTGAGGATCCGCGTAGTCCGCGCCCCAGTTGCACTTCAGGAATGCGTAATCGCCGCTTCTTCTCACAGAGGAAAGGAATCCGGTCTCCGGTCCTGCCTGCACAATGATGTCGATGAAATCGGATCCGAGAACGCCTTCCATCTGCTGCTCGATCACCTGGCACTCCTTGTCCCAGTTGGTAACGGAAGGATTGTAAGGCATCAGAACCTTGATGGGGAAGGTGCAGCCCGCTGCGGTCAGTTCTTCCTTTGCCTTGTCGCGGTACTCCTGCGCCTTGGAGGCATCGAAGCTGTCGCCGTCCGTGATGTCCTTCAGGGCATCATACTGTGTGTAATCCTTTCCTGCCGCTGCTGCGAAGTTTGCAGGAGTGACGGTGTTGTTCAGAAGGTTCTCCGGATTGTAAGGCTCGGAAACCGTCAGGGCCTTGACACGGTCCAGAGATGCCATCATGGCCTTACGGAAGTTCTCGTTGTTGACAGCGATCTTCCAGTTGTCCGGCTCATACTCCGCATCAAACTGCGGATCGAAGTTGAAGCAGAAGAAATAGCTGAAGGAGTTGTCCGGTCTGGAACCATGGACTTCATCCTTCACAGCGTCATCGTTCAGCCAGGAATCCAGAAGGTCCGCGCTGATGCTCGCGTAGTCGATCTCGCCGTTCTTATACATGTTGGCTTCTACACTGGTCGCATCCGCGTTGTAAGTGGAAACCACCTCGTCCAGATAGACGTGATCCTTGTCCCAGTAGGACTGGTTCTTCGCGAGTACGTGCTTCTCCTGCGGCTCATAGGTTTGAAGAATAAAGGCTCCGTTATACCAGAGGCTCTCATTGTCAAGACCGAAGGAATCACCGTATTCATCCAGGCACGCCTGGCAGACCGGCATATAGGAAGTATAGGAAACAATGCTTGTGAAGAAGGAGCAGGGAGCATCCAGCGTGTAAACCAGTGTGTAGTCATCCGTCGCTTCAACGCCGATGTCCTCGGGATTCACGGGATCCACAGGCTCCAGCTTCTCGCCGTCCTCGTCCGTGTCCTTGGTTCCGTTGTCGCTCGCCAGCATGTAGGCGGTGTAATCGTAATAAGCCTGTGCGTTGTGTACGACGGCACCGGTATCATACATATACTGGTTGTCCGACTCGTTTGCGGCGTCATTGACGTAGCGTGCTGCAGCGACCCAGTCATTGGCCGTTACATCAGCCATCTCCTCGCCCTTGTTGTTGACCCACTTGACACCCTTGCGGATGTGGAACGTCCACTGCGTCATATCGTCATTGGACTCCCAGCTCTCTGCAAGTCCGGGGGTAATGTTGCCGTACTGATCATAATCTACCAGACAGTCAATGATGTTCGCGCTGATGGCGTAATCATTGGTGGTACTGGTTGTCAGATAGTTCAGGGTCTGCACCTCGCCGGTATAGAGTGTCCGGAACGTGGTCTTCTCTCCGTCTGCTCCGCTTCCGCTGTCTGCGGAACCTGATGAGCTGCTGCCGCAGGCTGCCAGTGACAAAGCCATCACGCCTGTCAGAAGGCCCGCAAGGATCCTGCCGGTTTTCTTCATAACTTTTTCCTCCTTTTTGCAGAAAGCATTTCTTCTCTCCGTCCAGACAGTCGTCCGGCTCTCTTTTCCGAAAGAAGAAAAATCGGCTGTGAAACTTTCTGTATAATTGTATACGATAGTACAGCCCGCAGCCTTTTCTGTCAATAGGGAAGTCTCCCATCCGATTTCCGTTTCTTCCATAGAAAAAGAAGTTTCGCCGGATTGCATACAGTGATACAATTTATAAAAATCACTCAGGAGGACCTGCGCATGAAATACATCGATATGCACTGCGATACCATTTCCGAGATCTGGTATTCCCGGCTCCGGAGGCAGAACAAGACGCTCCGGAAGAACGACCTCATGATCGATCTGGAACGGCTGAAGAAGGGAGACTGCCTCTGCCAGAATCTCGGCCTTTTCGTGGATCTTCACCGGAGAGCCGACTTTGTTCAGCACCCGGAAGAGCCCTCTCCCGCCGCATCCCCGTTCACGGCTCCCGCAGGAAACGCCTCTTCCTCCGGCGAATCTTCCGGTTCGGCCGCGGAAGAGGCTTATCTGGATCCCTGGTACACGGTTTCCTGTCTCGTTCAGGTCTTTCGGGAGGAGCTCGCCGCAAACGCGGACCTCATCTCCCAGGTCACGACCGGCGACGAAATCCGCGCCAACGAGAAGGCGGGCCGCATGTCCGCCCTGATGTCCATCGAGGAGGGCGGCTGCTGCAAGGGTTCCCTGGAGCATCTGAAGGAGCTGTACGACGCCGGAGCCAGAATGATGACGCTGACCTGGAATCACGAAAACGAGCTGGCAAGCCCCAATCATCCGGACAAGGCGCACTATTTTGAATTCGTTCCGACAGGTGACCACGGCCTCAAAAAGCGCGGCGTGGAATTCGTCGAGGCCATGCAGGACATGGGAATGCTCGTTGATGTCTCCCACCTCTCGGATGCCGGATTCTACGACGTCTGCCGCATCGTAAAGGGACCGTTCGTTGCCAGCCATTCCAATGCGCGGGCCGTCTGCGGGTGCGGTCGCAACCTCACCGATGACATGATCCGCAGGCTCGCCGAGCACGGCGGCGTCACCGGCATCAACTTCTGCCCGGAGTTTCTGGAGCCGAAGGAGAAGGATCCCCGCCAGAGTCTGA
This sequence comes from bacterium, assembly GCA_963655255.1. GTDB lineage: Bacteria > Bacillota > Clostridia > Lachnospirales > Lachnospiraceae > CAG-791. The sequence goes on from CAVKEB010000035.1 coordinate 11,318, forward strand.
AGGCCATCGCCGCCCATGCCCGCCACATCATGAACGTCGGCGGAAGGGAATGCCTTGGCATCGGCACGGATTTTGACGGCATCGAGGGACTTCTCGACTACGGCAGCGCCGACACGCTCCCGCTCCTTGCCGAGGGTCTGGAAAAAGAAGGCTTTACGCAGGAAGAAATAGAGAGTATCTTCTATAAAAATGTACTTCGCGTCTATGACGAAGTTCTCTGACAACGCACACAGGAGGAACACCCATGGAACCATTCCGCTACAACGACCTGGAAGCGCTCGGCACTGCGCTTCCCACTGACATCGAAAGCCGCAAGCAGTTCGGTGATTTTGACGGCGAGGCCCGTCTCATCGACCAGTGGCTGCAGAAAGACATCTGCGAGAACCTGAAATCCAAGCTTCGCGTCGAGCGCGAAATTCTGCGTGCTCTTCCCTCGGATTATCCGTATCCCTATGAAGAGACATTTGAAAAGGCAAAGGCCGTCATTCCGGATCTGACTCCGGAGAAGTTCCGCGAGCTGCAGGACAAGGGCCGCATCGACTGGATCTATGTCAACGGGAAGGAACATTTCATCCACAGCATGGCCGGCACCCTGAAAAACGACCTGGAGAATGCCGCCAACCGGGAGAAGGCCGGCACACCGGTTGAAAAGACCCCCGATGCCGCTCCGGACAACACCTTCTGGCAGTCCCTGATTGACATGCAGAAAAACGGCAGCGACTCCTGGCGTTTCCGCATCCGCTTCACGCTCCGCGTGGACGACGACGCGTTCCGCCCCGGCAGAATCAAGGTCTACATCCCGGTCGTCTGCGCCTGCTCCTATGTCTCCGATATCCGGATTCTGGAGACCTCCTCGGATCACTACATTCTCGCCGATGAGAACGCGCCGCAGCGCACCATCTGCTACGAAGAGGACATTCAGGAGAACCACGATTTCTTCGTAGAATACGAATACACCGTAAAGAGCGTCTATCACGATCTCTGGACCGAAGAGGCCGTTGCCGCAAACCGTGCGGAAATGAATAAGCCTTATCCTGCGGATCAGGTAAAGCCCGAGGACCTTTCCGAGCAGCAGCCTCACATCCGCTTTACTCCCTTCATGGTGGATCTCGCCCATAAAATTACCGAGGGGTGCGAGACGCCTCTGGAAAAGGCAAGGGCCATCTATGAGTACATTACGACCGAAGTTACCTACTCGTTCGTCCGCTGCTACTTCAACATCGAGAACCTCGGTGAATACGCGGCCATGAACCGCAGGGGCGACTGCGGACTGCAGGGTCTGATGTTCATCACTCTCTGCCGGTGCCTCGGCATTCCGGCGCGCTGGGAGTCCGGGAATGAATTCTGCGACGGCGATCCCGGAAGTCATGACTGGGCCCTCGTCTATCTGGCACCCTACGGCTGGCTGTACGTGGATCCGTCCTACGGCGGAGGCTCCTACCGGAGCGGTCAGATCTGGAAGCAGCGTCATTTCTTCGGGAATCTCGATCCGTTCCGCCTGCCGTCGAACCCGCAGTTCCAGAAACAGCTCACCCCGCCGATGACCTACTTCCGCGACGATCCGTACGACAACCAGTCCGGAGAAATCGAATACGAGGACGGGAGCCTGACCGGCTATCAGTTCACTTCCATCCGAAAGGTGACGAAGGCAGAGCATCTCTCCTGAGCCTTTTGAATACGTTCCGGATGTTTTTCGAACGTTTTTCCGAATGCTTTCCATTTCCGAATGCTTTTCGAACGTTTTTCCGGATGCTTTTCGAGCCGGGGACCATGCAGATGCATGGCCTCCCGGCTCGTTTTTTATCTTCTTTTTCTGATTTCAAAGCCAAACGTGAACATCGGGTTCCGGAAGCGCGCTGTGCTTTTCTTCCGGACTTTCTCCCCCTTCTGTTTCCTCCGTGCTCAGCTCTTCAGCTCCTGCGTCCGCACGAGCTGCGCATATTCTCCGTTCTGCGCCATCAGCTCCTCATGCGTTCCCAGTTCGATGATCCTGCCCTCATCAATCACCGCGATGCGGTCCGCATTCTTCACGGTGGACAGCCGGTGTGCGATCACAATCGTCGTTCTCCCGCGGGAGAGCTTCTCAAAGGTCTCCTGAATCCTTGCCTCCGTCACGCTGTCCAGTGCGGACGTCGCTTCATCCAGAATGAGGACCGGCGGGTTCTTCAGGAAAATCCGCGCGATGGAGATGCGCTGCTTCTGTCCTCCCGAGAGAAGGACGCCCCGTTCTCCCACGTTCGTCTCGTATCCGTCCGGCATCGCCGCAATATCCTCTGCGATCTCTGCCTGGGCCGCGGCCTCCATGATCTCCTCCATCGTCGCATCAAGGCGTCCGTAGCGGATATTGTCCGCGATGCTCCCGGCGAACAGGAACACATCCTGCGAGACCACGCCGATGTTCTGATGCAGAGACTCCTGCGTCACATCGCGCACGTCGTGCCCGTCCAGATAAATGGCCCCGCTGGTCACATCGTAGAATCTGGGGATCAGCTGACTGAGCGTTGTTTTCCCGCCGCCCGAAGAGCCGACAAAGGCGACCGTCTCACCCTCCCGGATCGCAAGCGAGACGTCGTGCAGAATCCCCTGCCCCTCCTGATAGGCAAAGGACACATGATCCACGCGGATATCGCCCCGCACCTTCTGCAGGACGATGGCATTTTCCCGATCCTTCAGCTCCGGCTCCGTCCGCATCAGCTCCACAAACCGGTGCAGCCCTGCCGTTCCGTTTGCAATCATCTCGGAGGTGTTGGCAAGCTTGCGGATCGGGCTCACGAACGTCGAGACATACAGGCTGAAGGTAATGAGATCAATGACATTCAGATCTCCTGTCATGATCAGCGCTCCGCCCACGGCAATTACCGCGACGGACAGCATGCAGAGGAAAAACTCCATCGCCGAGTTGAACTCCGCCATTGCCCGGTGGAAGCCGAACTTGGCTCCCCGGTAGCTCTGATTCGCCTTTTCAAACTTCTGCAGCTCCTCCGGCTCGTTGGCAAAGGCCTTCGCCGTCCGGATCCCGGACAGCTCCGACTCGAATTCCGTATTGATGGCGGACACCGTAACCTTGACCCTGCGCGAGGCATCCCGCATATGCAGCCTGCAGTGCATGACCACCGCGAGGAACACCGGCAGCATCAGGGTGAGGACGAGCGCCAGCCGCCACTGAATGGTGAACATGATGATCAGCGCCCCGATGATCGTCACGGAGGAAATGAACAGGTCCTCCGGCGCGTGATGCGCCATCTCCGTCACGTCGAACAGGTCTGTTGTCAGACGGCTCATCAGCTGTCCCACCCGGTTGTGATCAAAAAAGCCGTAATTCAGCTCCTGAATGTGCCGGAACAGGTCTCTTCGAATATCCGCTTCGACCCGCGCTCCGAAATTGTGTCCCCAGTAGCTGATGACATAGCAGAAAACCGACCGCAGCACATAAGCCCCCGTCACAATCAGCATGACCGTCCAGAAGGTTTTCCAGGCATTCTCCGGAAGAAGCGTATACATGCACCACCGGGACACTGCCGGGAAGGCCAGATCAATCATGGCAATCGCCAGAGCGCTGACCATGTCCAGATAGAACAGTCCCCGATGCGGCTTGAAATAAGACAGAAAAATCTTCAGCTCCGACCAGTTCTTAAAATCCTTTTGTGTCATAAATTCTCCTCATCGTCTCTCAGTGCAGTTCCTTTCCGAAGGCTGCTGCCCGGAGCCGCCTTTCTTCCTCCGAAACCCGCTCAGCACTTTTCCGAATCCCAGCAGAGGGACCCCGTCTGCATGGCCTTCTCATACCGCGATATTTTATAGGAGAGATGCTCCATCGTGGCCTCCAGCTGATCTTTCTGCTTCTTCAGTACCTCCATCTGATTCTGCAAGAGCTCCAGCCTCGCCGGAATCGTCTCGTCGCCCTGCTGAAAGAGACGCAGATACTCAATCATCGCCTCCACCGGAAGCCCGGCGTTTCTCATGCACAGTGCGAGCTCCAGCCATTTCAGATCCTCTTTCTGATAGTCCCGGATTCCTCCCGGCGTGCGATGCACCTCCGGGATCATCTTCACGCGCTCGTAATAGCGCAGGGTATCCTGCGAGATATGATATTTTTCCGAAACTTCTTTAATCGTCATGAATCTTTCTCCCCTTTCTGCACTCACTGGATATGGTATACTGTTTTTTGTCTCTGGCACAGCATATCTTTTATAAAAATTCAGGAGAATTTTTCAATGGAACTCTTAAAAGAACGCATTCTTCGCGACGGAACCGTCCGCCCCGGCAACATTCTCAAGGTAGACAGCTTTCTCAATCATCAGATGGACATCGACCTTCTGAACGAAATCGGCAGGGAATTCTACCGTCTGTTCGGCAGTGAAAAGATCACGCGGATTCTCACCATCGAGGCATCCGGCATCGGCATTGCCTGCATTGCGGCCCAGTACTTCCATGTTCCGGTTGTCTTCGCCAAGAAATCGCAGAGTGCCAACCTCGACGGGAACCTGTATTCCACAAAGGTCACGTCCTACACGCACGGAAGGACCTACGACGTCATCGTCTCGAAGAAATATCTGCTGCCTGACGACCGGATTCTCATCATCGATGATTTTCTCGCAAACGGCTGCGCCGTGGAGGGACTTCTGGATCTCATCGACCAGTCCGGAGCGTCCTGCGCCGGTGTCGGCATCGTCATCGAAAAGGGGTTCCAGAAGGGCGGACGCGAACTGCGCGGGCGCGGCGTCAACCTGCAGTCCCTCGCCATCATCGATTCCATGACCGACGACTCTCTGACCTTCCGCGAATAAAAACGGCTTTGCCGGAAAGGAAACCCTGCCATGTCCCAGACGATTGATCTTACCTGTCCCAAATGCGGCGCCCCTCTGGAGGTGCATAAGGAGCTCTCCGAGCTCTCCTGTCCTTATTGCGGCTACAAAAAGGCCCTTGTGGAAAGTGATGCCGTGAAAATCGAGCGTCTCCGTACCGAGGCCTACAAGGAAGTTGCCCTTCACCGCCAGGATTCACGGAAAAAACGGAAGGAGCCGTCTGACCGTTCGCTTCGCAGCATTCCCAAACGGACTGCCCTGATCGTTCTGATCGCTTTCGCCGCAATTCTCATCATTCCTCTGATTTCCGAGCTGTCCTATTCCGCCCGCTACTCCAATTACCACAAGGAACGGGCAGAGAAAACCTTCACCTGGCCCCGGAGCGGGCTCTCCTCGCTGATTCCCCAGCCGCAGTCCTCAAACGGAGAACTCTACCTGGACGGCGGCGAGACGCTGTCCGTTTATGCTGCAAACACGACCGAAGATCAGTTCAGCCAGTACATCGAAGACTGCAAAGAAGCCGGGTTTTCCATCGGCATCAATCAGTACAGCAGCTACTACGAGGCTTATGACGAGGCCGGGAATTATCTCGATGTTTCCTTCGACGATGACAACAGCGAAATGCACATCCGCCTGGAAAAGGCAATCGAGACCGCTGCCATCGAGTGGCCGGACAATCCTCTGGCGCAGCGTCTGCCCGTTCCGGACTCCCTTGAGGGCAATATTTCTCAGGATTCCAACGATGTGTGTCTGATCTATCTCTCCGGCATGACAAAAGCCGATTTTACACGCTACGCCAGAAAATGTGTACAGGCCGGTTTCTCGGAATCCTATCTGCAGGACAACGCCTTCTACGGAAATGACGCGGACGGCAACACGCTCTCCATGGATTACCTGCCGTCCAAGCTCCTGAAAATCCGGATTTCGGCTCCTTACCGCTGAGGCAAATCACCCGAACGCGTTCACATCTCCGTCGGCGTACAGGACGCTCCGGATGACATTCGCCGCGCAGTACTGCAGATCCGCCTTCGTGCAGGAGAAGCCGTTCTCCTTCTCTTCTTCCCGGACGGCCCGGATGATCGCATCCTCCACCAGCACATCGCCCGGCATCTGCAGGTCATTGCCGGCATGAACGGCTCCGGAGGGAGTGCCCCACGGGTACTTGCCGGTCACACTCTGGGAAAGGGACCCTGCCCCGCCCGTGGAATACCAGTCGGTCATGACAAGTCCGCGGAATCCCCACTCGTCTCTTGCCGCCTTCTGAAGAAGATCATAGCTGTCCGCCGTATGCACGCCGTTGATCAGGTTGTAGCTCGTCATGATCGTCTCCGGGTGGGCATTCCGGATGCAGATCTCGAATCCGCGCAGATAAATCTCCCGAAGCGCTCTCTCGCTCACGTGTACATTGGTCTGATAGCGGTTGTCTTCCTGATTGTTCGCCGCAAAATGCTTGATGGAAACGCCTTTTCCCTTGTGGCTCTGGACGCCCTTTGTGATCGCCGCAGCCGTAAGTCCCGTCACCACAGGATCCTCCGAATAGTATTCGAAGTTTCGCCCGCACAGAGGGTTCCTATGAATGTTCATGGCAGGCGCCAGCCAGATGTCCACGCCGAACTTCTCCATCTCCGCGCCGACCATGTCCGCCGCTTTCTGCACCAGCTCCGTGTTCCAGGACTGCGCCAGTGCCCAGCCGATCGGGATCGCCGTCGTGTACTGATAATGATCGACCACATCCTCCGGATGGTCGTATTCCGGGAAGGGCTCCACCGAATCGCCGAACTTATTGCCGCCCGGCAGAATCGTTCCGTCATGTCTTGCCTTGAAATGCGGCTGCAGACGAAGCCCCGCAGGACCGTCCGCCATCGAAACCGGCCGGATTCCGCGGCTCTCCAGGCAGACCGCCGAGGTATCTCCCGCCGCACCGGGAACGCCGAAGGACGCGTTTCCGATGACCGAGGTCTCGCCCTTTCGAACGTGCCGTCCCGTTGCAAAGCTCGCAAGCTCCTCCACGGAAAGCTGCGCGACCAGTTCCTCCACGGATACCCGCTTCGCCTTCACATCCGCGAGCGTGATAATCTCCGTCCGGTCGGTGCAAAGCTCCTCTCTTGCTTCCTTTTCATAGCGGACGTTTTTCTTCGGAAGATCCTCTGCCGAAACCGTAATGACAGTAAGACCCGCGTCCGATTCCCTTCCGTCAGGAGTCTCTCCTTCCTTTTTTCCTTCTGCCGCGCCGGAAAGGCCGCGCAGCTCATCAAATGCACGATCCTGCGGGCAGATGTTCACGCACTGCTCTGCCGTCACGTTCTCCTCCACGCGAAGAACCGCGGCAGGGGCCGTTTTATCCGAGGCATTGCCGATACGGACAATATAGTCGCCCTTTTCCAGAATCCATGCCGCCTGTTTCTCGCTGTAGGAGGCAAGACGGGGGAGCGGAATTGCCACCGTCACCTCGCAGGATTCCCCGGCTGCAAGAAGCGGTGTCTTGGCATAACCCTTTAATTCCTGATACGGATGATCCAGCTTCGCCCCTGCGCCCTCAAACGATACGTAGACCTGCACCGTCTCTTTTCCGGCAGAACGGCCGGTATTGGTCACTCCGGCCTTTACAAAAACCTCGCCATCCGAAACCGCACAGGAAACCGGCCGGATTTCAAATTCCGTGTAGGACAGGCCGTACCCGAACGGATACAGCGGCTTTTTCCCGAAGGTATCAAAATACCGGTAGCCGACGTAAATGCCCTCTGCGTAATCGTCGTCATCGGTGTCGCCGTTGTTGTGCGAGAAATCCGCCGACGACGGATAATCCCCATAGCCTCGCGCCCAGGTGTCCGCAAGTTTTCCGGAGGGATTCACCTTTCCCGTGAGAAGATCCGCCAGTGCAAGGCCGCCGATGTTGCCGAGCTGGGACATCAGGACCACGGCGCCGATGCCGGGAATCCCCCGCACCGCGGAAAGATCCATGACCCCGCCGACATTCAGCACCAGAATGAAATTCGGATAAAAAGCGGCAAGCTCCCGGATCGACTCCTCCTCTTCCTTCCAGAGAAGGTAATCTCCCTCTTTCACATAGCGGTCCGCTCCCTCGCCGGAATTCCGGGAAAGCACATAAACCGCCGTGTCCGTCCGGGAATTCTCCATGTCGCTCTGAGTGACCGGCTCCGGTGCCGGCTCCTGAAACGGCATCTCGAACTCCACGAGAAACTCCGGTCTCCCGGTCTCCTCCGAGATCCGGTGCAGAATCTTCCGGTGCTCTTCCCTGGCAAGGCCGATCTTCGCGTCCTGACGGTCCAGCCAGTCCCCTGTCGCAATGTCATAGCCTGCCTCTTTCAGGCCGTCCTCCACGTTGATCACGAAGCGCGAATTGACATCGCCGGATCCCGTTCCGCCCTTTACGGTATTCCTCGCTCCCGCCCCATAGAGCGCAATCCTGCCATCCAGCCTTTCGAGCGGCAGCACGCCGTCATTCTCCAGAAGGACCACGCACTCCGCCGCAAGCGCTCTTGCGAGTTCCATGTGCTCCCTCTCATCCTGCATCATTTCTTCCTGTGTCGGTGCCAGCAGTTTCCCCATTTTTGTTTCCCCCTTCGCTTTTCTTATCGATTTCGGTATTCTTTCGTAAAAAGGTAACTCACTGTTTTCTATATTATCGAAAAAAGCGTCGTCCATAAACCCACAATTCTGCTGTTTTCTGTCATGATTCCGCATATTTTGCAAATGCAGAGTCCCTTTGTCCGATCAAAAGAGCAAACAAAAAGACCATGGGCCATCCTTCGATGAACCCATGATCCCTGCGGATTTGCACGCTTTGCAGTTTTTATACCTCGCTGAGGCAAAATCCGCGAAAGCGGTTTTGCCGAATGCGTCAGTACCGATGCTGCTGTTTGAAAGCGACATATCGATGTCACTTTCAAACTTACAGCTCCGCCTTTCCTCCGTGGCTGAGCTTCGCGACCACGCCGGACAGCGCAAGGAGCGCGACCAGGTTCGGCAGTACCATGATGCCGTTGAACAGGTCCGAGAGATTCCACACCAGCTCCACTTTCAGAAGAGAGCCGACGAAAATGAAGAGAACGGCAATCACCGCGAACGGCTTCACGCCCTTCGTGCCGAACAGATACTTCACATTCTGCTGTGCGAAGAAATACCAGCCGATGATCGTGGAAAAGGCAAAGAACAGAAGGCAGATCGCAACGAACATCGGGCCGAATTTGCCAAAGCCGGTCGCGAATGCCGCCTGCGCCACCGGGGTTCCGCCGATTCCCTGCTCGATCATGGAGTCCAGAACGCCGGAAGAGAGAATGACCAGAGCCGTCATGGTCAGCACGACGAATGTATCAATGAACACGCCTACCATGGCGACCTCGCCCTGGTCCTGCGGCTTGTCCACCTTGGCCAGCGCGTGTGCGTGGGGCGTGGAGCCCATGCCCGCCTCATTGGAGAACAGGCCTCTTGCAACGCCAAGGCGCATCGCCTGACGGACCGTAAGGCCCGCTACCGCGCCGCCGACAGCCCGGGGCGAAAAAGCGCCGATGAAAATGGAAGCCAGCGCTCCCGGAATTCCGCGGAAGTTCAGAATCAGAAGAATCACGCCGCCGACCAGATAAAGCGCCGCCATAATCGGAACCACCTTCTCCGTGAAGGACGCGATTCTTCCGATGCCGCCGACGAAAATGAAGGCCGCGACCACAGTGACAAGAACGCCGACCACCACCTTGTTGATGCCGAACGCGGTATAAAACGCGTCGCTGATGGAATTGGACTGCACCATGTTGCCCATGATGCCGAGCGCGAGAATGATGGCCACCGCAAAGAATCCCGCGAGGAACCTGCCAAAGCCCCCCTTGAAGGCCTTCGTGATGTAATAGACAGGGCCGCCGATCACGTGTCCCTTGTCATCCCTTGTCTTCGTCACCTGTGCAAGCGCTGCCTCTCCGTAAATGGTCGCCATGCCGAAGAAGGCTGCCAGCCACATCCAGAAGATCGCACCGGGACCGCCGCCGACCAGCGCCGTCGCACAGCCCGCAATATTGCCGGTTCCAACCTGTGCCGCAATGGCCGTTGCCAGTGCCTGGAAGGAAGACATGCCTTCCTTTCCTGCCTTATCGCCCTTCAGGGAAAATCCGCCGAACACCCGTTTCCAGGCCTGCGGGAAATGACGCACCTGCACGAATCTCGTGCGGATGCTGAAATAGACGCCGGAGCCGACCAGCAGGAACATCAGAATGAACCATACCTTGTCGTCCAGCAGTGTGACGATGCTGTTTAATGCCTCCATGTACCTTCCTCCTTGAGCGGTTTACGCTTCCTGCGGATCTTCCGATTCCGCGCTGAGAATAAGGCGCAGAGGCTCCGGCCTTCTACCGGTATCTGCATCACAACGAATCTTACTCCTTCCCCGGCGGATGTTCTTCGTCCTGCCGCGTCCGGATGTATGAGATTCAAACTCTGTCCTTTTGCCTGAGAGATTGCGGAGAACGGATTCTCTTCGGAATCCGCCGGTTCAGGTCTGCTCTTCCTCCCGTTCAAAACTGCTGAATTCAGGAAAACAGCTGCTGTCGGCCTTCTTTCTCCGTGCTTGCACCTTCGGCACTCCCCCGGAAGGGAGCTTCTCCAGAGCCACTCCGTTATCAGTCTTCTTCGCCGCAGCGAAACCTGAGAGTTTTACTCCTTCGGTAGCGGATGTTCCGTCTTTTTCTGATAACTTCCACGTCTGTATTCTTCTGTTTATTTTGCATGAAACGTTTTCGTTTGACAACTGTTAATTCTGCCGATTATGCGCCG
>CAVKEB010000036.1:0-21567 GCA_963655255.1 bacterium
AGACTGATACGCTGGGGATTCTACGATTTATCCGCAGCATACCAGTCAATGCACGAAAGCTGTTGAAACCGCCGTGTACCGAACGGTATGCACGGTGGTGAGAGAGGACGGCGGCTAGCCACCGCCTCCTACTCGATTGCCGAAACTGCCTGCTTCTTGGCAACAAAGGTCGTTGCCTGCTTCTTGACAGTAGAGGTTGTCGAAGATAAAATAATTGCGTTTATTGATAAATGAATTTATTTTATAGAGGTGGAAAGATGCCGGCAAAGAAGCAGATTACAAAAGAGATGATTCTGAACGCTGCACTGAAGCTGCTGAAGGAGCAGGGCTATGAGGCCGTGAACATCAAACAGCTCGCGAAAGAGCTGGGGTGTTCCACACAGCCTGTCTATCTGTCTTTTTCGGGAATGGAGGAGCTTCGAAGGGAACTGGTTCCCGCGGCAGCAGCGGAATTTGAACAGTACATGAAGAGCGGCAGTACAGACGGCATCGTCCGGCTGTATGGCATGAGATATATTTCTTTTGCCCGGGAAGAGCCGCGGCTTTTCTGTTTCCTGTTCATGCGCTCCAATGCCTTTACGGAAATCAGGCAGGCCATCCTTCCCATGATCGAGCGGTCCATTGAGGAGCTGATGTCGGTCTATCACATCAGCCACGAGGCGGCGGACCTCCTGCACGATCAGCTGTGGATGCAGGCACACGGCATCGCGGCTATGATCGCGACGGATTTCTGTGACTGGGACATGGGAAAGGTCGAAAGGATGCTCCATGCCTGCAGGGAGTCCTTTACGAGAGAATACGAGGCGTGAGATGTTTACAGACAGAGATCTGCGGAACCTGATCTTTCCGCTTTTTATCGAGCAGTTTCTGCTCATGTTCGTCGGTATCGCGGACACGTTTGTGGTCAGCTTTTCAAGCGAGGCGGCGGTCTCCGGCGTGTCGCTGGTCACGTCATTCAATACGGTGCTGATCTTCCTGTTTACGGCGCTGTCATCCGGCGGCGCGGTCATCATCAGCCAGTACATCGGGAGCGGGAAGGAGCAAAAAGCTTCCGCTTCCTCCGGTCAGCTTCTGATGATTTCGGCGGTGCTTTCCGCGGCGCTGGCGGTTTTGATTCTGGTGTTTCACACGCAGCTTCTGCGGCTTTTGTTCGGAAAGGTCGAAGAGGATGTGATGGCAGCCTGCGAGTCGTATCTTCGGATTACGACGCTCTCGCTTCCGTTCCTGGCCGTCTATGATGCCGGGGCGGCGCTGTGCCGCAGCATCGGGAAAACCAGTGTGACCATGAATATTTCCATCGTTGCCAATGTCATCAATGTCATCGGTAACTGTGTGGGAGTCTTTGTGTTGGGGCTGGGGGCAGCAGGCGTGGCCTGGCCGTCGCTGATTTCCAGGCTGCTGTCTGCCGCGGCAGTTACGGTTTACTGCTTCCGGAAGCAGAATCCCGTGCGGTACCGGATGGCGGATGTTTTTGCCTGGGACGGGAGCCTTCTGAAAAAGATCATGGGAATCGCGTTGCCGAACGGTTTGGAAAACGGCGTGCATCAGCTGGTAAAGGTAGCGCTTTCCAGCATGGTGGCGCTGTTCGGAACCAGTCAGATCGCGGCCAATGGTGTGGCGCAGAGCATCTGGTCACTGGCGTCCATCATGGGGCTTGCGATGGCGCCGGTCTATACGACGGTGATCGGGCAGTGCATGGGGGCGCGGGACATTGCTGCGGCTAATTTTTATTTCAAAAAGCTCGATAAAATCACGCTGGTTCTGTCCGTTCTGTGGAATGCACTGATTTTCGCGGTCACGCCGCTGATCGTCCGGTACTCCGCGATTTCGCCGGAAGCGAAGAATCTGGTGGTCTGGCTGGTTCTGATCAACAATATCTTTAACGGCCTGGCCTATCCGTTTGCGGGGTCTCTGGGAAACGGACTGCGGGCTGCCGGAGATGTGAAGTTTACCATGATCGTGTCCATCTCGCTGACCATCGGGGCCCGACTGTTCTTCTCGGCACTGTTCGGGATGTGGCTTGGCTGGGGCGTCATCGGTGTGGCAATCGGCATGAGCATCGACCTTGTTTTCCGCGGTGCCGTTTTCCTCTGGCGGCTGAAATCACAGAAGTGGACGCGGTTTCAGGTGATTTGAAGATTCGAAGGAAAAGAGACCCTGACAGACAGAAAAACGGCCCCCGGCATTGCCGGGGACCGTTTTTGATTGATTCTGTTCGGAAAGCAGAAATCTTACAGCAGATCCTGCCAGTTCTTGACGCCTTCCTTTTTGGCAACTTCCTGCATCTTCATGGCGCGAACCTTGGTGGAAAGGCCGAAGAGGTTGATGAAGCCGTTGGCATCGGTGTGGTCATACATGTCACCGGTCTTGAAGGAAGCGATGCTCTCGTTGTACATCGTGTAAGGAGAGGTCTCGCCCGCACGGATGATGTTGCCCTTGTAGAGACCGAGCTTGACAGTACCGGTCACATAGCGCTGCGTGCTCTCGATGAAGGCCTGCTCTGCTTCGCGAAGAGGAGAGAACCACTTGCCTTCGTAAACAAGGCTTGCGAACTTGCTGCCGATTTCACCCTTGAGGGCGTAGGTTTCGCGGTCGAGAATCAGTTCCTCGAGCTGCTGATGTGCCTCGTAGAGGATGGTCCCTCCGGGCGTCTCATAAACGCCGCGGCTCTTCATGCCGACGACACGGTTCTCGACGATGTCCACGATGCCGATGCCGTTTTCGCCGCCGATCTTGTTGAGCTTGCGGATGATGTCGGAGAGCTTCATCTTCTGACCGTCAACGGCAACCGGGAGACCCTTCTCGAAATCAATGGTGAGGTAGGTCGTCTTGTCAGGAGCCTTCTGAGGAGTCTGGGACAGAACCAGAAGGTGATCGTAGTTGGGCTCATTGGAAGGATCCTCGAGTTCCAGACCCTCGTGGCTGATGTGCCAGAGGTTCCGGTCGCGGCTGTAGCTCTCATCCATGGAGAAGGGAAGATCAATGCCGTGCTTGTGCGCGTATTCGATCTCGGACTCACGGGAATCCAGCTTCCAGTTGGGATCACGCCATGCAGCGATGATCTTCAGATCCGGAGCGAGTGCCTTGATGCCGAGCTCGAAACGGATCTGGTCATTTCCCTTGCCGGTTGCGCCGTGGCAGATGGCGACAGCGCCCTCCTTGCGGGCAACCTCAACGAGCTTCTTCGCGATAAGGGGACGGGCCATGGAGGTACCGATCAGGTACTTGTTCTCGTAAACGGCGTGTGCCTGGATGCAGGGTGCCACATACTCGTCGCAGAACTCATCAATGACGTCCAGAATGTAGAGCTTGTCCGCGCCGCAGTACTTCGCGCGCTCTTCCAGTCCGTCAAGCTCTTGCTCCTGACCTACGTTGATGCAGCAGCAGATGACATCGTAATTATAATTCTCCTTCAGCCAGGGAATGATACAGGTGGTATCCAGTCCGCCGGAATATGCCAGAACAACTTTCTCTCTCTCCATTGCTTCGTCCTCACTTTTTTAAAAAATAAATAATTATTCATACCGGAACGCTGTGAAAGAGCACGCTGTGTCCGCGCTTCCCTCGGATCCGGCCGCAGTGCGGATGCTTAATGAAAATAAGCATCGCTTTGCACTGTGCTTATGAATATACAACGTGCATGCAGGGATTGCAAGCATAAAAAAATACACAAATATGCGCAAATGTGGATGATTTATGCATGATTATGCATAAATACACGCGCAAAAATGCATAAGTATAAAAATACGCCTTGCATAATGGAAAGCGGAAGAGTACATTAAGAAAAGTTCCCGCGCTTTGAGGCACGGTGTAAGATGTAAATAGATTCAGCACAGTGTGATTTTTGTTGCAGGCGAACCGCTTGCGGGGCAGCCTGCAACAAAAATCACACTGCGGAACAGCTTTAATATTATAGAAGAGAGGAACGGCGATGGATAAAATTCGTGCAGGCATCATCGGAGCAACAGGCTACGCAGGAGCGGAGATCCTGCGGATTCTTGCCATTCATCCGCAGGTGGAAGTCAAATGGATCGGATCCCGGAGCTACGCGGATCAGAAGATGGCCTCCATTTACGGAAACCTGTTCCATGTGGTAGATCTTTCCTTAATAAATGATGATACGGAGCGGATGAAGAAGGAGATTCTGAAGCTTGCGGATGAGGTGGATGTGATTTTCACGGCAACGCCCCAGGGAGCCTGTGCGGGCCTTGTCAGCGAAGAGCTTCTGGAGAAGGTCCGGATCATTGACATGTCCGCGGATTTCCGTCTGAAGGATGTCGGCGTCTATGAGAAGTGGTACAAGATTCATCACGCATCCCCGCAGTTTCTGCCGGAGGCCGTGTACGGCCTTGTGGAGATCAACCGGGAGAAGATTCCGTCCGCGAGAATCCTGGCGAACCCCGGCTGCTATACGACCTGCTCGATTCTGACGGCCTATCCTCTGGTGGAGGCGGGACTGATTGACACCGACACGCTGATCGTGGATGCGCTGTCCGGCGTTTCCGGCGCGGGACGGGGCGCGAAGGTGGCGAATCTTTACTGCGAAGTCAACGAGAGCGCCAAGCCCTACGGAGTCGCGAATCACCGGCACACACCCGAGATTGAGGAGCAGCTTTCCTATGCCTGCGGGCATCCGGTGACGATCAACTTCACGCCGCATCTGGTTCCGATGAACCGCGGAATCCTTGCGACGGAATATGCTTCGCTTGTCCGCAGACCGGACGGCTCGCTACCGGGGGAAAAAGAGCTGCGGGCGGTCTATGAGAAGCGCTACGGCAGGGAGAAATTCATCCGGCTTCTGCCGCCGGGACACTATCCGGAGACGCGGTTCGTGGAAGGCAGCAATTACGTGGACATCGGACTCAAGGTGGACGAGAGAACGGGACGCGTCATCCTGATGGGAGCAATCGACAACATGGGCAAGGGCTCTGCCAGCCAGGCTGTGCAGAACATGAACCTGATGTTCGGCCTTCCGGAGGACACGGCGATCGGCCTTCCGTCCATGATGCCGTAAAACAGGAGATTCCTGCACAGAAGGTGTGGGATAGCGCGGCGGAACTGCCGCGGACGCGGGAAATACAGGAAACCGGGGAGTAAGATGGAAGGACAAGTGCTCATCCGCCCGATGCGGATGGAAGATTATGATGAAGTGCATGCGCTGTGGATGACGATTCAGGGCTTCGGCATCCGGACGCTGGATGACGGGCGTGAGGATGTGGACCGCTTTATCCGGCGCAATCCGGAGACCTCCGTGGTGGCGGTTTCGGAGGGGGCGATCGTCGGATCCATCCTCTGCGGGAGCGATGGGCGTCAGGGAACCCTGTATCATGTCTGCGTTTCCAAGGATCACCGCAGGCTCGGGATCGGCAGACAGATGGTCGGCTACTGCATGAAGGCACTGCGGGACATGGGCATCAACAAGGTGTCGCTGGTGGCCTTTACGAACAATCAGATCGGAAATGCATTCTGGAAGAGCATCGGCTGGAAGAAGCGGGAAGATTTTTACTATTACGATTTCATTCTGAACGAGAAGAACATCACGAACTTCATTGGCGGCGATTGATCCGGAAATCAGAAGGATCCGTTTGGCGCAAAGAGCAATGCACGGCAGAAAAACCAGCCCAGCCGCAGGAAACAGACTGTATGGATGAAAGACAGGCTGCGGCAGGAACAGAGGATACGATAGAAGAGAGAAAGGAATCGAAGAGTATGGAGATGATCAAAGGCGGCGTGACCGCGGCGGAAGGGTTCGAGGCGGCCGCGGCGGCTGCGGGAATCAAATATGAAGGAAGGACCGATATGGCCCTTGTGTACAGCAGGGTGCCCTGCACGGCGGCAGGAACCTTTACGTCCAATGTCGTCAAGGCGGCGCCGGTTCTCTGGGACCGCGCCATTGTCCGGGAGGGCAGCGGGAAGGTTCAGGCGGTTGTGGTCAACTCCGGAATTGCCAATGCCTGCACCGGACAGGAAGGAATGAAGATCTGCGAGGAGACGGCGCAGGAAGCGGGACGGGTTCTCGGGATTCCGACGAAGTCGGTCCTCATCGGCTCGACCGGCGTCATCGGCATGCAGATTCCGATGGACCGGGTCAAAAACGGCATCGTGCAGCTCGCCGCGGCAAAAGCGGCGACCCTGGAGGCGGGAGATGCCGCTTCCCGGGCGATCATGACGACGGATACCCATAACAAGCAGACCGCGATTTCCGTGACGCTCGGCGGGAAAAGGGTGACGCTCGGCGGCATGTCGAAGGGCTCCGGGATGATTCATCCCGGCATGTGCACGATGCTGGCATTTCTGACAACGGATGCGGCCATTGAGAAGGCGCTCCTGCAGAAGGCGGTTTCCGAGGTTGTGGATGAGACCTTCAACATGATCTCGGTGGACGGAGATATGTCTACGAACGATACGCTCCTTGTTCTGGCGAACGGACTTGCGGGAAATGAAGAGATCCGGGAAGAGAACGAGGATTACCGGATTTTTAAGGAGGCACTTCTTTTCGTCTGCAGGACGCTTGCCATGGAGATGGCAGGAGACGGCGAGGGGGCAACGAAACTCATTGAATCGCAGGTTCTCCACACAGACACCCGGGAAAACGCGCGGACGCTTGCCAAGGCGGTCATTCAGTCCAACCTGACGAAGGCGGCGATTTTCGGAAGGGACGCCAACTGGGGACGCGTTCTCTGCGCACTGGGATATTCCGGCGTGAATTTCGACCCGGAGAACGTGGACCTGTATTTTGAGGCGGATGGGAAGAAAATGCTGATTTTTACGAAGGGAAGCGCGGCGGATTACTCGGAAGAGGAGGCGGCGGAGCTTCTCGGCAGTCAGAAGGTCGTGATCATTTCCGACATGCACATGGGCGAGGCATCGGCCACGGCATGGGGGTGCGACCTCACCTATGACTATGTGAAGATCAACGCGGATTACCGCTCTTGAGAAACCTCGGGCAGCACAGGTCGGAAATCGCGGCAGTACGGAGCGGCCCGGCAGGTTTTTTAACGGATAACCGCACAGCTTTCCGTGCATATGGAAAAAAGCGGAACAACGGAACACGCGGATGCACGCCGGAACAGAGCAATAACAGGAAAGTATTATCCAATAATGGGAGAGAAAAATGGATCAGGGACTGGACGAGGCACAAAGGAAAGCGGAGGTGCTGATTGAGGCACTTCCTTATATACAGAAATTCAACCGCAAGATCATTGTGGTGAAATACGGCGGCTCGGCGATGAGTGATGAGGAGCTCCAGCGCCATGTCATTCAGGATGTGACGCTTCTGAAGCTGGTCGGCTTCAAGCCCATCATCGTGCACGGCGGCGGCAAGGCAATTTCCGCCTGGGTGAAAAAGACCGGAAAAGAGGCAAAATTCATCAACGGCCTGCGCGTTACGGACGAAGAGACGATGGAGATCGCGGAGATGGTATTGGGCCGCGTGTCCAAGAATCTGGTCACCATGGTGGAGGAACTCGGCGTCAAGGCGGTGGGCATTTCCGGCAAGGACTCCGGGATGCTCAAGGTGAAAAAACGCCTCTCCGGCGGGCAGGACATCGGCTATGTCGGCGAAATCACGAAGGTGGATCCGCAGATCCTCTTTGACATGATGAACAACGACTACCTGCCGATCGTGGCCCCGATTGGTCTGGACGATCAGTTTAAGACCTACAACATCAACGCGGATGAGGCGGCCTGCGCGATTGCCAGGGCGGTGGGCGCAGACAAGCTGGTCTATCTGACGGATGTGGAGGGCCTGTACCGGGATTTTGAGGACAAATCCTCCTTCATTTCCCGCATCAGCGTGACGGAAGCGGAGAAGCTGATTTCCGACGGACTGATCGGCGGCGGAATGCTGCCGAAACTCTCGAACTGCACGGAGGCGGTGCGCGGAGGTGTCAAGAGAGTCCACATCCTGGACGGGCGGGTTCCGCACAGCATCCTTCTGGAAATCTTTACTAATAAAGGAAACGGAACGATGTTCTACGACGACACGGACCAACTGGAGGACATCCGCTGAGGCTCGGGGAAATGTTTTCGTGCGGTCTCTTCAGGAAGCGGGAGAGAGGCGCGAGGGTGTGGAAAAGGCCCGGAATGTCCGCAGGGGAAAGGGCGGAGCAGTACGCCGTGAGTCATCACGGTGAAATGCGTGGAAAAGGCCCGGAATACCTGCAGGGGAAAGGACCGGAGAGAAAGGAAGATGGAAAAAATGGCGGAGAATAAAATGGCGGTGCTGATCGAAGAGGCGGAGCGGGATCTTCTGCATACCTACAATCGTTACCAGATTGTGCTGGATCACGGCGACGGTGTGTATCTGTATGATGTAAACGGGAAGAAATATCTGGATTTTGTCGCCGGGATCGCGGTTTTTGCGCTCGGCTACAACAATCAGGAATATAACGACGCGCTGAAGGCGCAGATCGACAAGATCCTCCATACGTCGAATTATTTTTACAATGAGCCGGCCATCCGGGCGGCAAAGGCTCTGAAGGAAGTGTCAGGGATGGACCGCGTCTTCTTCACGAACAGCGGCGCGGAAGCGGTGGAGGGAGCCCTGAAGGCGGCCATGAAGCACGCGTACCTGAAAAAGGGAGGCGACGAACAGGAGATCATTGCCATGGAGCATTCGTTCCACGGAAGGACCTACGGAGCGCTCTCGGTCACGGGAAATGCGCACTACCGCGAGGCCTTCGGCGAGATGCCCTGCCGCGTGCGCTTTGCCGAATACAACAATCCGGAGTCGGTAAAGGCTCTGGTCGGGCCGAATACCGCGGGCATCATTCTGGAAACCGTGCAGGGCGAGGGCGGCCTCGTTCCCGCGACGCGGGAGTTTCTGGAGAGCGTCCGGAAGATCTGTGACGAGAACGGTATCCTGATGATTCTGGATGAGGTGCAGTGCGGCATGGGACGGACCGGCAGCATGTACGCGTGGCAGAAGTTCGGCGTGAAGCCGGATATCATGACGACGGCCAAGGCCCTTGGCTGCGGCGTTCCCGTCGGCGCGTTCCTGATGACGGAAGAGGTCGCACAGTCGAGCCTTGCCGCCGGAGATCACGGGACCACCTACGGCGGCAACCCGCTTGCCGCAGCCGCGGTCTGCAAGGTTCTTGAACTCTACCGGAAACAAAATATAATAGAGCATGTGCAGGCGGTCTCCCCCTATCTGGAGGAGCAGCTGGACGAGCTTGTGAAAAGGCATGACTGCATTCGGGAGCGCAGAGGAAGCGGCCTCATGCAGGGCCTTGTGTTCGACCGTCCGGTCGGCCCGGTGATCACAAGGGCAATGGAGCAGGGACTCATCCTGATCAACGCGGGGCGCGATATCCTGCGCTTTGTCCCTCCACTTGTCATCACGAAGGAAAACATTGACGAGATGATCGGAATTCTGGATCCCGTCATCGGAGAACTGGAATCCTAATCAGCCCGGAAGCTGCTGCCCGCTGCGGCCTTCTTCCGGAAGGCCGCGGGGAACGCGGCACAGGTGAACAATTTGAACGTAAAAACCAGATTACTTTCCGTACTGGCAGTACTCGCTCTTGTTCTGGGGCTTGTCTATGTGGCGGTCCGCGGTGGGAGCAATGCAGGCAGCAGTTCGGAGCTTTTATTTTCCCGCAAACAGACCATCAATCTCTGGTATACCGATGATTCGATGACGGACTATCTGAACAGTGTCTGCGTGGCGTATACGGACTCGCAGAGCAGCTACCGCGTGGAGCCGACGCTCATTGATGATACGGATTATATGCAGAAGGTTTACGACGCGTCCGTTCAGGGGGAGGATTACCCGGATGTTTTCATTGCGGGAAATGATCTTCTGGAGCGGCTGTGGCTGACGGGGCTTGCCACGAAGGTGCAGGATGAGGAGCACTTTAAGGACAACCATTATTTCTGCCAGCCTGCTGTGGATGCCGTGACCTATCAGGATAAGGTGATTGCCTATCCGATGAGCTTTGAGGCGACGGCATTCCTCTACAATGAGGATTATCTGCAGTCGATGGCGGACGCCGCGGGGAAGACTCTGGAAGAGACTGTTCCGAAGACGATGGTGGATGTCATCACGCTGGCCAATGACTACGATGCGCCGGAGGCTGTATCCGCAGTCCTCAAATGGGATGTCAGCGATATTTTCTATAATTACTGCTTCCTCGGAAATTATATGGACATCGGCGGGGAGACCGGAGACGACACCAGCCAGCTTCATGTCTACAACCAGCAGCTGATTTCCTGTCTGCAGGTGTATCAGCAGCTGAATCAGTTCTTCTCCATTGACACGTCTTCCGATGACTATGACAGCGTGATTCAGGATTTTGCGGCGGGGAAGGTCGTATTTACCCTGGCGACCTCGGACTGCGTGCAGAAGATCGCGAAGTACTGCAAGGACAACGGGACGACGCTGAACTACGGCGTGACGAGGATTCCGGACCTGACGGGAGATTTGAAGTCGAAGACCCTTTCCATCACGAACTGTCTGGTGGTCAACGGCTACTCGGACCAACAGGACGCGGCCAACGCATTCTGCCAGTATCTGCTCTTCTCCGGCATGGAGAATTTCTTCGAGCAGACGGGAAAGGCACCGGCGGTCGCCGGATATACCTTCAGCGATGAACATATGAACGGATTTTATGACGCATATACGGATTCCGCACCGATCACGAAGCTGCGCTCGGCTTCCAATTTCTGGATGCTGCTCGAGAACACCTTCGCACAGGTCTGGGACGGACAGGATCCGAACGAGCAGCTCCGGCAGCTGTGTCAGGATCTTCTGATCCAGATGACGGGACAGGACAGCGTCAAGGTGGAGACCATCGCGAATCCGACGTATGTGGACATCCGGTCCGAACTCAAAGGAGATGAATAATTCACTCGAGATTTTATACCCCCGCATATGCCGCAGAGGACTGCGGCAGGAAAGGAAAGGCCATGTATTCACTGGAAGAAGTCAGAAAAGAAGATCCGGAAATTGCAGCAGCCATTGAACAGGAGATGGCAAGACAGAATGACCACATCGAGCTGATCGCCTCGGAGAACTGGGTCAGCAAGGCCGTGATGGCGGCAATGGGGAGCCCCCTGACCAACAAGTACGCGGAAGGATATCCTGGAAAGCGCTACTACGGCGGCTGCCAGTGCGTGGATGTAGTGGAGACGCTGGCCATTGAGCGCGCGAAGAAGCTGTTCGGCTGCACGTACGCAAATGTACAGCCGCATTCCGGCGCGGAGGCGAATCTTGCCGTGGAGTACGCGGTTTTGAAGCCCGGCGACACCCTGATGGGCATGAATCTGTCACAGGGCGGTCATCTTACGCACGGATCACCGGCGAATATTTCCGGTTCGTATTTTAATGTGGTGGCGTACGGCGTGGATGAGAACGGCTTCATCGACTATGATGAGCTGATGAGAATCGCGGTGGAGAGCAAGCCGAAGATGATCATTGCCGGTGCCTCTGCCTATGCGCGCACGATTGATTTCAAGAAGTTCCGTGAGGTGGCGGATGCCTGCGGCGCTGTTCTGATGGCGGATATCGCGCATATCGCGGGTCTTGTGGCGGCAGGACTTCATCCGTCGCCGTTCCCGTGGTGCGACATCGTCACCACGACGACGCACAAGACGCTGCGCGGACCCAGAGGAGGCCTCATCCTGGCAAGCCAGGAGGCTGCGGACCGGTTCAAGCTGAACAAGGCCGTATTCCCCGGCATTCAGGGAGGCCCGCTGGAGCATGTGATCGCGGCCAAGGCGGTCTGCTTCAAGGAGGCACTGGATCCTTCCTTCAAGATTTATGCCCAGAACATCATTGACAACGCCAAGGCTCTGGCGGACGGTCTCATGAAGCGCGGCGTGGACATCGTATCCGGAGGAACCGACAACCATCTGATGCTGATCGACCTGACAAAGGATGATCTGACCGGCAAGGAAGTGGAGAAGTGGCTGGACGATGCGCACATCACCGCCAACAAGAACACCATTCCGAACGAGAAGCGTTCTCCGTTTGTCACCTCCGGAATCCGTCTGGGAACACCGGCTGTCACGACAAGAGGAATGAATACAGAGGATATGGACCGGATTGCAGAGGCCATTTCCATTGTGATCAAAGAAAGAGAGGCCGGGATCGAGAAGGCGAAGGCAATCATCGCCGAGCTCACGGCCAAATATCCGCTGGTGATGTGACGATTCAGTACATCTCGAATTTCCTTGCGGAAATTCGAGATGCTGTCGGCCAGCGGTTGACACTCGAAGATACCCGATGGTATCTTCTCCTGTTTGAAGTGAATCGCTTCGCAATTCACTTCGCGTATCGGAGAAACCGCCTGCGCGGATTTCTCCTCACGGCCTTGGCCGCATGCTGATTTCAATCGTAAATGTGCCCGCAAGCGGTCAATTTATTTTTGAAATCAGCATGTGCTGAATGATTACAAAATAGTCAGATAGCAAAATAAAGTTTATGAAAACGCAGGAAATGCGAAAATGTGTTGACTTCGAAAGGAAAAACACATACAATATTTCTTGCTTGCAGAAGTGGCGGAATTGGTAGACGCGCAGGCTTCAGGTGCCTGTGGCAGCAATGTCGTGTGGGTTCAAGTCCCATCTTCTGCACTCGGTTCCAGACTGGAAGAGAATTTGATCTCCTCCGGAGTGCGGACCACAACTTCATACGCGGGAGTGTCGGAATTGGTAGACGAGCAAGATTAAGGTTCTTGTGACTGCAAGGCCGTGTGGGTTCAAGTCCCATCTCCCGCAGAGATCAGAGAAGCCTGTAAATTCAAGGAAGTCTTGAATTTACAGGCTTTTTTGTGCTTTGATGTTATGAATATAGAGGTAAAACAAAATGCCAGTGGTAGAGCTGATTTACAGATATTCTTAACTCTAATGCTGAATCTTAACTCAAAAAGAGTTATAATGCATAAAAAGAGTTGAGACAGGAGAGAACATATGGAATATCTCGACAAAGTCCTTGGGATTAAAGTGGTCTATGAGAATGTTGAGTTTAAGCATTTGCCCAATTTTATAGCCACAAGGTATCGTCTACAGATGGTATCTATGGATGGACAGCGGGCGATTTTTCTTTATCCGAAAACAGAGCCGGAGCAAATTGAAGCGCTGAAAAAGCATATTGCGCGGATACAGCAGAATGCAAATTTTCCTGTTGTTCTGATTCTGAGAGAAGTCACCTTTCGACAGAAAGAATATTTAATTCGTGAAAAAATCCCCTTTATTGTAGAGAAAAGGCAAATTTATCTGCCATTTATGGCCTTGTATTTGCAGGAGCGATGCAATGCAGAAAAACAGCCAGGGAGAGAAATGCTTCCATCCGCACAAATGCTTCTGCTGCACTTTATTTATGAGGGCGCACGTGAACTGTCCACAAGCCGGGCTGCGAAGGAGCTGGAATTGACACCAACTTCGATATCGAGAGCATCGCGACAGCTTGAAGAAATGGGATTGCTGCATATCAGGAAACTGGGGGTGCAAAGGATTCTGTTCTCTGAGAATTCCCCGAAAACCCTGTTTCAGAAAGCTGAGAGCAAGTTGTTGAATCCGATAAAACGAACCGTCTATATTCCAAAAAAGTTTGTTGGGACAGACTTACTGGAAAGCGGATACTCGGCATTGGCGGAATATTCTATGCTGAATGCACCGAATGTCAAATGCTATGCAGCGGGAAAAATCTCGCAATGGAAAGATGTTATGACATACAGTCTGCAGGATTCACAGATGCAGGCGGCCATAGAAATGTGGAGATATAACCCCAGGAAATTGTCTACGCGAAATATGGTAGATGAACTTTCACTGGCATTGGCATTAAGAGAAGATGCGGATGAACGAGTTGAGGAAGCAGTAGAAGAAATGTTGAATGAACTGTGGAGGAAACTGGATGGTTACAGGAATTGACAGCTTTAAGGAATGGTTCAAGGGCAGCGAAGAACAGTATGCCATCATTGGAGGAACGGCGTCTTCTTTTCCAATACCTGACAACGGGCGGTCACGAAGGCGCCCGGAAGTTTACAAAATGTCCCAGCAAGGCATAAGTTTGAAAGTGACATCGATATGTCACTTTCAAACTGCAGCATCGGTGCTGAAGCACCGGCTGCCGCATTCGGCAAAACTACCTTCGCAGATTTTGCCTCAGCGAGGTATAAAAATGTGCCGTGGAAGGCACCGGCCTGTGTTACAATACTCCTGCATGGCGGGGACCCGGAGAAGCCGCAGACAGCTGCGGCGGACTGGGAGGTCATGTTGAAGAAAACAATCAAACAAAGACTGCGGGGCATGCGCGTGTGCTTCCGGTGGTTCCGGCGGCAGAGGAAGCTTCGGAGAGCGGTATTCTTCGTGCTGCTGGTGGCGGGAATCAATTTCCTGACGGCTGCCTGCGGGAGGGGGGAAGTTCTGACGCTCCGGACATCCGGGGCATCCGCAGAACCGGCCGTGGCCGGAACAGAGGAAACGGAGAAAACGAAAGAAAATTCTTTTTCCGGAGGGAGAGATGCGGCTTCGGAGAGTGCCATGGCGGGGCAGGAGAATGCCGGTGCCGCAGAACAGGATAGTTCCTCTGACGCCGAGGGAGAAAGCCCGGAGGATCCGGGGCGTGAGACGGCCGCCACGGGAACTGGCAGCGGTCCGCAGGAGGCCGTGTATGTGTATGTCTGCGGCGCGGTGGAGAGGTCGGGTGTCTACTCTTTTCCGGAGGGTGCGCGGGTCTGCGATGCCATTGCGGCAGCAGGCGGCCTGACTCTTGATGCGGACGAAACCTGTGTCAATCAGGCACTGAAGCTTTCTGATCAGGATCAGATTTACATCCGGACGCAGGAAGAGAAGGAAAAGGCCACGGAATCGGGAGAAGCGGAAGGCGTCCTGCACGCAGGGGTCAGCTCTTCGGCAAATGCGGCAAAAGAGCCGGAAGATACCGGGCTTTCCGGCACCGGGTCTGTGAGAATCAATCTGAATACGGCCACGCAGCAGGAGCTGATGTCGCTCCGGGGAATCGGAGAGAGCAAGGCGGCAGCCATCCTTGCGTACCGGCAGGAGCATGGCTTTTTTGCAACAACAGAGGATCTGAAGAAGGTTTCCGGCATCGGCGATGCCACATACGAGAAGCTGAAGGATCAGATTACGGCGGACAGTCCGTAGACGACGAAGCTTTGACAGTTAGCGAGGTATAAAAATGGCATCCAGAGTGCTGGTTGTGGATGATGAGAAACTGATCGTAAAGGGAATCCGGTTCAGTCTGGAGAAGGATGACTATGAAGTGGATACCGCCTATGACGGCGGCGAGGCACTGGAGAAGGCGAGGAAGAACCGGTACGACATCATTCTTCTGGATTTGATGCTCCCGGTGATGAACGGCATGGACGTCTGCCGTCAGATCCGTGAGTTTTCGGATGTGCCGATCATCATGCTGACCGCCAAGGGCGAGGACATGGACAAGATCCTGGGACTGGAATACGGAGCGGACGATTATATCACGAAGCCGTTCAACATTCTGGAAGTGAAGGCGAGGATCAAGGCGATTCTTAGGAGGACCAGAACCTCCTCGAAGGACGGCGGGAACGGGAGCGTTCTCGTCAGCGGGGACCTTCGGATTGACAGGGACAACCGGCGGGTGCAGGTCTGCGGCAAAGAGATCAATCTGACCGGCAAGGAGTTCGAACTCCTGGAATTCCTGGTCGCCAATTCCGGAAAGGTCTACGGGAGGGCGAAGCTCCTGCAGCTGATTTGGGGAAGAGACTATCCGGGCGACGAGCGGACCGTGGATGTTCACGTGAGAAGACTGCGCGAGAAGATCGAGCCGAACCCGTCCGAGCCGCGGTACGTGCAGACCAAGTGGGGTGTTGGCTATTATTATCAGGGACCGGAAAAATAAGAAATTTCATATCCTGTACCATCGTTTCCCGTTCCTTAAAAGCCTCCGGCTTCGGATTTTCCTGATCCTGTTCGTTCTGGGGGTGATTCCGTGTTTTGCCATGCGCGGCACGATCCTCTCAAATTACGAGACGCGAGTGGTCAATATCCGGACCAGCGAGGTGGAGACACAGCTGCGGATTCTGGCGAATCATCTGCTGAACTATCAGTATCTGCAGGATCCGTCCTCGCCGATTGTGGATGCGGAGCTGGAGCAGTTTTCGTCCTTCTATGACGGGCGGGTGCTGGTGATTGACGGGAATCTCAAGGTGATCAAGGACACCTACGAGATGTCCACAGGCAAGACGGTGGTTTCCGGGGATGTGGTGCGGTGCCTTCAGAACGGGAGCAGCGCGATTTCGGCGCGCTACGTGAAGACCGACCGGTATCTGGAGGTCATCATGCCGATCAGCGAGACCAAATCGCTGGAGAATCAGGACTACTCCGGAGGGAGCAGTGCCTCGGAAGAGGAAGTCTCCGGTGTCCTTCTGGCCAGCGTGTCCACGGATTCCATTGCGGCGACGCTGGAGGTCCTGGGCAGGCGTGCAAACCTTCTGATGCTGTTCATGGTGGTGGTGACGTTTTCCGTGGCCGTTCTGGCGGCGGCGTTCCTCGTGCGCCCCTTTGAGAAGCTGACGAAGGCCTTCCGGGACGTACAGGCCGGTTACACCTCGTCCAGCGTGCAGGTCAGCGACTATCTGGAGACGGAGAACATTGTCAGCGCCTTCAACGATGTCATCGCGAGAATGCGCGTTCTGGATGAATCGCGGCAGGAATTCGTCTCGAATGTCTCCCATGAGCTGAAGACGCCGATGACCAGCATGAAGGTGCTCGCGGACTCGCTTCTCCAGATGGGAGAGGATGTGCCGCCGGAGATGTACCGGGAGTTCCTGCAGGACATCGACGGTGAGCTGGACCGCGAGAATCAGATGATTGAAGAGCTTCTGAATCTGGCGCGGATGGACCGGAAGCAGATTGCAATGAACATCGCTTCCATCGACATCAACGCCCTGACGGAGAATGTTCTCAAACGCGTCCGGCCTCTTGCGCAGAAAAAAGATGTGGAGCTCCTTCTCGTCAGTGAGCGCGAGATCCGCGCGGAGGTGGACGAGGTCAAGATGGTGATGATTCTCACCAACCTGATTGAAAACGCGGTGAAGTACAACCGTGAGCATGGGAAGGTGACGGTCCGTCTGGATTCGGACGGCAAGAACTTCACCGTGGAGGTGCAGGATACCGGAATCGGCATCCCGAAGGAGGCGCAGGCGAAGATCTTCGACCGCTTCTACCGGGTGGATCAGTCGAGATCCCGTGAAATCGGAGGAACCGGGCTGGGCCTTTCGATTGTGCGCAGCGCCGTCCTTCTGCACCGCGGAACCATCCGTGTCGATTCCGAGGAGAATGCGTGGACGACCTTCACGGTGTCTATCCCCTTGAATTTCATTGAAAATCCCGACGCGAAGGAGACATTCCCGGCGGGTAAAATTGTCCGTGACGCGAAGGAGTCATTCCCGGAAGGCAAAAGTGTCCGTGACACAAAGGGGACATTCCCGGCGGGTAAAATTGTCCGTGACGCAAAGGGGATATTCCCGGCGGGCAAAAGTGTCCGTGACACGAAGGCGGTGCAAACGGAGCATGCAGATCAGAAACGCTAAAATTTCATATCTTATCCGTGTATGCTGCCTCTGCGCGATGTTGGTGGTCTGCGTCGGCCTGTCCGGCTGCGCTTCGGAGAACCGGGAAGAGAACCGGTATCAGCTCTATTTCCTAAATGAGGACCTTTCCTCCCTGAGTGCGCAGGACTATGAGCCCGCGGGTGGGAAGGCGGTCAGTGACCTCGGCCCGCAGGAGATGGCGGACGATATGCTGGCGCAGCTCTCGGAGCCTTCCGGGGATGTTCGGAGAATTGCACCGATCCAGAATTTCTCTGTCATCGGGACGACGCTCCATAACCGTGCGCTGACCGTCAGTCTGTCGTCGGATTATGAACAGCTGGACAAGATTCGGGAGATTCTGACCCGCGCGGCCATGGTCAACACACTGTGCCAGATTGACGGCGTGGACACGGTTTCCTTCCTGTGCGGGGATCACTCGCTGAAAAACGCGGACGGATCCGAGGTCGGCGCAATGGATTCGGATCAGTTTATTTTCAATTCCGGCAAGGAAATCGTGAACTATGAAAAGGTGCGCCTGCACCTGTATTTTGCCAGTGAAAGCGGCGATCAGCTGGTGGACACGTACCGGAGCGTCGTCTACAACAGCAACATTTCCATGGAGCGCCTTGTGGTGGAGCAGGTTCTGAAGGGACCCAATTCGGACGTGGTTTTTCCGACGCTGAATCCGGCGGCCAAGATCCTTTCTGTCACGACGAGGGACGGCGTGTGCTATGTCAACCTGGATCAGGCGTTCCTGACAGAACCCTACAATGTCACGACTCAGGTCGCAATCTATTCTCTTGTCAATTCCCTGACGGAGCTCCCTTCTGTGAGCTCGGTTCAGATCACCATTGACGGAAAAGCCAACAAATCTTTTATGGAAACCAGTCTTTCTTCTGCGTTCGAGCAGAATCGTTCCATCGTAAGAGAAAACGAGAACAAATAAAAAAGGGACCTTCCGCATCCTGGTGGTCAGGTGTGACCGGGCAAAAATGGGGCGGGGGCCAATAAAAGGAGCCTTCCGCATCCTGGTGGCGTATCAGAAAACGGGAGGCTCTGTCATTCTGAAGGGGGAAATCATGCGAAGACCGCTTTGCGTGGCCGCCCTTGTCTATACCATTTCTGTGTGGATTCTTCTGCAGTTTATGCCATGGGAGCCGGAAACCTATCCGGACTGGAATAAGAAAAGCGTGTGGGCAGAGGGCGTTGTTGTATCCAGAGAATATCAGACCAATGAAAACGGAGAAGTAAAGCTCCTGGTGGAGCTGCAGGATCCCCTGATATCGGAGACATCCGGAAAAGCAGGAGGAAAAGAGGACCCGGGGGAAATGGATGCGGATGCCGCGGACAAGAAATCACTGCATCTCCCACGGAAACTTCTGTGCCGGATGGGAGACGGGAGTACGGAAAATGCAAAGGAGCTGGACGAGCGGCTCCCGATCGGCAGCAGGATCACCGTGACAGGAAAATTCCGCATTTTCCGGCAGGCATCCAATGCGGGGGAATTCGACAGCCGGCTCTATTATCGGATTCTCGGGTGCGAGGCGCAGCTGACAGGAGCAGGGCTTCAGGCGGCAGAACCGCCGGAAAGAAGCCTCTCGCCCGGGAGCCTTCGTTTTGGAACGGAGGAACTGCTCCACCGCGCGCGTCGGCGGATGTCGGCGGTACTTACAGAGTGTCTTCCAGGGCAGAGCGCGGAGATCATGAAGGCGATGCTCCTCGGGGAAAAAGGCGGACTGGATCCGGAACTGAAAGAACTGTATCAGGGAGCCGGAATTGTCCACATCCTCGCCATTTCGGGCCTTCATATTCTGATGATCGGGATGGGCGTTTTCCGGCTCCTTCGAAAATTGCGGGCAGGAAACGGAACGGCGGCGGTTTCGGCCATGGCGGTGATCCTCCTGTACGGACAGATGACCGGAATGAGCGCATCGTCCCGCCGGGCTGCCATGATGTTCCTCCTTCGCATGCTGGCAAAGCTCGCGCACCGGACCTATGATCTTCTGACCGCCGTCAGCATCGCCGGTGTGCTTCTCCTGATTCGGGAGCCGCTCCTTCTGCGGTATTCCGGGTTTCTTTTCTCATTCGGCGCGGTTCTTGGAATTGCGCTTCTGATGCCATCCTATGAAACACGGCCGATGAAAGGCCTTTCTGTCTCACTGGCAGTTCTGCCGGTGCATCTTACCGGTTACGGCACCTTTCCGATTCTTTCCATCGCTTTGAATCTTCTGGTGATTCCTCTCATGAGCGCGGTCATGGCGGGCGGATTTCTGACGCTGGCGCTCGGACTGGTCAGTCCCGTCCTGGGGAAAGTGGCAGGGGCGGTTCCGGCCGGAATCCTTGTTTTCTATGAAATTCTCTGCAAAACCGCGCAGAATGTGCCGGGGCAGGAGATGGTTCTCGGGGCCCCGTCCGGCGTGCAGACCGCCGTGTATCTCGGAATTCTTGCGCTGACTGCGTCTCTGAAGGAGGGGGCGAAGCTGTGGAAGCCTCTGGGAACGCTGTGCGGAAAAATGCGGAAGAAAGCCGGAAAATTTCGAAAGAAAACGAAATCATTCTCAGGTGCAGCGGATAAAAATTTGCAAACAGGATCAGAACTCTTTTCAAGGACAGAGTGTGAGAAAATCCAAAGAGGAAGAAAGAGCCGTCCGCAAGAAGCCGATGAGAAAACGCCGGAGGAAGCGGCAAAGCAGCGTATTTGGAGGCGGGAAGGCCTGCGCATCGCCCTGACCGCGGCGGCCCTTCTGGTTCTCCTTATACGCATCCGGCCGGGATTTTCGCTTCACGCTGTGGATGTGGGGCAGGGAGACGGGATTTTGATTCAGGCGGACGGCGTCAACATCTGGATGGATGGCGGGAGTACGGACAAACAGGATGTTGCGGAATATCAGATTTTACCACTGCTTCATTACTACGGCGTAAGGAGGCTGGACTGCTGTATTCTGACTCATGAGGATGAGGATCACAGGAACGGACTGGAGGAGCTCCTGCAGAACGAAGGAGAGAACGGAGCGGTGGAAATCGGGCTCCTGCTCCTTCCTTCCGTCCGCGCGGAGGAGAAGACAGACGGGTACCGGAAAATGGAGGAGCTGGCATCAGAACACGGCGTTCCGGTCCGCTATCTGAAGGAGGGAGATCTTCTGGAGCGGGGAAAGCTTCGGATGGAATGCCTGCATCCGGAGGAGAACAGCGGCTATGCGGAGGCCAACGAGCGCTCAGTGACGCTGTACCTGACCTACGGGGATTTCAGCTGCCTTCTGAACGGAGACCTGGAAGGCGCGGGGGAGGAGCGGCTGCTGCAGTATGTCCGGACAGAGAGACAGAAGAAAGAACAGACAGAAAACATGGTGGCAGGCACAGCGAAAGAAGGCAGGATGGCAGAACCGGATGGAAGAACGGAAGAAAGTGCGGTGACAGAAGCGGAAGAAAGAGTGGAAGAAGAGGCAGGCATGGAAGAAAATGCGGAAACGAAGATACCTGTTACTCTGCTCCATGTTGCTCACCACGGCTCCCGGGGAGCTACCAGCGAAGACTTCCTGCAGACCTTCCGGCCTGTGTATGCATATGTTTCCTGTGGAGAGGACAACCGGTATGGCCATCCGCATCAAGAGACATTGGAGCGCCTGCAGGAAGCCGGCGTGCAGCGGATTTACGACACGAGATACGGCGGCGAACTGACTTTTACGACAGATGGGAAAAGGCTTCGGGTCCGGACCTTCAAGGGGAAACAATGACTGTCCCTGCAAAAAGTCGAACTGCCTGAGCAAAAAGAAAATCAGAAGGTTTGACATTTCCGTGCGTATATTTTTGACTATAATAAACATATGTTCTGAATGTGGAGGAAGTTTGAAAGTGGCATTGATATGTCACTTTCAAACTGCAGCATCGGTGCTGACGCACCGGCTGCCACATTCGGCAAAACCGCTGCACTCGAAGATGTCTGATGACATCTTCTCCTGCTTAGAGTGCCGCTTGGCGGCACTCTGTATACAGAGAGAATTCGCCTTCGCGAAATTCTCTCTGATATCGC